>JBNKDD010000164.1:0-12479 GCA_050288085.1 Anaerolineae bacterium
ATCATCCCGGTACCCCATATCTGTTTGAGGAAGAATTCCCGCGTGGCAGAGGAAAATTCTGGTCGTTGGAGTATGGTACTGAAAGCGAACTGCCGAATGAGGATTACCCCTTCATCCTTTCGACGGGCCGGGTGCTGTATCATTGGCACGGTGGCACTATGACTCGCCGGTCTGCACTGAACACGATCTGGCCGGAAGCGACTGTTGAACTCCACCCTGATGATGCCGAGAAGCTGGGGCTTGCAACCGGCGACTGGGCCAAAGTCTCATCGCGAAGGGGAGAAATTACCCTACGCGTATTGGTGACAGGGCGTTCACCGCAGGGTGTATTGTTTATCCCCTTCCACTTTGCCGAAGCCGCTGCCAATGTGTTGACAGATAACCGGATCGATCCGCGTGCCAAGATACCTGATTTCAAGGTTAGCGCGGTTAAACTGGAACCCACCGATCCGCCGGATGGCCGTGAAGGTGCAGATATTCCGCTTCTCGAACGCGGGGCGATTACAGACCGATCTCAACAGGTTCATTAGCTGCTAATTGTGGCCTAAAGGTACCAGAGAGCGACTTTCAGAACTGCTGGCAACATGCTATGATCCTCAGCATGTTCACATTGCTCTTTCGCCTATCTGATCGGTTTGGTCGTCTGGCTACCAAGACAAGTGTCTGGTCGGGGCAGCATCTCGCAGCATTCTGGGAGGGTCTGTCCCGCCGGGTTCGCCGCCGGATCCGCCGCCCGGAATCTTCATCCGAACCCGCCCGCGCCGAATCACAGGTGCGTTCTCTGAGCGGGTTGATTGTCGTGCTGCTGGCTGCCGTCGTGACCCTGGTCTATTGGGCCACCAGCCCTCAGGCGTGGAATAATTCCGTTGTCCAGGTTATCTTCGGCGGCCCAACGTCCGTTCCTGGCGAGGTAGATGATCCTGCCGCAGCCCCTCAACTACCCGCCGTCGAACAATCGGTTCTGCGTGTGGGGGGAACCATTGTCTTTTCGATGTACAGCGGGGCACAGCAGGAGTTATTCGCACTCTCGGCGGATCAAGAAGAACCGGTTCGCCTGACCGAAAATCCTGCCGACGACCGTTATCCGGTCTGGAGTCCAGATGGAAACCGGATCGCCTTCTCGTCGCGGCGGGATGGGAACTGGGAGCTTTATGTCCTCGATTTACCGAGCGGGGATGTCACCCGGCTAACATACGATCTGGCCTATGAGTCCGCGCCTTCCTGGAGCCCGGATGGTGAATGGCTAACCTATGAGGCATATTATGACGGCAATCTAGATATTTACCTGATCCGGGCTGATGCCGGTGAAGGCCCTTACCCCGTAACGCGCCATCCGGCCCCAGATTTCGCCCCGGCCTGGGGGACGAGTGGACGGGAAATCGCTTATGTCTCATGGCGGGGTGGCAACCAGGATATTTATGTCATATCGCTTGATAATCCGATCGAAGATCAGGCGATCAACGTTACCCGCACACCGGATATCAACGAGGAAGCACCTGCCTGGAACCCGGATGGAACTTTTCTGGCTTATAGCGCCGTCGAGAATGGTGTATCGCTGGTCTATGCCCAGGATATGTCCAACCTGGATTCACCGCCGTCTGTGGTCGGACAGGGACATTCGCCTACCTGGTCACCGGATGGCAGCAATCTTATCTTTCTCTTTGACCGGCAGGGTGACAGCCTGTTTTTGACCGGGCAGTTTGGAGCCTGGAGTGCATCCATACAATCATTTGCCCTGCCCGAAACGGCTTTCGATCCCAACTGGTCGGCGGCGGAACTACCTTCAGTCCCGCGTGGGAGTCTGGCCTTCGCCGTGACCGCGCCCACTCTCCCGGCTTATGAAGAACCAATGCTGCCACGTGATACTGAATCGACCATCCCGCTGATTACCCTGCCCGGTGTTATCAACGAGGCTCCTTACCTGAGCGATCAGGTTGATGGTTCGTTTATTGCCCTGAAAAACGCCGTCAGCCAGGCTGCCGGGTGGGATTTCTTAGGACGGCTTAACCAGGTCTGGTGGGAGCTGGATCGACCGACAGAACCCGATCAAGACTACCGCAACTGGCACAAGGCCGGGCGAGCCTTTGACGTGGTACAGGCTTATAATCAAGGTGATAATCCCCAGATTGAACTGGTGCCGGAACATATCGGCCCGGATTTGTATTGGCGGCTCTATGTGCGCTGCGCCGTTCAGGATGGCTCACAGGGGGAGCCACTCCACGCGCTGCCCTGGGATTTTGAAGCACGAACCAGTGGAGATGTTGAAGCCTACGAGGCGGGCGGACGGTTCAAGAGTGATATGCCATCCGGCTATTACGTCGATTTTACCCGGTTAGCCGAGATATTTGGCTGGTACCGGATTCCGGCCAGCCAATCCTGGCGATCTAATTGGCCGGGTGTCCTTTACTGGCAGTACGAAAAACGCGACAATCTGGATTGGTGGACGGCGATGTTGGATTTGTATCCATCAACCGATTTGCAGGCAACCTTCTATACGCCAACCCCACCACCGCCAACGCCTATTCCGCAAGACACGCCAACGCCGGAGGATGAAGAAGAGGATGCGGCGACTCCATCCCCCGATCTTGAGAATGATCAGGAGGAACCCTCCTCATGAGACAACTACGGGCACTTTTGCCGATTATCCTTCTGGGTATTGTTGCTGTGCTGATGGTGCTGACCAACCCGCCCGGCACAAGCCGGTCAGGTGAAGGGTCTTCTGTATCGATCAACCTGTACGGAAATGATGATCCGGGCAATGTGGTTCCCACACCCTCACCGACTCCTGTGTCTGAACAGGCCCGGCCTACACCCAGCCCGCTTGCTCCAGGTGGAGAGCCTTCTCCGACACCGCTTGCTTTCTATGCGCGGCAGCTTCAGACGGCGGTTCCCGGCAGTTCGTCATCAAACGCGGCGGTTCCTGACGGTGATTGGAATCCTCCTCAGATCGAGGTGCCGATTGCCCACCACCCATTCGATCATTACTGGATGATCCGCCCGGTTGCTTCAAACTATACCAATCACGCCACGCCCTATTATCCCTACGGGTCAGATGGCCCGGCCAATGATCTGCGGGTCCATCATGGTATTGATATCACCAATCCGATTGGTGTCGAGGTTCTGGCCGCAGCAGATGGAACGGTGATCTGGTCAGGCCGGGGACATCGTAATGAGCAGGAGTACATCACGACCTACGGGAATACCGTCGTCATCGAGCATGATTTTGGGTATGATGGCCAGCCCGTTTACAGCCTGTATGCACACATGTCCGTCCTGTTGGTTGAGCAGAACACGCACGTTGAGGCCGGTGATGTGATCGGCCTGATCGGGGCTACCGGGCAGGTTACCGGCGCACATGTTCACTTCGAGGTACGGGTGGGCCGGAATTACTACAACTCTGTTCGTAACCCGGCTTTATGGATCGCCCCCTATGCCAACACCGGTACGGTTGCCGGGCGCATCACCCTTGAAGATGGCAAGACGGTTTACGATGCACAGGTTTCTTTGATTGACACCACCACCGGACGAACCACTCACCAGACGACCACTTACGCCGGTTTTGGAGTCAGCCCTGATGATAACTGGGCTGAGAATTTTGTGATTCCTGATGTGCCGGTTGGTAATTATCGTGTATTATGCCGTTGGGGAGGGACAACCTGGCAGACTACCATCGAAGTTTTACCGGGAGTGACAAATTGGGCGGAAATGGAACGCCTGACTCCCACATCTGCCCTTGACAAATAAGGAGTGTGGTGTCAAAATAACCGCATCAGCCGAAGTGGCGGAACAGGCAGACGCGCTACGTTCAGGGCGTAGTGACCATTAGGTCGTGTGGGTTCAAATCCCACCTTCGGCACCACGTAGAAGCCGGGCAGTTGCTCGGTTTTTTTATTGAGGAAGATATGGCAGCATCCTCTCAAGGCCCTGAGCCGTCCAGCGGTTGGCGAATTCCCTTCAGCAATTTACAGATCATTCTGATCCTGCTGACAATTGCCGGGGGCAGCCTGGTTGTTAATTTCCGTCAGCGCGTGGTTGAGGGCCAACAGAAGCTCAACGAACAGGAAACGCTGGAAACGGAAATTGAAGCGCTGCTTCAGGAACAGAGCGACCTGGAAAAACAGAAGGATTATTACAACAGTCCGGCTTTTGTCGAAGATTGGGCACATGACCAGGGGAAAATGGTACGTTCAGGTGAAACCCTGGTAATTCCGGTCTACGAACGGCAGGAGCAGGTTGGCGATCCAGTAGCCAGTGCCTCTGCCGGAAATCCCCTTCCCAAATGGCAGCACTGGTGGGGCTTGTTCTTCGATGGGCTACCTCCGTTCGCCCAAGATCGCTAACCGGTTTGCCTCTACCCTCTCTCTCTAGATAGAATTCAGTAGTGATTTTAGATTCACCGGGAGTTCTTTTCCCTGAATCATTTAAATTTGGTAAAGCGAGGGCTTGTGAAAGCTGAACTGTACACAACGCCAGTTGTTTTTGATGTATTAGCGGAGGAATGGGATACACTCATTGATCCGAATCGCTCGGATTATTTTTTCATGACGCTCGATTGGCAGCGCACCTGGTGGGAACATCTGAGCCGGGGTGAATTGTCCGTCGTGACCGTCCGTGATGACACGGGTAAATTGGTTGGAATCGGCCCCTGGTTTATTGAAGAAGTCGATGGGGCGCAGGCTGTGCGTACTATTGGCTGCACAGAGGTAGCCGATTATCTGGATACTATTTTGCTGCCCGGCGAAGAAGAGGCCGCCCTCCGGGGGCTAATGGATTTTATGCTTTCCCCCGGCGCGCCAAAATGGGATGCTTTTATTCTATGCAATATCCTGGAATCCTCTCCAATACTCTCCTTGATGCCCGGCCTGGCTGAAGAATATGGCCTGAGTGCTGAGGTTGAATTCGAGGATGTCTGTCCGATTGTCAATCTCCCGGATGATTACGAGGCGTATCTGGAAGAACTGGACAAAAAGCAGCGCCATGAACTTCGCCGTAAGCGCCGTCGGGCCGAGGCTTATGATGGGCTTGAGTGGTATGTGGTCGGTGACGAGCACGATCTCCAGGCAGAGATAGAGACATTCCTGGATTTGATGGCCCGCAGCACACCGGAAAAAGCCAGCTTCCTGGAGATACCCGGTCACGCTGAATTCTTCCGGGCGATTGGGCCGGTGACCTATCAGAACGGGAACCTGGAGCTAATCTTCCTGTCGGTGGCGGGGACGCCGGTTGCTGCGATGTGGCAGTTTGTTTACCGTGACCGGGTGCTGCTCTACAATTCTGGTTTGGATGCCGGGCAGTATGGGGCCTTGAGTCCGGGGATTGTTTTGCTAACCTACAGCGTTGAACATGCTATCCAGGAAGGCTATAAAATATACGACTTTTTGCAGGGTGATGAAACATATAAAATGCGTATGGGGGGACAGGCCACCTCAGTACATAATCTGATTATTCGACGCAAGGAATGAGGTGATTGTGAATAACCGACCGCTGCGTATTGCCATGTTGAGTGTCCACACTTGTCCGCTGGCCGCGCCAGGTGGCAAGAAAACCGGTGGGATGAATGTTTATGTTCGCGAACTGGGTGTTGAACTGGGACGGCGGGGCATTTATGTCGATATATTCACCCGGTCGCAGGATCCGTGTGTCCCGCATGTTAACGAGAGTGACCTGGGGCCGAGAACCCGCGTGATTCACATTCCGGCGGGGCCTGAGTCTCCGCTGCCTACCTCTGAGATTTACCCGCATCTCCCGGAATTTGTCGAAGGGGTTAAGCGGTTTGCAAGCGAGGAAGGAATCGAGTACGACCTGTTGCACAGCCATTATTGGTTGTCCGGCTGTGTGGCTGTAGAACTCAAACAGGCATGGGACATTCCGATTATACAGATGTTTCACACCCTGGGCCGGATGAAAAATCGGATCGCTCAGAGCGACAGCCAGCTTGAAACCGAACTACGGGTAGATGCCGAACAGCAGCTCATACGGGAAGTTGACTGCCTGGTAGCGGCTACCCCCGCTGAACGAATGCAATTGCTGTGGTTGTATGATGCGCCGATGCGTCGGATCAGGATCATCCCTCCCGGTGTTGATATTCGTCATTTTCGGCCCGTTCCCCAGACTGAGGCCCGGCAGATTATTGGCATTCCGGCCAATGAAAAAATGCTGTTGTTTGTTGGCCGCATCGAACCGTTAAAGGGCGTTGATACGCTGATGCATGCTATTGCTGTGCTCCACGAGCAGGTCCCTGATCATACTCATAACCTGCACCTGGCAATTATCGGTGGGGATGTCCAGCAGCAGGATACAGAAATGGCCCGCCTTCACGATCTTCGCGAAGAATTGGGGCTTAGGGATGTGGTGGCATTCTTAGGGGCCCGGAGTCAGGATACCCTTCATTATTATTATTCGGCGGCTGAGACAGTGATCGTGCCATCTCATTATGAATCGTTTGGGATGGTGGCGCTCGAAGCGATGGCCTGCGGAACGCCAGTAGTGGCTTCGGAGGTTGGTGGGTTAGCTTACCTGGTAAAGGATGGGGTTACAGGATTCCATGTGCCTGATGGTGAGCCGGAAGAACTGGCAGAAAGAGTCCGGCTGCTGCTTGAGTGCGAATGTCTCCGGCAGGAGATGTCGATAGAAGCGGTTCGCTATGCTCAGCAATATGCCTGGAGTTGTATAGCCGAACAAATCCAGGATTTATATGCAGAAATGCTGCCGCAGCGCATAACAAATCTGTTGGGTGAGAAAAAAGAGGGGTTGTTGTTTTAACAACCCCTCTCTCTATACCATTAATTTCGTGAGGATTACTCTCCGACAACTTGCCGGTATACTTCTTGAGTTTCAGGAGAAGGTGAAATTCCCCATCGCTCTTGCAGCGTTGTTTCGAGCTTTTGATAATGCTCGGCAGCTTCGCTGCGGCGTCCTAACTGACCATAGAGCCGTATCACCTGACGGTGCAGGTCCTCGCGGTTAGAGGCTTCGCTCACACCACGCAGATAAAGTCCGAGCGCGGCTTCGTGGAGGCCACCCTCGTCACGGATATGGGCCAATTCGCGTAAGGCTTCGAGATAGCCTTCCCGGAAGTCATCTCTACGTTCAACAATCCAAGGGTCATCATGGCCTTGTAGATAGTCACCGCGATAGATGTCTATCGCATTTTGCCAATGCGGGGCTGCGCCTTCGCCCTGACTGCCACGTGCTTCAACGAGACTGTCCACGAATTCGAGAATGTCATATTGCAGGTTCAGGGCAGGATTAACTCGGTAATGCCCGCCTTCATGGACCAGCACGTCAAAGCCGAGTGCTTTGTGTAGACGACGCTTTGTGACGTGAAAGACGTTAACCGCTTGATCAATAGGAAGCTCGGGCCAGAAAGCCTGACAAATGTCAGCGCGAGTTACCATCGGACGATCAAGAGCGAAGAAAAACAGAAGACGAGGTAAATGCCCTTCCCACGTCGTGACATGCTCCCCATTCACCATGACGTAGCCTGGCCCAAGTGCATATACCTCTACATTAGGGTTTGTGGTTGTCTGCTCCGTGTAGAACCCACTGGACAACATCCGTGAGTCCCGCAAGACTACTGCCTGGTGTCTTGCAACCAGTGCTACCCAGGGGAGACGGGGCATTGTACGGCTGCTAATTAACAAGTGACATTGAGGAGGAAGGTAATTGAGCAAATATTCGATGAAAGTTTGTATTCCCGGTACAGAGTCAGAACGATCGTACTCATCGAGAATCAGTAAGTAATCTTCTTGACTGAGTTCTTCCAGATCGTTGGCCAGCGCCGTCGCCAACTGTTCAAAATCATCCGGGGTCTGATTGCGGGCTTCATTGATGTAGCGTCCAAAAGTTTCCTTTTGATCAGCTAAATCGTGTGAGAGACTGGTGAGAAACTGTGTGAGGGTAATATCGCTAATCCCCAATCCGAAGTAGAAGAGGGGGCACGGCGGATTGTTGATTAATTCAGCAATCAGCAATGTGCGATAACGACTGCTAGGATGTATCAGTAGCAGTTTGTTCGATGCAAAGTGTGTTGTTAGTGTCTGTATAGACGGTTCAACAAGTTCTTCTAGCGCCATATTTATTGCCTACCTTTATACTGTAATAATATTATTATAAAACCATCTTATACCCTTGTCTCTATATCTTACACCAGCATTAACACAATTGTCAATAATTCAGGCAGACTGTTAAATAAGACTTACCCTGGGATATATGTGAGTGAAAAACATTAGTTATAAATAAGACTTAGTGAATATCATCCCCTTATTCTTTTTGGAGAGTTCGGGTTCAATAATACACATTGACGACAATCTGCCAACAATTTAAAATCAGCATAATAATTGGAAGAAGAGAGACTTATGACATCAATACAAGAACACCGACCAACCGGAATCATACATGACAAAGAGGCGCATGAGCTTCGAATTACCTGGGCTGATGGTGCCAGTTCCTATCCTTTAAATGCCTTGCGCGAGGCTTGCCCGTGTGCCAGTTGTCGTGGGGGGCACGAGTTCATGGGGGCGGAGTATGACCCGGATTTGCTGCTGCTTGCACCATCAAAATCCTACGAGGCGGTGCGTTTAGAGATCGCCGGTAATTACGCTTTGGTGGTTACCTGGGACGATGGGCACAATGCGGGATTTTATACCTGGGACTATCTACGCCGGATTAGCCCACCTCAACCCGAATCATGACCCGGCGCGATCAACGGCGGTCCTTAGTCTTTGATTGGGGCGGCGTGATCATGGTCAGCGTGGATCGCGGCCCGCGCCATGCCTGGGATCGACGACTGGGTTTGCCTGAGGGGACGGTCGAATCGGTTGTGCATGGTATCTCTGCCTGGCGTGATGCTCAATGCGGACGGGTAACGCTTGATGCCTATTGGCAGGCTGTCCAGGCCGAACTCCATCTGACACCGGATCAACTGGTTGGCCTACAACGCGATTTCTACAGCGGCGATCAGTTGAACGAAGAACTCGTAACACTCATTCGTGAATTACGTCACAATAAAGTACCGGTCGGGTTGATGTCGAACAACACCTTAAATTTGCGCGATTCGCTGGCGGCATTTGAGATTGGTGACCTGTTCGATGCTAGTGTGATCTCAGCAGAGATCGGCATCATGAAGCCTGATTCGGGAGCGTATCAAGCAATCCTGGATAAGATGCATATTCCCGCCGAGGCTGCTATCTTTGTGGACGATTTTATCGAGAATGTGGAGGGTGCACGGGCTGTTGGGATGCAGGCTGTACATTATCGTCCAACTACCGATCTCCGGGCGATCCTTAAATCACAATATGGAATTCCCGTGTAAGCGAGACGATCATTGCATCCCCTGTAACCGCACGTTACAATACCGGTCAACTACTTTTCAAGAGGTGGCAAATGTCAGACGACCTGTGCTTTGCGATGGCCCAGCAGCACCATCATGCCCATCGCCTCCACGCTGGTGGGACGGCGCAGGTGCTGTGCGGCTAAATGCCAGCCTGAAACCGTTGTAACCCAGGCGTGGAGTGAACCTCCACGTTTTTTATTGTCTCAAAGGAAGGGCGAGAATAAGATGGCCGATAAAGTAGAAGCTCGAATCCCGGCGGGTATGCGGGATATTCTCCCGGAACAGATGCTCAAGCGGCAGTATGTGCTTGATGTGGTGCGAACCGTGTTTGAGGAATTTGGCTTCGATCCGCTTCAAACCTCGGCAATGGAACTGACGGAGACCCTGACCGGGAAATATGGCCCGGATGCCGAGCGCCTGATTTACAAAGCCTGGTATGGCAGCACCCCCGGTGATGAGTTCTCCATGCGCTATGACCTGTCCGTACCGTTATGCCGGGTCGTGGCGATGTATGCTAACGACCTCCCGCGCCCGTTCAAACGCTACCAGATCGCCCCGGTCTGGCGGGCAGACCGTCCACAAAAGGGACGCTATCGCGAATTCTTCCAGTGTGATGCAGATATTGTCGGATCGAATAGTATGCTGGCTGACGCGGAAGTGATCGCCGTGATGTCTGAAGTGCTGAACCGATTGGGCTTCACCGAGTTCACGATCTCGATTAACAATCGTAAGCTGCTGGACGGGATCGGCCAATTTGCCGGTGTGCCTGAATCCTTACAGCCAGGGTTGTACCGTTCGATTGACAAGCTGGACAAGATCGGGCTGGACGGCGTGCGCCGCGAAATGCTGATGGTTGGTGTGCCGGATGAACCCCGTGAGCCGCTTCAACGTGTGGCCCGGCTGGCGATCCAGGGAAAGCTGGCTTTTGAAGATATGCGCGACCGGATGATCACCGATGAGGGACTCGATCCGGCTTTGGCAGATGCCGTGCTTAAGTCTTTGCAGGTACAGGTTCAGGATGCGATTGACAGCGATGTGCCATCTGGGCAGCTCCAGGCCGTGACCACCCAATTGGTCGGTGAACTGGCCCCGCAGCTTCGTGATTATTACGGTGCACAAACCGACATCATCCCGGAAGACGCAGTGAACCGCCTGCTGGACTTATTGCAAATCTCCGGTCCAACCCAGGAAGTGCTTGATAACCTGGCCGCCCAATTACAGGGTTACCCCCGTGCGATGGAGGGAATCGGCGAATTGAGCGATCTGTTCGCTTTTCTTGAGGCGTTAGGCGTGCCGGAGGATGATTGCAAGTTGAACTTCGCGATGGTGCGCGGCCTGGAATATTACACCGGCCCGATCTACGAAACCACCATCGAGAAGCCCAAAGCCATGCCCAGCATCACTGGCGGGGGGCGCTACGACGAGTTGATCGGTCTGTTCTCCGATGTGAGCTTCCCGGCAACCGGAACCAGCTTTGGTATCGAGCGGATCATTGATGCGATGGACGAGCTTAATATGTTCCCGCCGGACATCCGGGCCACCACCGCTGAGGCCCTGGTGACGATCTTCAACGCAGAAACGGTCGGCGACTCGCTGCAACTGGCGACTCAACTTCGCCAGGCTGGGGTCAACACCACCATGTATTATGATGCTGAAGCCCGTTTAGGCGACCAGCTTGGTTATGCGTCGGCCAAGGGGATTCCTTTCATCCTGATCCTTGGCCCGGATGAAGTCTCTGCCGGGCAGGTGACTATCCGTAAACTGGGCGAGACTCGCAAAGACAGCGAACAGCGCACTGTTTCGCTTGGCGAGGCTGCTAATGCTATCAAGCAGTGGGTATAATACTTAGGGAATGACCTACTCTGACACTGTGTACACGGTCGGTTTAATCGATTACAGTGAATTTGATACATATCCCACTAAAGGTGCCATCCGACATGAGCGGAAAAACTTTGCAGCTAAAACGTCTGCTTCCAACCTTCGTTGTCATTGGTCTGGTTGGTCTGGTAGGTTTATATATCCTCTCATTCGCCAGTCACTGGCCGATCTGGTCTGTACGGGATACCAGTATACCAGTTGCAATTGCTGTTCAAGAAGGAAGATTAACAGCGTCTACCATACTACATAAGATATGGGGACATAACTTTGTTTTTGGCTACCTCATTACAGCCCTGTTTACTTATTTAACAGATTGGAATCTCGTTCTCGAGGCTTTTTCTGTACTGGTGTTGGCTATCGCCAACTATATTCTGTTACTGTTACTTTTCAAACGCCTGCATCCGGGTGAGACCTGGCTGGCAATGATCCCGCTTGCTGCCGTCTTATTTTCACTGCGACATGAGGCGATCTGGCTGCTAGGGTTACATGCAATAGTCTTCTTCCCAATGTTCTTCCTGCTGCTGGGATTATTAGCCTTAACGAATCCAGATCGTGCATGGTGGAGGATGTGGGTGGCAAGCATGTTTTCTCTTTGTGCGGCTTTTTCCCATCTGAGTGGAATGCTGGTTATTCCTATCTTGCTGATTGTCGGTTGGGTGATTGGTTATCGGAAATGGTATCATCTCATCCCATTCACCATACCTCTTGCTGCCGGTGTGCAAACCATTTCCCATGGATCAAGCACTGTTAAGGTTACTTTTTCGATTTTTAAGCTTATGGGATTGAATATTGCTCATCTTGGCTCACCTTTGATTCATAACACAACAGTTTACTATCGTGACGGACTTCCTACATATCATGAGGATGTGGGGCTGGCTTTCTGGATTGGTGTGCTGGCTCTGGTCAGTTTTGTACTGAATACAGTCTATTTATATTTAAAGGAGTCCGACTGGCGTCCAATTGCGGTTTGGGGGGCCTTCGCAGCATATGGCATAGGCTCCGGTACGATGATT
This sequence comes from Anaerolineae bacterium, assembly GCA_050288085.1. Lineage (GTDB taxonomy): Bacteria > Chloroflexota > Anaerolineae > Aggregatilineales > UBA3940 > JBNKDD01. Next base: position 12,226 of record JBNKDD010000164.1, read on the forward strand.
ATCCTAGGTAGATCGACTATCATTACAGAATACGGCCCTGGGTATCTACTGCAATTCTGGTATTCATCATTGGCATCCTACTTCTGGGTCGGGTGGATCGCCCTGATTGTTTTGGTAACACCCCGGCAATTTCAGGGAGGTTCAGATCGTCAGACGACTATTCTATGCTGGGCTAATATTGGGCTTAGTGCCGCGTTTGCCATCCTATATATTCGTGCTAATTTGCTCTCGTATCAGACTGTTGCCGCAGACTT
>JBNKDD010000165.1:0-12462 GCA_050288085.1 Anaerolineae bacterium
GATCTCCTCATCGGATGGCTCGCCGCGCACCAGGGCTAAACGCTCCAGGTAAAATACCTGGAACAGCCCAAATGCGATCAGGAAGAACAGGCCGGTCGGGATCAGAAAGCCCGCGACCATGCGGCCTACTTGAGAAAATGCGGCGGCATATTGGCCAGCGGTTGCCATCAGCAGCACCGGCATGGTGTAGAGATCAGGGGCAGGAGCGGCGATCAGGGGCCATTGGAGGCGCTGCATCCTGATCAACCAGGCGGCTAAGGCCAGCAGGCCGGTCAAGGGCAGGGATGGCAAGATAACCTTCTTAAAGAATGCGCCCGATTCACCCGCATCACGAGCCTGTTGATAGGCGGTTTGCTGGCCCTTGAAGAACAGGGTCAGCACGATCAGGATCGGGACGCTGATCCATCCTGGTGCGGCCAGCGCACCCAGGGTATTGAGAGCTCCAGCCGCACGGAAACGCTGAAAAAGGGTCACTGATAAAAGGCCGGTGGTCAGGAAAAAGGCCGGGGCAAACGGGAGCAACAACCACTCGCTGAATTTGCCTAATGGCCGCAGCCCGCCTATCCCCAATGCAGCCAAATAGGTGATCACCACCTGGAAGATCAGAACCGGGATAAGTTGGATAATTACGGTATTGACAATGAAGATCGCTCCGGCAGGTATCGAATCAGGGCCAGAGCCACCAGGGCCGCCAGGACCACCTGTCAGGCCAACTGGTAATGCCGCCAGGTTGATCCCACAAGCGGTGATTCCACAGAGCAGCGCCAGGACTAAAATCAGAACAAAGATGCCCCTTGATCCACTGTATGCCGGTCTATCAGATGAGACTAATTCCAATCGCAGACCGGGGATGATCACCAGTAATCCGGCAATCAACCCCAGCAGCAGGACGACAATCAAAGGCAGAAATCCCACCGCAGCCCCATATCCAAACTGCATCCGTGCGAAGTTCGAGAGGTAATGATATAGGCCGAGTGTCATAGTCTTATTGGCAGGGCCGCCGCGAGTCAGCACGTAGCCCCAGGTGAAATCCTGCAAGGTCAGGGCGATGGTTGCCAGAAGCCCGATCCCCCAGGTGATGATCAGAGGGATGAGGGTCTGTTTGAATTCCGGGAGAGTTTCACCACGCCCACGCAGCACCGCCAGAAAAATGATCAGGCCCAGACCGACAGCGATCCCGGTGACGAATATCCCATCGGTGAATAACATGGTCGGACGCACTAAATCGGGATCGGCCAGCAGTGGGGCATCGACCACCCCGGTTATTGGGTTTAGTGCCCCCAACCAAGCCAGGGCCAGCGCAACCGGCGAAAATAAGGCCAGCGGAACGGTGAAGACCAACCGGGCCGAGATACGAAAGGCCCGCCCAACAGCATTGACTCCCAGCGCCAACAGCAGCGGCAGGATCGCCACGGCCAGCAGCCGGACGACGATCATCAAGGTGGTGAAACCAGCCGCGCCGGAGAAAACGGGGTCTGAGGTCAGGTGTTCGAAGTTCGCCAGACCGATAAACTCAGCCGCTTCACCCAGCGGGCTGACATCGCGGAAGGCATTCAAGATGGTAGAGATGGTGGGAAAAATAAATCCCCCGATACAGGAGATGGCGGCGGGGATCATCAGACCTATGCCCAGGATGATGTGCAGCACCCGGTTGCCATTGGAGCTGTGTTCGCTCATATTATCATACCCTCTTCCCACTATTACGTTACCACAGTTTGATTATATTCGAATCAATATGGCGGGCCAGCATCATCCGTAAGGGGTAAAATTCACAAGAAAGGATGGGGTATTAAAAATGAAAAAGCAGTTTATTAACCCGGATGGTTTGCACCAACCGCCGATCTACAGCCATGTGGTCACGGTGAGCGGTGGCACGACCGTTTATATTGCCGGACAGATCGCGCTTGATGCGGCAGGGAATCTGGTCGGGGTGGGCGATTTGCATGCCCAGGCGAAGCAGGTGTTCGAGAATCTGCGAATCGCGTTGGAGGCTGCCGGGGCAAGCTTCGCCGACGTGGTGAAGTTGAATATGTTTGTGGTCAATTACAGCCCGGACGATCTCCCGGCGCTCCGGGCTGTGCTAACCGACTATCTGCCGAAAACGAATCGCCCGGTCAGCACACTGGTGGGGGTGACTTCGCTGGCACGGGAGGAACTATTGATTGAGGTGGAGGCGGTTGCTGTGGTGAGCAATCCAGGTAGTTAAAACGGCGGGAGGAAAGCACGCAGGGATGGGGTCTCGTCCCAAATGAAGCCTTTTGGTAAAATAGGCGCACTCCATAAAGACTTATTTGTCGGGGATGGGAACTGATGGCCTTTGCCTCGACGTTTTATCCGGCACTACATATTATTAATGAGGTCTTATGAAAGCCAAGATTGTTCTTCTCCCCGGCGATGGGATTGGCCCGGAGATTGTCTCCGCAGGACAAGAGATACTCGACTTTGTTGCCAGCAAATACGGTCATGAATTTGACTATGATGAACACCTGATCGGCGGAATTGCCATTGACAAGAAAAATGCGCCCCTGCCCGACGAAACATTAGAAGCCTGCAAGAGCGCCGACGCGATCTTGCTGGGCGCGGTCGGTGGGCCGAAGTGGGACGATCCACTGGCAAAGATGCGCCCGGAACAAGGCTTGCTTGGCCTGCGCAAAGGTCTGGGGTTGTTCGCCAACCTGCGCCCGATTACGATTTCCCCGGAGCTGGCCGACGCTTCACCACTCAAAAAGGATCGGCTGGAGGGAGTCGATATCCTGATGGTGCGTGAGCTGACCGGGGGGATTTACTTTGGGGAGCAAAAACGCGAGCAGGTAAACGGGGAAACGCGTGCCCTTGATACGATGGTCTATACCGAGTCGGAAGTGCGGCGGGCCGTGCGGCTGGCCTTTAAGCTGGCGAAAGCCCGGCGCGGCAAAGTCACCTCGGTGGATAAAGCTAACGTGCTCGAATCGTCGCGGCTGTGGCGACAGGTGGCTGCCGAGGTCGCGAAAGAGAATCCTGATATTGAGTTTGAGAATCAACTGGTCGACTCGATGGCAATGCGGCTGGTCACCTGGCCTGCTTCGATTGACGTGGTAGTCACGACCAACATGTTCGGCGATATCCTGACCGACGAGGCCGCGGTGCTATCCGGGTCGCTGGGGATGCTGCCCAGTGCCTCATTGAGCGAGGCGGCGGAGGGTGGTCGGACACTTGGCCTGTTCGAGCCAATTCATGGCTCCGCGCCGGACATTGCCGGGAAGGGAATCGCGAATCCGCTCGGTACGATTCTGAGCGCGGCGATGCTGCTCCGCCACTCGTTGGAGTTGGAGGAGGAAGCCAAAGCGGTTGAAACATCGGTGGCACGGGCGCTTCAAGAAGGCGCACGGACTGCCGATCTGCGCTCGGATAAACCCCTATCAACAAAGGAAATGTGCGCGGTCGTAATCGAGTGCATGAAGGCGCTGTAGGGCAGGGTAAGACCGGTTATCGTCGGGAGCATTGATCGGGGAATAAGTGATGAAAGATGACCAGAGGTTTAGATTCCTGTTCGCGGAATTGATGGGCGGCAAGGATTTAACCGCCGATCAGACCGAGGTGGTACTGCAAACGTTATTCGGACAAAAGAAACGCGACCTGGAACAAGCGGCCTGGAACCTGGTGCGCTTCTATTCGATGATGGGACAGCAAGACCGCGCTATGGTCTACATCGAACAACTCAAAGCCCTGACCGATGAGCCGGAGAAACAGGCATCCTATTACCTGGCGACCGGGCAACTTATGGAACAGATTGACGACTACGAAAATGCCGTCAAGTTTTACCGGCAGGCATTTTCAATGGAACCGGTCAACAACCATACATGGTATCTGATCAACAATAACCTGGGCTATTCGCTGGTTCAACTTGGTCGATACGAGGATGCCGAACCTTACTGCCGGGCGGCTATCGAGATCGAGTCCAGGCGGCATAATGCCTATAAAAACCTGGGCCTTGCCCTACAGGGTCAAGGTAAATATCCTGAAGCGGCAGAGGCATTCATCGCTGCGGCAAAGAGAAATCCCAGTGATATGCGTGCCCTGCTGTACGTCATCAAGCTATCGATGGAACAGCCTGAGCTTTCAGACCTCGACGAGCAAATCCGGGAACTGCGAGAACAAGTACGTGTCGAGATACCGGACGACCTTGAAGGGGTTAAGGAGATGCTAGAAAAGGTCATAAAGCGCATCCTGCATTAGTCAATAGGTATCAGACTGATGTTATAGAAAACGGATATCTACAGGCAAGGTGGTAATTAGCTGCCCTGCCTGTGTTTTTTACACAAACGCCAATGGGCAATAGAGGCCAGAATTGTGAGCAACTTCATTCGAGGGGTTTTCTGTTTAGCCCCCTATCCTTTCGAGTTTAAAAAAGTCTCAGATTTGTTTACCACTTTGAGAAAATCAGGCATTCGTCTCTACCCACAGAACACCGACACTGTAACCGGGTCGGCTGCCATCCTCAAACAAATAACAGATGGGTTCGCTCGTGAAGGCTACCTCAAGATCGATCTGCAATGGGAGCTGCGAGAAACCATCTACAAAGCACACTTTGAATTTACGGGGAAACATGACTTTAGAAAATTCGTGTTTTGTGTCGATGAGCAAGCATTTTTGCCTGGAAACAATATATCCTACGTTCCCGCTGACGATCCGATATTCGAATCCTACAAGAGAGCCATTGTAATAATCATCAAATCGCTACGGCCCAACTTAGGCGTAATTGATTATGAGAACGATTTTCTATGTGGGCCAGATTCACCCATGTCCAGTTGGGGTAACTATATTCCCTTCTCCATACAGGGAAGTACTATTGATAGAATAAAATCGATTGTAAGCGACTATACGGTTATAGATGATGCCGGGATATTGACCTTTATTCACCCTTTACAAGCAAATCAAGCATGGACTGAACAACATAAAGAACTCCAGTCTATACTCATAGGGCTTTGACGGGCTAGATAGGGAGCAAAACATGAACGCAAGATCATTGGTCAGGTTGGTGGTAATCGGTTTGGCGGCGGTGGGGTGTCAGGCTGAGGTGGCGAGTCCGGCCCCGACGGGAATCAGCGCCACCGCTACGACTCAACCGACGCCCACGATCTCACCAACTGACACGCCGGTTCCATCCGCTACCTGGCCACCCGTCCTTGCTGAGGGTGGGACATCAGTCAGTGCGATTGCGAGGGTGGGAATTGGCCGGATTTTCGACAGTGCGATTTCCCCAGACGATTCACTGCTGGCATTGGGAACCAGCACCGGTATCTATGTCTATCAGGTTGATGGGTTTGAGCAAGTCTGGCATAAATATACAGAGTACGCGGTTGAGACGGTTTCGTTTTCGCCGGATGGTTCGCGGTTGATCACCGGCTTCAGTTTCAACAGCGGGCCTACGCTGTGGGAAGCTCAGACCGGTGAGAAGATACAAGAACTCGCCGGGTGGTATGGCGGCAACTGGTCACCCGATGGTTCCATGATCGCCGTAGAAATTAGACCAGATATCCCAATAGATGATCCTTTTTCGGTGACCGATGAGATGTTAGACATAGATTACACAACCGGCTTTAGGTTTTACGACAGTCAAACCGGTTTGCTGCTATGGGAAGTAACAAGCGAGGTGGAATTAGTCACGTATTGGTGGGATGCATTTGGTGAAATTCACTGGTCAACGGATGGCGATATCCTGGCAGCTAAACATATTGATGACATTTACGTCTGGGACATAACCAGTGGACAATTATTAAACACATTGACACGTCCAACCGATTCAGAGAAGTTCTGGGCGTTTTCGTTTAGCCCGGATGATAAATGGATATTGGTTCAATCTTCCCACTTTGTGGGGCCAGAAAATGAAACGATTTACGTCTGGGATTGGCAATCCGAGGACGAAGTACGAGTTCTGGAATTCGACCAATTAGGACTGGAATACTCTTTCAGATCAATGGCCTGGTTAGATGATGAGGCAACCGTAACGCTTTTCGGCAATACCCAATCAGCAACTCTCGACTTTGAGCAGGGAATAGTAACAAATAGACTGCCTTTAGAAGGACTGGAGCCACCCGGAGATATTATCCTTTTTGTATTCAGGCACCGGTTGGCGGAACTCTCTCCCGACGAAAATTTAATAGCCGTGGATCAAAGTGATACAACCATCATCCTGGATATGGCAACCGGTCAAAAGATCGCCGAATTACCCTTCCAGGGTGAGAAGATCGAGTGGTTCCACACCGAGCCATACATCTTGCTCGATACTCGTGCCAATGTGGCCATCTGGGATGTCGAGACGCAGGATGAAGTGGGCCGAATTGGGGAATATTTCAGAGCTAGAGCCCTTGTCTGGCTGCCCAACAACCAAATTGCTGGCTGGTTCGCTGTTGATGAATACCAGGTATTTGATATAGAAACCGGTATCCATGAGTTGCTCTCAAGCGACGACGGCGATTCACTGTTTGCGAATCAGTTATGTGTTGGCAGACCAAGCTATGGGGAGTGCACCGCACAAGATGGACATGTTGCCAAAGTGAGCCAGAACAGCGTAACAATTTATGATTCCGAAGATGGTCTCCTCATACAAAGCCTTGATACAGGTGAACTCGAACCCCATCTACTCGGATGGTCAGCAGACAGCGAATGGCTGGCAGCAGCCGCCGAAGTGAGTGATTGTTGGAGCGGCCCTCAAGGAGGTGATTGTGCTTATACTGATGCAACACTCATGCTCTGGAGAACCAGCCAAGAAGAAACGATTACTCAACTAATCTTCGAGCAAACAGGCATATCAAGCCTGGCCTGGTCACCGGACAACAGCATATTGGCCGTTGGGTTCGGGAGAAACATGTATGCCAATTGGATAAATGGGTTTGAGGGAAATGATATAGCGCTCTTCGATCCTTATACCGGGCAGGAATTGGCTCGCTTCACCGGGCATACCGGTAATGTGAACGGCCTGGCGTGGTCACCGGATGGGAGCAGACTGGCCTCGGCATCAGCCGATGGCACGATCATCATATGGGATGTGCCTGATGTCCAATGAAGATTGAAAAACAATTAGGAAACTTAGCTGCGGATTTAATCACAGGGAGTGATAAATTCGTTTTGAGGTTATTCAACAAACCACCGGGCGCGTGGTTTAGCGTATTGGAATTATGCCAGGATTTAGAAACACAAAGACATGGTGGAACGCTACAGAATGATCTACAACGGATTCTTGATCATAAAAAAGTGAAGAGCGAACTCTATGTAACGTGGCTAGAATATCCAGACTTGCTATACGGCGTGGGATATGCGCTCATTATATTCTTTCTGGACAATCCCTTCTGGAATACAACAGCCATATACAATCGAGCACATGTCCTCAAGAAGTCATCCGATTAGATGTGATCTCAACAGGTGAAAAACGCAGAAGTTTAGCAAATGACAATAAAAGGAAAAAACATGATCTATCACATTGCCAGCTTCAAACTGTGGGAAGAAGCGCTTTCCGCCGGGTCTTATGAGGGGGATACGCTTGAAACAGAGGGGCTGATTCACTTCTCAACCAGGGAGCAGGTGCTCACGGTTGCCAACAACTTTTATCACGGGCGGACGGGATTGGTGCTGCTGCGCATTGATCCAGAGCGGTTGGCGGCTGAGTTGAAATATGAGCCGGGGGCACATGGCGAACCGGAGTTGTTCCCGCACCTATACGGCCCGTTGAACGTCGATGCGGTGGTGGAGGTGCTTGATTTTGCACCGGGGGAAGATGGATCATTCGTCTTCCCAGAGTAAACCGTCCGTTAGATTCCGGTAAAAATCAGTAGGATTTTTGTACCAGATTCCAACGTTGTTATCATTTTGTTAACCTAAATTCATTGACACAAACATCGAATGGTGATAGATTAGAGACAATAGTGATATTCATTTTTATTTCACTTTAAGGAGTTTTTATTATGTTGTTCCTTCCTCGCGAAGAAGGCCAAGGTCTTGTAGAGTACGCTCTGATCCTCGTTCTGGTCGCCGTTGTCGTGATCGCAATTCTGACACTGCTCGGCCCGACCATCGGTAACGTGTTCAGCAACGTCATCAACAACCTGTAAGAATCTTCTAGCAAACAACAAGAAGGGCGGCCCAAGGGCCGCCCTTCGCTTTTCCCGCGCATAACACCTATTCTGATTCTAGTCTAGCGCCGCGCCTTTCCACACTGCGGGCAGTGATACAAATGGTCCGGGAAGAAGTATCCGCAGTTAGTGCAGGAAACCGTCGCGATGGCGGTGGGACGTTGATCCTCCGGGGTCTGGTCGTCCGGTTTCCGGGGGTGGGTATTGGGCTTGCCACAGTAGTTACAATATTCTGCATCCGCCGCGATGATCTGTTCACAGTTGGTGCAGCGCATGGTTGGCCCCTGGATATCCGGCATGGTCACCGGGTCAACCGGCTTGATCGGCTTGCCGGTATACGGATCATGAGACACACCGGATGGGTGATGATGCCCATCTGAATAAGGCAGGAGCGGTTCAACCTGGTGCTGGTTTGCCTCCCAGAAATTGCGTACTGTCTCTGAAGCAATTGCAAAACCGATATTGTTGGCGATGGCCGGGTTGATGATGCTATCCGCTACCCCGACCAGACGCGCCCCCGCATCGATGATCGGCCCACCGGAATTCCCCGCATTGATCGTCACATCTACCTGAACTAAGGTCGTCTCAAGCATGATCCCGAATCGCGGCAGGGGATCTTCGCCTGGGTGGCGCAGGCCATTGAAATGCCCACCCGATACCGACCAATCCAGACCCAGCGGGTGACCAATCGCGGCCAGTTCCTCTCCTGGATCGAGCGAGGCCGGTTCATCAAGAGACAAGCCGTTGAGCTGGTCGGCGGTCAGGGTGGTGGGGGTGCTTCGGAGCTTGAGCAGAGCCAGATCATATTCTGCACCGACAGCGACCACATCCGCGTCGATCCGTTCGCCGGTGCGGAACCGGATCGCGAGGCCCGGCGCACCATCGACGACATGCAGCGCCGTGACCACCTTATCCCCTGGCAGATAGAATCCGCTCCCTACCCCGCCGTCAGGCCGCATGATCTTCACCACCTGGTCGATCACGCGGCGGATAGCCCATTCCAGGTTCTCAACCGGCTGGGGGGCAGCACTGGCCAGCGAGATAGCCTGCGCCGGAGCCTGGCCTTGAATCGCCCGCCGCAGGTCTGCCGCGAATTCCCCCGCCGTTGGGTAGCGGTGCGCCGGGTCTTTTGCCATCGAGCGGTGGATGATAGCATCAACCGAAACAGGCAGATCGGGTTGAACCAGGGTGGCAAGTGGAGCCGTCTCGTTTAGATGCTGCCACATCAGTTCAGGTGCGGTCTTGGCCCGGAAAGGCAGTTCGCCGGTTAATACCTGATACAAGGTCACCCCCAGGGCATAAATATCGACAGCCTGGGTAATGTCATTCTCAGGGGTGATCATCTCCGGGGCGATGTAGGACAGCGTCCCAAGCAGCGCCTCGCCGGTTTGCTGGTGGGTTTCAGTCGCAACGTGGGCGATCCCAAAATCGGTCAGGATAGCGTTCCCCTGCCGGTCAATCAGGATATTGGCCGGTTTGATATCACGGTGGATCACACCATACTCGTGGGCAAAATCGAGCGCCTGACAGACATCGATGAACAGGTTGGCGATCTCTTCAAAGACCGGTTTCTCTTCCCACATCCGATCCTGGAGTGAGCCGCCGGGTATATGCGCCATCACAACGTAGGGCATGCCCTCATGTTCGCCGTGACTGTAAATCGGGATAATATGCGGATGCTGGAGTTTGGCGGTGGTCGCAACCTCGCGGGAGAAGCGATCCATGAAACTGGGGTCACCGAGCAATGCTTTTTCCAGCACCTTGATCGCAACAGATCGTTCAACCGATAACTGCCGCCCCAGGTAGATGGTGGACATCCCCCCCTTGCCCAGAGTACGGGTAATTTCAAAGTCGCCGCCGAGTACCTGACCGATCAATGATTCTGACATTGTCATTCCCTCAACCATCATTTGGCTGATTTGATTTTGGACTACGAATAGCCACCGCGAATAAACTTCGCGGTTCCACGCCCAACACGATAAATCATTCGTACCCCATTTGATTCGTTTTGCCTGCCGCGCCATTATACTACAAAGTTAGTCCAGATCACCTGTCACTTGCGACAGACAAAAAAACAGCGGCCAGGTAAGCCCAGGTTCAGGTCGTGGGTGGCATCGAGTGCCTGCTCCTGGATAAACCCCGCATAGCGCAGCGCCTCAAGGATGTCTTCCACCGCATGACAACGCTGGGTTAACTTCAGATCGGAGCGCCGCCAGGCTCCATCTTCGAGCAGCATCAGGGTAACATCAAACGTGCCCACACAAGTATCCGGCTCATAACCAGACTGCGCGACGATCACCGCATCATCCTCGATAATACCAAACGATCCCTGCCAATTGGCCTTAAAACCCTCCTCGGTGTTCAGGTCAAACAGGAACCATCCGCCGGGTTCCAACGATGCATAGACCTGCTGGAAAACCGCTCCCAGGTCGGCGAGGGTCATGATGTGGTTCAGGCTGTCGAAGATCGAAAAAACAGCCTGGAAAGTACTATCATCATCAAATTCAAAAGTACGGGCATCGTCTACGATAAAATTGACATCCGGTGCATTGCGGCGAGCCAACTCGATCATCTGCTCTGAGCCATCAATACCGGTGACCCGATAGCCCCGCCCGGATAGAGCGTTGGAGATCTGACCGGTGCCACAGCATAAATCAAGGATGGCGGCTCCGGTGGGCAAATGTTGGAGTACCAGTTTCTCGAATACCGGCATCAGCGCCAGGGTTTTGCTACCCCAATGCCGGTTATAAACCTGTGCGAAACGGTCGTATTCGGCATAACGATTCATAGTCTCTATATCCAGTCCTGGTTCTTGACCGTCCGCTCGCTCTCGACGTTGCCGGTGTGCGCGGTGGATTTTGGCTCGATCAGCATGATGTGGACTTCTTCCTCGGCAACCGGTAAATGCTCCACGCCCTTTGGGATCACGACAAATTCGCCCGGCTCTAACCAGATATCCTGGTCTCGGAACTTGATCAGGAGCTTGCCCTTCAGCACGTAGAACATCTCGTCCTCGTCTTCGTGGTGATGCCACATGAATTCGCCCTGTACTTTGACCAGCTTGATGTAATTGTCGTTCAACTCCCCGACAATCTTGGGGCTCCAATGATCGTCAAACCGCCCGAACTTCTCCGCAAGTGTCACTTTTTTAATCACCGTTCTGATTCCTCTCTGGATTTTCCGTTTCGTCTGGATTAGCCTTTGGCCGCCACCATGTTTTCCACTGATCCCAGAATTTCGTATACAGTTTGGGGAATCGTTCTCTGGCTTCCTCATGAGAAAGCGAGCGGAGGTCCTTGCTCCAGGGATCGCGAAGGTGGGTTGTGTCGGGTATGAGATCATAGAAATCATCTTTGCTACCCGTTTTCTTATCGTAGGCGTGGACAGCGATAAAAGTAAAGCATTCAGCTTGCGCATCCACGCCAATCTCAATCGTGTCGACCAACGTTTCCGGCTCTGCAAGCGCCGCCTCGTAGACCGCTTTACCCTGCGCGATCAGCCAACTGCGAAAATCCGCGAAGCCATCATTGCTGCAACCTAATCCGCCAGCCATAATTCCCGCCGCAGCCCAGAGAAGCGGATCATAGGCACGCACCATCATCTGCCGGTGGATCAGGTAGTACTCTATTATTTCATCAATAGAGAGCTTTGCGACCTCGTCAATAAGCGCCTGCGCGTGGTCAGACTGGCTTTTGCCAACCGCCTTTAATTTGGCCTGCTCGATGATGTCCCAGAATTGATCGTCTGTCATGAGTATTCCCCCTTCACCCTGTGAACAATTCTAACATGCGATCCATATCCCTAAAAAGCAAAACGGCGCATCGTCGTATGATGCGCCTTCAGGGTCAATTGCGGAGGGAGAGGTTCAGATTTATTCGATTTCGATGCCCGCAACCGAGTCAACGACCCTGGTAGGCTTATACGGAAAACGGTCTATGTCTTCCACCGCAGTGACACCGGTCAGAACCAGGATGGTTTCCATACCGGCTTCGGTCCCAGAGATGATATCCGTATCCATCCGGTCGCCGATCATGATCGTGTTACCGGAGTGTGCATCCAACGAGCGGAGCGCCGACCGCATCATCAGCGGGTTGGGCTTGCCGACAAAGTAAGGCTTGACACCGGTGGCTGCGGTGATCAACTCGGCGACTGCACCACAGCCGGGAACCATCCCGCCTTCGCCGGGGCCGGATACATCCGGGTTGGTCGCGATGAAGCGCGATCCGGCAGCGACTAACTGCACGGCGGTGGTCAGGCTCTGATAGTTGTAGGCTTTGGTTTCGCCCAGCACCACATAATCCGGGTCATGCTCGGTCAGCACGTAGCCTCGCTCGTGGAGGGCGGTGGTCAGACC
>JBNKDD010000166.1:0-12409 GCA_050288085.1 Anaerolineae bacterium
TAAACAAAAACTTATCCAATACAGCCTGTGGGAAAGGTACATCCACAACCTGTGGGAGGTAAGTAGGGGAAACCGTTGGGCTCAGGAAGATGGTTGGCTCCGGTGTATTTGTAGATGTGGGTGTCTGAGATGCTTCCGGCGTGAAAGTAGGCTGTGGCTCCGGTGTCGAAACCGGTGTTCCGACCGGCTCATCATTTTCAATAGTACTACCTGAACAGCCTGCCGCCAGAAACAAAATTGAGCTAATCACTACTATTGGCAAAGATCGCCTGATACGTTTTGAATTTAACATGTGCTGCCCCCAATAGCCCTGTTTATTTGCAATCACTCCAGCATCATAATCGTAGACAGTTTCAGCTGTCAAACCCTCCACTAGTACACCAATGTTTTATGATGATGATTGTATTAAGGAGGGATAAATGTCCGAATCTCAAATTGTTGTGGAAAACTTATCGAAGACCTATCGCGTCCCGGAGCGCGAACCGGGTTTAAAGGCATCACTAAAGAATCTCGTCCGTAAAACCACCCGTGATGTTCCGGCAGTCCGGGCGATCAATTTCACGATCAGGGCGGGGGAAGTGGTTGGTTTCATCGGGCCAAACGGAGCCGGTAAAACCACCACCCTCAAAATGCTGGCCGGACTGCTCCACCCTACCAGCGGATCGGTGAGCGTGGTGGGGCAGACTCCCTGGGAGCGCAAGCCCGCTTATCTGCGCCAGATCGCGATGGTGCTGGGTAACAAAAGCCAGTTGATGTGGGACATCCCGGCGATGGATACCTTCCGGGTGCTGGGGGAAATCTACTATGTTCCAGCGGCTGACCTGAAAGCCACCGTCGATGAGTTAAGTACGCTGCTTGATATGGGCGATCTGCTCACCCGACCGGTACGCAACCTGTCCCTGGGCGAACGGATGAAGTGTGAACTGGTCGCATCGCTGATCCATCACCCGGCGGTATTGTTTCTCGATGAGCCAACGCTGGGCCTGGACGTATCGATGCAGCGGCGGCTGCGAACCTTTATCGCCGAGTACAACCGGCGCAATGGGGCAACGATCATCCTGACCAGCCATTACATGGCGGACGTGATCGAACTGTGTGAGCGGGTGATCCTGATCCATCACGGGGAACTGCTGTACGATGGTCCGCTGGCCGAACTCGGTGCGCGGCTGGCCCCGTTCAAGCTGATCAAGCTGACTCTCAACCGGCCTCTTAATGGCAATCTGCCCGATGGAGTGCACGTCGTTTCACAGGCAAACAGCAGCCTGACGCTGCGGGTTGATCGCGGGAAAACGTCGGCCATCACTGCCGAATTGTTGAGCCAACTGCCGGTGGTCGATCTATCGATCGAAAACCCGCCGCTCGAAGCAGTGATCGATCAGATTTACCAGGAGGGCAACTTATGAATCCGAGAGGCGGTTGGGCGTTGATCCAACAGACCTGGTTATCCTGGATGCAGCACCGGAGTTTCTTTTTCTTGCTGGCGTTCGGCTGGATGGTTCCGCCGCTGATCTACCTGTTCGTGTGGTCAACGGCTGCCGGAGGGGGCACGGTTGGCGGGCTGACGCGGGGCGAGTTCGTGGCGTACTACCTGGTGCTAATCGTCGTCAACCAGATCACCTATGCCCAAACTAACTGGACGGTCGGCGATCTGATCCGGGATGGCAGTATGAGCCGGCTGCTGCTCTACCCGATGTCGCCGGTCTATAACACGCTGTCTACCGAGTTGGCCGGGAAGGTCGTCTATATGATCTTTGTGATCCCGATCACGGCTGTCTTAGCCGTGATCCTCCGCCCGGAACTTCACACCAACCTGCATCAGGTGATCTTGTTCTGTGTGGCGCTGGGATTGGCGTGGCTGCTCCGATTCCTGTGGGGGTACTGGCTAGCGCTGCTGGCTTTCTGGATCACGCGGGCCGATTCGCTGTTGGCGCTGCAAGATGCGCTGATCTTTCTGCTGGCCGGTCAGGTCGCCCCGGTTAATTTGCTGCCGGGTGTGCTGCGGCAGGCGGCGGTCTGGCTGCCGTTCCGCTATATGGTCGGATTCCCGGTCGAAGTGCTGACCGGTCAGGCGGTGGGCGCTGATCTCGCCCTCGGATTTGCGATGCAGATTGGCTGGCTGCTGGTCGCTTTGACGTTGTATCTCGTGTTGTGGCGGCAGGGTGTTCGTCAGTACACGGCGGTTGGAGGGTAAGATGGCGCATTATTTACGGGTTGTCCGCACCTTTTTTAAGGCATCCGTCCAGCAGGATGTGGCCTATAACGCCAACTTCCTGATCGGACTGCTGCATTCTTTGCTTAACTTCGGCACGGGCGTGCTGGGTGTGTGGATATTGTTCGATCAGGTAGAGACTATTCGCGGGTGGTCGTTCGCTTCAACGCTGGCCGTGTTGGGAAGCTATCTGACTCTCGGTGCACTGCGTGACCTGTTCATCAGTCCCAGCCTCGATTCCCTGACCGGGATGGACGGCGAGGTCTGGATGGGTACGTTTGACTATACACTGCTGCGCCCGGTCGATATCCAGTTTTTAGCCAGCACCCGCCATTGGCGCTTGTTTACCCTGATCGATCTGCTGCTCGGAACCGGGGTGCTGGTGGTGGCTGCGATCCAGCTGAGTGGAACGCTGGCTGCCGCTCATCTGATCGGGTTCCTGGTGGCGTTGGGGGCAGGTCTGCTGGCCCTTTACGCTATCCTGCTGGCGTTCTCCGGGTTGGTGTTCTGGAGTCCGGGGTTTCTGTTTAGCTGGGTATTTAATGGAATCTTCCAGATGGCCCGCTACCCGGTTGGTTTGTATCCTAACAAGCTGAGGCTGCTCCTCACCTGGATCGTCCCGGTTGGGGTGATGACGACCTTCCCCGCCCAGGCGTTGACCGGCGATCTGCCGCCTGCCTTGCTGGTGGGAAGTTTTGGCTTTTCGATAGTGTTGGTTATTGGTGCATCGATCCTGTTTCGGACAGGAGTCCGCCGCTACGCCAGCGCATCGAGTTGAGTTTCCTCTAAAAGGGTTTCTGGTAAGTTTTGTTATAGGCGTCAAAGCCCTCACCCTAAATCCCTCTCCCTCATGGAGAGGGACTTAAAAACCGGCCTTTCTTGAGTGGGTGGAGGCGTGATCGGTATTACCATTTATCTTTCCAGAAACGTTCTCAGGGGCGACCGGAACCAACAACCGAAGGTTCGTGTCGCCCCATCAATTCCCTATATTCTGCTGCGGGCCAGGGCGATCTGCTGACGGACAGCGTCGGGGGCCGTCCCGCCGGGGGCTTTCCGGCGTGAGACTGAGTAGTCGAAATCGAAGACGGCGAAGACATCCTCTTCGAACAGGTCGGACTCGGCCTGGAAAACCTCAAAGGGAAGCTGCGCCAATGGGACATCGCGTTCTTCGGCGGCTCGGACCAATCGACCGATGACACCATGAGCCTCCCGGAAAGGCATCCCCCGGTCAACCAGATAATCGGCGAGGTCAGTTGCCAGCATCCCGTCATCTAATGCATTTCGCATGGCTTCTGGATTGGGCGTCAGGGTGCGGATCACGCCGGTCACAACCGGCAGCATAACAAACAGGGTATCCGCCGTATCGAAAAGCGGCTCTTTATCTTCCTGCATGTCCTTGTTGTAGGTTGAGGGCAGGCCCTTCAGGACAGCCAGGAAGCCGGTCAGGTTGCCGATCAGACGGCCACTTTTGCCCCGCGCCAGCTCCATCGAGTCGGGGTTGCGCTTCTGCGGCATGATGCTGGAACCGGTCGTATAGGCTTCCCCCAGGGAGACAAAACGATAACCGGCGCTGGAGTAGATAACGAGGTCTTCGGCCAGGCGGCTGATATGGTTGCCGATCAGGGCGGCGGCGAAAAGGAATTCGGCCTGATGATCGCGGTCGCTGACGGCGTCCAGGCTGTTCGGGCTGATGGCCTCCATGCCCAGGTCGGCGGCAATCTGCGCCCTATCAATGGTAAAGGGGTTCCCGGCCAGCGGTCCGGATCCTAAAGGCGAAACGGCGGTACGCTTCCGGCAATCGGCTAATCGGGCCTGATCCCGGTCAAACATCCAGAAGTAGCTCATCAACCAATGGCTGAACAAGATCGGCTGGGCGGGTTGGAGGTGGGTGTAACCCGGCAGCACCAGGCCCAGATGTTTCTCGGCCTGATCGACCAGGGCCAACTGTAAAGCGGACAGTTCAGCCTGTACTCCGTCAATGACCTCCATCAGCCACAAACGGACATCGACAGCGACCTGATCGTTACGGCTGCGCCCGGTATGGAGCTTACCACCAACCGGGCCGATCAACTCGGTCAGGCGGCGCTCGACAGCGGTGTGGATATCCTCATCGCCGGGAAGCGGCTCGAATCGCCCTTCATCGAATTCGGCCTGAACCTGCTTCAGCCCGTCAATGATGGTGTCGCGCTCTGATTCGGTCAGCAGACCGGCCTGCTGGATGGCCTGGGCATAGGCAATGCTGCCCTTGATATCCGCCGCATATAAGCGGCGGTCAAAACCAAAGCTGTCATGAAAACGCCGCATTAACTCATCAACCGGCCCATCAAATCGACCGCCCCATAACATCACGTGGTTTTTCTCCCTGTTGTGTCTATCAAGTTCAGATATTATCTATATGAGGGCGCAGCATGCTGCGCCCCTACATGGGATTATTTGCTCGCGTTTATGTTGCAACAACCGGATCGCAGACATAGGCTGTCAGAACGCGGTGGTAACAGCGGTGTGCTGACCGTATCCGCAGACCAGCACGTCCCAACTGCGCGTCAAAGTCTCTCAATGCGAATTCGCGAAAGTACAGTGATTCATCCAATACCTGACCGATGATGGCGTATAGGTGTCGGCTTAACCACCACTTCGGCGGGCGCGGTTCCAGGATTACGACCCGCTTGCGGGCCACCCGTTGGAACTCACGCAGGGCATAAAGCTGAATATCAAACGGCATGCTATGTAAAGCCAGCGAGATGGTAACGACATCAAAAGCACCATCTTTGAAAGGCAGCCGTGAGGCATCCCCGGCACACCAGTTAATCCGACCTTCCTGGTTGGCTCCATTTGCTAAATGGGCGCGGTTATGGACCAGGTCAATCCCGACAACCGGATGGCCTTTCCGGGCAAAGGCCGATGCCTGATGACCCTGGCCGGTAGCTACATCGAGCACCGAATCGCCGGATTCCAGGTCGGCCCATTCGATCATCAAGGAACGAACATCGTGATAAGCGTCGCCATAAAATTCAACGTGGGGATGGGTGGTATCCCCTGCATAAAATTGGTTGAGATAGTCATCGTAACCGGCATCTCCTTTTCGATGATGCCGGAATTTAAGCAGGACGGTGTTCAATACCAGCCACCAAAAACGAGGCAGCAGCAGTGGAATAGGGGTGCCTGCACCTGATTTCCGATCAGGTAACGTGTTGTGATGCATTGCAACAATGCTCCTATTAAACTAAAACCTCCTATCGTGCGTGTTTATGGTATTGAACCCTCCAAAAAACCATTCCCAACCCGGCGAGGCTATGAGGAAATAGACAACGATGTTTAAGAAATAATTTGGCAATCCCCGTATAGCCCTCATCCCCAACCCCCTCTCCCTGATGGAGAGGGGAGTCAAGAGCGAGGATGACTACCGATCTAAATTCTTAAAGCTGATAAGCTATTTCCTGTGCAGTTGGGCCATTCAAATTATTGGTCTGGGCCAACTTAACCCACCGGGTTGATTCTATCGTCAGTCTCGCTTGAAGATTGAGTAATCGGGCGCGCGGAAGCGGCTCTTGCCGGTCCCGGCGATGCTCAACATGGCGTCAACCTTCAGGGGCAGACCCCAGAGATTGATGAAACCTTTGGCGTCGCGCTGGTCGTAAACGTCCATCTGACCGAAGGAAGCATAATCTTCACGATACAGGCTGTAAGGTGATTTGCGACCCTGGATAATAACGTTGCCCTTGTATAGTTTTAACATCACATGGCCGGTAACGTGACGCTGAGTAACCAGCATAAACCCGTCCAGTGCTTCACGCAGGGATGAGAACCACTTGCCATCGTAAACCAACTCGGCGTAACGCAAGCCCAACACCTGCTTATAGTGCAGGGTGTCCTTATCGAGGCAGATACTCTCAAGTTCCTGATGGGCTGCATAGAGCAGGGTTCCGCCGGGGGTCTCGTAGACACCGTGTGACTTCATGCCGACCAGCCGATTCTCAACCAGGTCAACCCGGCCAATGGCATGTTTGGCACCGATCTCATTGAGCACGCACATCAGGTCAACCGGGCCCATGCGCTCACCGTTAACACCGATAGGGATGCCGCTCTCGAATTCAATCTCGACCGATTCCGGCTCGTCAGGGGCGTTTTCGGGGCTGCAAGAGAGGATGTACATATCCTCTTCCGGTTCCAGCCAGGGGTCCTCAAGCGGGCCACCCTCGTGGCTCATGTGCCAGAAGTTGCTGTCACGGCTGTAAATTTTCTTCTCGGTCTGCTCAACTGGTATGTTATGCTTGCGGGCATACTCTAATGCATCTTCACGGCTGCGGATATCCCATTCCCGCCAGGGGGCGATGATCTTCAGGGTGGGGTTGAGGGCCATTGCGGTCAGTTCAAAACGCACCTGGTCGTTACCCTTGCCGGTTGCGCCGTGAGCCAGGGCATCGGCACCTTCGGCCTCGGCGATCTCGACCTGCCGCTTGGCGATCAGAGGACGGGCAAAGGATGTACCCAGCAGGTACTTGTTCTCATAGACTGCGCTTGCCTGCATGGTGGGGAAAACGTATTCGGTCAGGAATTCCTCGCGCAGGTCCTCGATGTAAATCTTGCTTGCGCCGCTTTTGATAGCTTTTTCCTCAAGGCCATCTAACTCCTCGCCCTGGCCGACATCAGCCGTAAAGCAGATCACTTCACAGTCATAATTCTCGATCAGCCAGGGGACGATCACCGATGTATCCAATCCACCGGAATAAGCCAGAACAACTTTTTTGACTCCCTTTTCTTCAGCCATTTCTCTCTCCATTGATTATGTTTGGGGCTTATACATTACCCCCCAATCCTCGCCCGCTCTATGAGCGCCTCGCTCGGATTCTGCCCCCCTTACAAGGGGGGCGGATGATGCAAACACCAAAGGTGGAGCATCACGGAAGGTGTAGTAAATCCTATCGTAAAAAACAACAGAGCCTTAGCTCTGTTCCATCAAGTGCGGTATTCACCATTGATCACAACATACTCGGTGCTGAGGTCACAGGTCCAGACGGTGGTAGACGCTTCGCCCATGCCCAGGTCCAGATGTATGTTCCATTCGGGTTTCTCCATCAGGGCGATGGCTGCCGGTTCATCATAGTTGCAGGGCATGCCCCGTTCAACCAGTTGGATCGACTCGGCTTCATCGGCTGATAGGAGAAATAACGACAGCGTATCCGGCTCAATAGGAATACCTGAATAACCGGCGGCACAAATAAACCGGCCCCAATTGGGGTCTGCACCATAGAAGGCGGTCTTGCACAATGGCGAGGTGGCAATCGCCCGCGCTACGCTACTAGCCGATTCTATATCGGATGCGCCGGTAACTTGCAGCGTGACAAATTTGGTCGCGCCTTCACCGTCACGCACCAGGGCTTGAGCGAGTTCAATACAAACTTGCTCTAATGCCGCCAGAAATTCGGCATCATCCTGGCTAACCTGAATGCCGGAAGCACCGTTAGCAAGCAATAAAACGGTGTCGTTGGTGCTCATGTCGCCGTCGATCACGATCCGGTTGAAGCTTTTGCCGATGGCCTGATGGAGCGCCGCATCCAGAACCGGCTGGTCGATCTGTGCATCGGTGACGATGACGGACAGCATGGTTGCCATGTTAGGGGCGATCATGCCTGCGCCCTTAGCGATCCCGGTGATGGTATATCCTGCTGAAGCCTTGACGCTGGCGAGTTTGGGATGGGTATCGGTGGTCATGATCCCTTCGGCGGCCTGGTTCCAACCCTCGGCGGTTACCTGCCTGACAACCTGGTCAAGGCCGGGCAGCAATGCATCCATCGGCAGTTGGACACCGATCACGCCGGTTGAGAGCACCAGCACTTCTTCAGGCTGGCAACCGAGCGCCTCCGCAGCCCGGTTGACGGCCTTGTGTGTGTTGGTCATCCCATCCTGACCGGTGCAGGCATTGGCACAGCCTGAATTGGCAATCACCGCCCGGATCGATGCGCCCGGTCGGGCAAGGGTCGATTGGTCATAGATCACCGGGGCGGCCTTGATCCGGTTGGTGGTGAAAACGCCTGCCGCCGTACAGGGCTGTTCGCTCACTACCAAAGACAGGTCTTTGTTTCCATTGGGTTTGATCCCGCAGTGGATACCGGCGGCCTGAAAACCTTTCACTGCATAAGTTGTCATGCGCGTTTTTCCGTTTCTGAGTGATGGAGGTGGAGGTCGTAGATCAGCGCTGATTCATCACAGCGATGCCGTAAGGGGCAGGGGCGACAGTCTCGCCAGACCTTCTGCGGGAAATTCGCAATGAGGTCCTGCCGGAAGCCTGCTTTTTCAAATAAAGCCACCGCCCGTGTGAGCGACAGCACCCGCCGCATGTTCCGCGACCGGGCCATATCAATCGTCGCCTGGATCAAGGCCAGCCCCAATCCATGCCCGCGATAATTCGGGTCAACGGCCAATGAGCGAAGCTCGCAGAGCACCTGATTAAAGAAGACCAACGAGACACATCCGATGATCTGGCCCTCGTGCTCGGCAACCAACCAATCATCGATACGCGCCCGCATCTTGTGCGGCGAACGTGGGAGCATCCGACCGGCGCGTACTTCTTCATCAAAAAGGGCCAGGATGCCATCTACCTCGTCGCAGCGAGCCGTCCGGATGGTGTAGTCCAATCCATGAACGGATGTTGTAGTCATAGATATTTCTGGTGCGGTGATCATATTTTCCACTTAAAATGAAACCAATAACTCAGCAAGTATATCTGTTAAACGATCAATATCGGCACGGGTCACGATCAGCGGCGGCAGCAGCCGCAGGACATCTGGCCCGGCATTTAACAATAAGAAACCGCGCTGGTGTCCGGCCTGGATCAAGGGCAGGACATCCTTATCCATCTGGACACCTACCATCAAGCCGAGGCCACGAACCTCCTGGATGTGCGGCGAATTCAGTTCGCTCAGACGCTCCATGAGATAGTCACCCATTGCGGTGATGTGTTCCAACATGGCCGGTTCGCTAACCTTCCGCAAAACAACCTCGGCGGCCCGGCAAACCACCGGGCTTCCGGCAAAGGTGCTGGCGTGATCACCGGGCTTGATGACCGCAGCGACTTTATCTGTCAGCAGGGTGGCACCAATCGGGAAACCGCCGCCCAACGCTTTTGCCAAAGTCATGATATCAGGCTGGACGTCAAAATGCTCGTGTCCCCATAATTTTCCGGTGCGGCCCACGCCACATTGAACCTCATCAAAGACGAGCAGCGCGCCGTGTTGATCACAGGTGGCTCTCAGGACTTGCAGGAATTCCGGGTCGGCGACCTGTACACCGCCTTCACCCTGTACCGGCTCGACAAAAACGGCACAGGTTTCGGGGCCGATCGCTTTCTCAGCGGCTTCAACATCATTGAATGGGGCCAGGGTTACACCCGGCATCAAGGGGCGGAAAGGGTCCTGGTATTTCTCACGTGGGGTCAGCGCCAGCGATCCCATCGTGCGCCCGTGAAAGGCTCCCGAAAAAACAACGAACCCGGTTTTACCGGGGCCGTAATTTTCAAGTGCATATTTTCGGGCGAATTTGATAGCAGCTTCGTTGGCTTCAGCGCCAGAGTTACAGAAATAAACTTTATCGGCAAAGCTGAGGGTACACAGTTGTTCGGCGAGATCGGCGTGGGGGGCGGTGTGATACAGATTACAGACGTGGTTGAGCTGCGCAATCTGCTCTTGCACTGCTGCTACCATATCCGGATCGGATTGGCCCAGCGCGTTGACGGCGATACCAGAGGCGAAATCCAGGTAGGCTTTGCCTTCGGTGTCGTACAGGGTCATTCCGTCGCCGCGCTCCAATACGAACGGTGCCCGGTTATAGGTGTGTAGAACGTAATCGGCTTCCTTTTTTATGACATCATCAGCAGACATACTATCCCCTATGCAGTAAAAATAGTCCCTGTCCCGGCCCTCAGACCCGACAGGTCGGTGATAATGGCTTTTGCCACCCCATTGGCAATGGCATCAAGAGCAGCATTGACCTTTGGGATCATCCCGCCGTGAATGATTCCCTGCTTGATCAGATCGTGGGTTTTTTCTACCGTGAGCGTTGGGACAACGTCCTCGTTTACCTTGACACCTGGGACGTTGGTCAGGAAGGTTGCGTGGCGGGCGTTGATCGCTCCGGCGACTGCTCCGGCGGCGTGGTCGGCGTTGACGTTGTAACGACCACCCGGCCCGATAGAGATCGGCGAGATGACCGGTACGACTCCCTCGGCGGATAAGTCGAGCAGCACATCAGCCCGAACCTTGACAATCCGCCCGACCAAGCCCATATCGGGTGACCAGGGTTCGACCCGGATCAGGCCGCGGTCTACACCGCTCATCCCCAGGGCATCGACTCCGGCGTTGAGCAAGGCTTCGGTCAGCATTTTGTTAACCTGCCCGGACAGCACCATTTCGGCGGCCTGGAGGGCGGCTTCATTTGTTACGCGCTGCCCGTTATGATAAACGGGTTCGGTGCCCAATCGTTCCATCAAATCGCTGATCGCACGCCCGCCGCCGTGTACCAGGATGCAGGGTGTTTCCTGATTAAGCTCGGCGATGATCTGGGCCAACTCCGGGACAAAGCCCGGACGCTCCAGGTCATTGCCGCCAACTTTTATCAAAATGGGTGATGGCTGCATGTTATGTTCCTCAACCCGGCAGTAGACCGGTCGTTTCGGCAAATCCGGCCATCAAGTTGAAATTCTGTACGGCCTGTGACGAGGCTCCCTTGAGCAAGTTATCCAGCACGGATACGACAATCAGTGTATTGTCGGTCACCGGGGTGAGAGACAATACCGCCGTCGGCTGCCGAACGATGTGCTTCAAGGTTGCCAGTTCGCCCTCTGGCAGGACGTGGACGAGCGGTTCGTCTGCGTACATGGTTTCGAATGCCTGCCGGGCAGCGTCCATATCGGTGACCTGTACATAAGCCGTCGCCAGGATACCCCGGTCGGTGGGCAGCAAGTGGGGGGAGAAGATCAGATCACCCGCTTTCGATCCTTCTTTACCTAACACCTGTTCAATTTCGCCAATATGCTGGTGTGCCCGACCGATTTTATATGGCGAGAAGTCGCCGCTTACTTCAGCAAACAGGATGTTCGCTTTAGGCTTCCGCCCTGCGCCTGAAACACCGGACTTCGCATCTACGATTAAGGGACTGCCGGGGATCAACAGATTGTGGCGGGCCAGAGGAACCAGCGCCAGCAGTATTGTAGTCGCATAACAGCCAGGGTTGGCAACGCATTGAGCGCCGATCAGCTTCTCTCGTCCCAGTTCGGGTAAACCATATGGCATAGGCAGTAATTCGGGGTGGGGATGCTCGACCTTATACCACTTTTCGTAAACAGCCGGATCATCGATCCGCAAATCGGCGGAGAGGTCGATTACCTTCACATTCTGCCGGAGGGCCAGGGCAGCAGTTGGTGCGGAACGGGTATGAGGCAGGCATAAGAAAACGTAGTCAACGTCAGATAAAGGAGCCTCGGCTGCCGGGGTGAGTCGTATATCAGGAGCCTGCGGCCAGGTCTGGCCCAGGGTCTGCCCGGCAAATGTCTCCGAGGTGAGAAACCCTATTTCTACTTCAGGATGCTGCTCCAACAGCCTGACCAGTTCTAAGCCGGTATAGCCTGTTGCGCCGTAAACACCAACTTTCATTATGTAGCCCTCCTGGCAAAAAGTGACAACAAAAAACCCGCTCCTGGTCCGGAGCGGGTGTGTTGGTAAAAAGCTGCTCTACATCGCGCCACACGCCACTAAGCCGGACCTCCAAACGAGACCAGGCGACGAACACGGCGCGGACGGCGAATAAGATCTGAATGCATCATAATGCCAACAACATAACACACCTTGCCCGATCTGGCAACCCCAAAATTATTACACATAACACCCTTCTCAAAAAGTGAAAAATTTGACAAACACCCTTCCGCACGGTAGACTAGCCTACTACACGTTGCGGGGTAGAGCAGTGGCAGCTCGTCGGGCTCATAACCCGAAGGTCGCAGGTTCGAGTCCTGCCCCCGCTACCTAAGAATTATGCCCACAAGGAAATGCACTTTGTGGGCATTTTTTATCTTAAATGGTGAGTGCAAATTGTGGTTAATGACCTCATCGCTGGCATCTACTATTATCCGCCTCGCCAGGATTTGCAAGAGCGCCCGGCGCCGCGGGTGCACGAACGACCTATCAGTCTGTTAACTTTGTACCTATC
>JBNKDD010000167.1:0-12371 GCA_050288085.1 Anaerolineae bacterium
GATATCGGGATATAGAGGGGATCAGTATATACGACCTGAGCACCGGAACCCGCTCCTTAGCCCTTGAAGTTGGCAGCGGCCCGATAGTATACAGTCCGAGCGGCAATGTGATCGCGGTTGGTTCCGACAAGGGGCTGGTTTATTTATATGATGCTGTCAGCGGCAGGCTCCTACGCACCCTGGATGGTCACACATACTCAATTACGGCGTTAGCATGGAAACCCGATGCTACACAACTCGCATCGGGCTCACAGGATGGGACGGTCGTAATATGGAATCTGGCTTCCTAGACATCAGGCCAGAGGCCAGGTAGGGGTCACATCAAAGCCCAGCGTATCGTGCTGTCCTGCTTGGTAACGAAAGTGTCCCGCTGCTGCGATCATGGCGGCATTGTCCGTACACAGGTAAAGGGGTGGAACCCGAACCGGCAGTCCCGCTTGTGCGATCATTGAGGCCCGGAGTGCCGCGTTGGCCGATACCCCACCTGCAATGAAGATTTCCTTTGCATTGGATTCTTGCGCGGCCCGGACAGTTTTCCCAACCAGCACATCGACTACAGCGGCCTGGAAACTGGCGGACAGGTCGGCAATAGGTAGATCATCCGGCGGCTCTTCTTTGCCCGGTGACCAGCCTGGATGGATACCTTGCAGCGTGCGAAGCACCGCCGTCTTTAGCCCGGAGAAGCTGAAATTGTAGTTTCGCTCCCCTTGATTACTTTGCAGCCACACGCGAGGGAAATCAAAGGCTGCCGGGTCACCATCTTTTCCCGCTTTCTGAATCGATGGCCCGCCCGGATAAGGCAGCCCCAACAGCCGCCCCACCTTATCGAATGCCTCGCCTGCTGCGTCATCAAGTGTCCCACCCAGCCGCTCGTAGATGCCGTGATCCCGCATCAGCAGTAGCTCGGTGTGCCCACCTGAAACGATCAATACTACAATCGGGAATTCAATTGGGGCGATCTGGTCGGAGGGCTGAGACTCCCCCGCCACAAAGCGGAATTCCGGCCCGGCCAGCCACAATGAGTAAACGTGTCCCTCCAGGTGATTGATGCCCAGCATGGGGAGGCCGCTGCCCAATGCCAGCCCTTTAGCCATATTCACACCAACCACCAGCGAACCGGCCAGACCCGGCCCGCGTGTTACAGCAATGGCATCCAGATCGGTCAGTTTCAGTTCAGCCTGTTCCAGGGCCTGATCAACCACCGGGTAGATGTGCTCAATATGGGCGCGGGAGGCAATCTCCGGGAAGATGCCTCCGTAAGGTGCATGTAATTCTATCTGCGAGGCAACCACGTTTGATCGGATTGTCTGCCCATCTGTCACGATGGCGGCAGCGGTTTCATCGCAGGAAGTTTCGATACCCAGGATAGTCGTCATTGCTACTTATCTAATTAATCCGGTAAGTGATTTCGTAAGGATTGCCACAAGGGTCTTCAAAGAAGACCGCATAGTAACTGGGACTGATCGGGAACTGGCGGGGGCCATCGGTGATCTTGCCTCCAATTTCTTTGACCAGTTCGGCAAGCCGATCCACGGCTTCCGGGCTTTCTGCCCAGAAACCGATCATATTCGCATTGGACCGATGCTCTGGATCCTCTGTGATGGCAAAATAAGCTGCCTCCGGCAGTTCTCCCTCGGCAGCGAATACCTTCCATTTTTCAGTATGAAAGGTGCGCGTAAAGCCTAATTCGGGGAGCAGCTTTTCATAGAACGGCAGGATTTGCTTCAAGTCAGGAACGCGCAGATCGATATGTCCAAATGGATTCACAGGATCGCTCCTCTGTAAATATCGTATCGTATCGTAATAGCTAACCCATCGGAATAATCAGGTCTTTTGGATAAGGTGTCAAAGAGTGGAAGGTGCCCTTCTCGTCGATGTAAACCGTATCCTCAATCCGGACGCCAAAGCCACGCTCCGGGTAATACAATCCTGGCTCAATGGTGATCACCTGACCGGGACCCAGTTTATCCTTTGAGGCGCTGGAGATACGCGGGCCAGCGTGAATTTGTAGACCCAGTCCATGCCCCAGGCTGTGAACATAACCTTCTTCTGTTCCAGGATCGGTGCGCGTGGTTTTGTGTCCCTGGGCCTCGAAGAATTCGCAGGTCATTTCCTGGTAGTTCCTGGCGTCCTCGCCACTGGTTAATGCCTCCATCACCGTATTAAAAATGTGTAATACCTGGTCGTAGGCTTCCTGAACTTCAGGCGGGGCATAACCCAGGCAGTAGGTACGGGTCATATCGTGATAATAACCGCCGCCTAACTCGCGGGGGAATAGATCGAATACAATGCTTTGGCCGAGCCTCAGCACGTCGCCATCCTCACCACGTGAGTGAGGTAGACCACCGTCTCGCCCCAGTGCAAAGATCGTCTGGTCGCCGTCCTCCAGATTATGTTCAAGCAGACGGGCACGCAGATAGCTTTTTACATCGGCAACGGTGAGTGGCTGTCCATCCGGCTTGACCAGTTGTTCGTTCTGAATCGAGTGCCCCTTGATGAAGTCCATCACCTCGCCCATTGCCGTGTTTGTTCGCACGGCCACCGATTTGATCGCAGCTATCTCACCGGAATCTTTGGTCAGATAGGCCAGATCGAAGATGTTTTGATCGGTCTCCCCGGTGATGGTCACATCGGGCAGCATTTCATCCAACCGCTTGAGGGTCATAAAAGCTCGACCGGGATCGTCCACTCCATAAAAGCTGACCGTTCCCTTGATGTCGTAACGCTCAAACATCTCAGCGATCATTCGTAGATCGCCCTCAAAATAGCCTGCTTCCTTGATGTGCTCCAGGCGGTGAAAGTCGGCAGTGGTTGCAACTGTCAGGCCGCTTTTGGCAGCTTCTTCACGCTCCATCCCATTTACGACGAGGACAGGTGCTTCGCCCTTTTTCTTGATCAGGTAGGCATGGGAAATTCTAGCGTTATTGGTCATATATTGCAGGATGTGATTGCTATCGATTTCGCCATAAGCAACAAGAGCATCAAAGCCTCGCTCCTGCATCAACCGGTCAAGATCTGATTTCACGGTTTACTCCATTACTCAATATGGGGATTTTCGAAGAACAATTTGTAGTATACTTCGCTCAGTACACACCTCCCAAATCCTAATCGATATTATAGCGAGAAACTATATTGATCTACTGCTGGAAAAAAACAAAAACGACCCTTTGTGGGTCGTTCTTTATAGTGGCGATGACTGGATTCGAACCAGTAACCTACGGCTTATGAGTCCGGTGCTCTGCCATTGAGCTACATCGCCAATAGTGTGAGCAATTATAACACGGTGATCCGGTAAACTGTCAAATTTTGCTGAGAAGAACTGAACGTGCTAAACTACCCCCCAATCGAAATGGCCTTTGTGCCTTTCCGCTTTGTAATGCCACCCTCACGGCCATTGACAAAGCAATCCCATGGAAAGGAGATCACTTAACGTGCGCTCATATGAAGTTGCAGTAATTATTCGTGCAGATATTGGCGAAGAGTCTCTAAGCCAGCAGATTGAAACTATCCAGGGTTGGATCGAATCTGGCGGTGGCAGCGTGACTCAGATCGACCACTGGGGACACCGCCGGTTAGCTTATATGATCGAAAAGCAGCGGGATGGATACTATGCCTTCTATAAGGCAGAGATGAATCCGGAAACCCCTGTTGAGGTCGAACGCAATCTGCGCCTGTCGGAAAACGTTTTACGCTACTTGATTATTCGAGAGGATGAATGAAGCGTCGGACGTATTTAAGTTATTTCTAGCTTAAAGATCAGGTTTTATTGAGTTAGTTGGTATCGTGGGTAAGGAGATGAACATGAGCAGGGGACTAAACAAAGTCATGCTGATCGGTCATCTTGGGCGTGATCCAGAAATGCGCTATACACCGAGTGGCCGCCCTGTTACATCATTTAGCGTAGTTACGACCAGGACGTGGACATCGGCAGAAGGGGAACGCCACGAAGAATCTGAATGGTTCAACGTTGTGTCCTGGGGCAACCTGGCTGAAATTTGCAACCAGTATCTTTCAAAAGGACAGCAAGTCTATGTTGAGGGTCGCTTGCAAACCAGGGGCTGGGAAGACGAAGACGGTAAAAAGCATTACCGTACAGAGTTAGTTGCCAACGAGATGATTGTTCTGGGAGAACGACGTAGTCAGATTAGTTCAAGCCACGAACCATCTTCAAACAGTAAAGATGATAAATTCGCTTTTTAAGTTGGGTCAGGTAAACAAACAGCCCAACTGTATAGGAAGCAGGTAACTGCCTTATCTGTTTCCCCTTAACAGTATGCGTTCTACGCGTACTGACTTGATGAGGAGTTATTACTTTGGCTGACGAATATTACGGCGAAGATGAAGATAGCGAAGATAGCAGACCGTCTAGAGGTTCTCGCCAGGGTGGTCGCGGAGGCCGCTCTTATGGTGGTGGTCGTCGCTATGGTGGTGGCAGGAGGCGTCGCAGCTTCCATCGCGATCTCCTGTCGCAGATCAACAAAATTGATTACAAAGATTACGACACATTGCGAAATTTTATGACGGAGCGTGGTAAAATTCGCCCCCGGCGGCAAACCGGTGTCTCCGCCAAGCAGCAGCGAGCCATCGCACAGGCAATCAAGCGGGCGCGTCACATGGCGCTTCTGCCCTTCCACAGTGATCACCTGCGGGATTCCTAGATTGCCCATCGCTGTGAGATAGATAACAGAGGGCGTAGACAATAGGTCTATGCCCTTTGACTTTGCTGAAAACAGATAATTGAATTTTTATCTGTTTTCTGTACAGTTGGGCCATTTCATTAAACTTAATTCATACGGTCCAACTTAGTCCAAGGAAACATGATATGGCGAAACGTCAAAGAACAGCACAAGCTGGCCTGACACGTAAGCAGGTCTCACGTGCACAGCGTGAGAATCAGCTTCAGCAGGTTGTGCTTTATAGTGTAATTGGGGTTGCTGTGGCGGTTGCCCTGGTGATTGGCTTTGGAGTGGCAAACCAATTTTACTTTATTCCTAACAAGGCTGTCGCCACTGTTAATGGGGACCCCATCACGGTTGCCAAATTCCAGGTTCATGCTCAATATGAGTTCCACCAGTATGTGCAATATTATCAGCAGCTTCTTGGCTCAGCGCTACCAGAAGGGCTTGGCCCGGAGTACTTTGGGGAAATGACCCTGGAGAACATGATCGACGATAAAATCGTTGAGCAAAAAGCAGCAGAAATGGGTATCGTCGTAACGGATGAAGAAGTTGCAGAACAGTTAGAACTTGCCTTTGGCTATGATGCAGGCGAGCCGGAACCAACTTCAACGGAGAGACCAACATCTACATCAACGCCCCCTGGCCCAACCGAAGGGCCGACTGTTACGTCAACTTTTGTCTACACCCAGACACCTTCCCCCATGCCAACGCTTGAAGAGGGTGTCACGCCGACTGCTACCGCGACCGTCACCCCGACTCCGACGATCACCCCTACTCCTGAGCACACGCCTACGGTAACGGCTACGTCCACCCCGTGGCCCACTTCAGAGCCGATTACCGAGGAGCAGTATAACGAACAGCTGACAGAAGAACTCAGCCTCGGCGCAGAGCAATTTGGGCTTACAGAAGATGAGATGCGGATATTATATCTGGACTATATCTACACCAATATGCTGAAAGAGCAGCTAATTGAAGCATTGGACTTCGACGTAGCACAGACCAAAACACTTGTCCATGCTTCGCATATCCTGGTTGAAACTCACGAAGAAGCCCTGGCTGCATTGGAGCGTTACGAGGCAGGTGAAGATTTCGAGGTATTGGCCGCCGAACTTTCGATAGATACTGCAAATGCTTATAAAGGTGGCGACCTGGGCTGGAATACGCCCGATACCTTCGTGCCGGCATTTGCTGAAGCGGTAAAGAACCGTCCAATAGGCGAAGTCGGTGACCCGGTTGAAACCGAATTTGGCTGGCATCTGATCAAAGTCTACGACCGGCAGGAAGTCCCGACAACCCCACAGGAACAGGATTCTGAAAGACAAACACTGTTCAGTGAGTTACAGACAGAGTGGCGGGACGAGGCAGATGTTGTCATCCATGATGACGTATGGAAGAAATACATGCCTGATCTGGGTCTTGGAGCTGCACAACCGGCCATCCCAGCAGGATACTAAGTTGGGTCGGACAATAGGTTTTTAAATCAAATGGCCTAACTGTGAAAAGATAAAGTTGTTAAGAACCATTATCTTTTCCTACATAACAAACTGAGCAATTCGTACAGAATATCGAGGCCAGGCGAACAACCGTCCTGGCCTTTGTTCTGGTTAGTGAGGGGCGGCGAGATGCGAATCTTGATTTATGGTGCGGGGGCGGTTGGTTGTTACCTGGGTGGACATCTGGCTCAGGCCGGGCATGATGTAACCTTGCTGGGCCGTGAACCATTGGCGAAGGCTGTTAATGCTGATGGTCTGACCGTGCAGGCCGGATCAGAATCACACCGGGTTCAGCCCCTCCGGGCTGTCACCCAGCTTGATGATGCCATTGATGCGCCATACGATTGGATAGCCTTCACCATGAAGGCTTACGACACCACCCTCGCACTGATGGACTTGATCCGGCTTTTGCCCGATCCCCCACCAATAGCCAGTTTTCAGAATGGGATCGGCAACGAAGAGTCTATCGAGACGGCCCTTGGCGAAGATAAGGTGGTAGCCGCAACCCTGACAACCCCTGTTTCCATGCCGGAGCCGGGTGTAGTTGTTGAGGAGAAAAAGCGCGGAATCGCCGTTGCTATGGACTCCCCCGCCGCCAACCTGGTGTACAGCGCTTTTGAGAATACCGGCCTGCTGGCCGAAAAGGTAAACAGCGGCCCGACCCTGAAGTGGTCGAAGCTGCTGCTGAACATCGTTGGTAATGCAACCTCGGCGATCCTCGATATGCATCCCGGTGAAGTTTTTGCCGATCCTGACTTGTTTGCAGTCGAGTGGCAGGCTTTACACGAGGCCCTGGCGATCATAGATTTGAGTGGAATAGAGGTGGTCAATCTGCCCGGATCACCGGCCAAACTCCTCGCCACGCTGGTGAAACGTGTGCCCCTGCCCCTGGCCCGTCCTCTGCTGCGGAAACAGGTTAGCGGTGGGCGGGGTGATAAACTGCCTTCGTTGTTAAATGCTCTCAGGAGTGGGCATCAACGGACAGAAGCCGCCTGGTTAAACGGCGCGGTGACAAAGGCCGCCGACGATATCCAACGGCTGGCCCCGGTCAATCATGCCCTGGCGTTGATAGTATCTGACATTGCCGCCGGGCGGGTTCCCTGGGACATGTACCGGCACAGGCCGGACATGCTGCTCACCTCAATCCGGGTTACACAGGGGATGTGATCGTCCCTTCACGGCGGTGTCGCCATCGTCCAACCAACCCGATTACGCCTAACACCAATAGCTCCCCACCCCATAGCAGGGGTAAATTGCGCAGGTTGGGAAATACCGTCCTGAAGATCAGCCGGATGTTCTCCGGTGAGGTTGCCAATGGCAGCAAAGCGGCGGGATCGAGATCATAATTCCACGAGAAGGCAATGTGCATCAATTGATTCCGCACTGAGACAAACAGCAGCCCAAACACCAGCAGCGATAATCCCAGCCGTCCGATCTCATTCTGAACGGGCAGATAATGCTCATCTATCCAGAAAGCTGCCGGAATCAGCCACAGGCCGATAAAGGTAGTGATGTAGCGCCCGTCGTTGGTCAGGGGATTGTAGGTAGTACTCTTAGCAAACAGCAGGAGATAGGCCACGAAAACACCAATTACCAGCGCAAACCGGCGGCGTGAGTAGCGATATAGTCCCCCCAGCCCGAGAAGACCCAGCAGCGTAACCGGTGAAAGTAGAAAGATACCCTGGTTGCCATTGCTGCTGTGGAACAGCATTCCCCCTAACCCCTCTAACAGCGGCGTGGCAAAGTCTGCTGCAAAGCCTTCATTCTGCGGCCAGAGGGTGGTATCGGCATTAAACGTCGAAACCTCGAATGGGCTGCCAAAGTTGAGCGTGTTGTAGGTCAACAAGAATGCCACCGGGATCAAGCCGCCAAGAGCAAACGCTCCGGCTGCTTTTAGCCAGCTTTGCCGGGTTTCTGCGTTCCGATAAGGCTCCCATAAAACGATCAGCAGATATATCCCCATGATCAGGGAGAAGGGCACACTCGTATATTCGGTTAGCGGCGCAAACCCGATGGTGAACCCTAATAGAAAAGGCCACTTAAAATGCCGCATCTGCTCGACTTGCAACAGAAGATAGAGCGCCAACCAGACGGTCAAAGCGGCTGCTGCATGGGAATACAATACGCTCCCATATTTCCAGGTGGTGGTGCCAAATGCCAATCCGAGACTGACCAACAGGGCGCTGAACTGCGAACGATCAAAGTGCTTGCGTAGGGTCAGATAAAATAACATCACCGCAGCACTGGCACTCAAGGCCGCAGGCAGCACCGCATAGATCAAACGCGGGTTGTCTGGATCGTGTTTTGATGGGGGATTGATCTTGGCTTGGGGGGCAACGGCAGACAGCGCATAGAACGGAGCCGCTACCAGCGCTGTTCCAGGGGGCCGGTCGCTGAAGCGTAAATCGCCGCGCAGTGCGTAATCTTGATGCTCGGTGAAATCCAGGTAAGGTGAGATTTCAAAGCTGCGCCGTTCGACCAGTGCCCGCACCAGGGCGTAATGGCTGCCATCGTTACTCGATGTGATCCCGGTTATTGTCGCAAAATAGACGCTTGATACCAGGATGAATAAGAACAGTGCGATAGCCTTATCGTTCTTTAGAATACCGTTCATAGTGCCATTCTACCCTGAGATTTTGCGATTGCACATGCTCACAGGTTTAGATAGACTCGGCCTGCTCTAAAAATAAGGAGTATGCATGTCTGATCAAAGTCAATCCTCACCTATCGCGACGCGATTAAAAGCATTCAAATGGCCCCTGGCCCTGTTGGTTGTGGTGGTGATCTTTGGGGTCGCCGCGCCTTTCTGGAATGTCCCACTGAGCCGTGATCAGGGGGTTTATGCCACCTGTGCAGATGAACTCTTGCGCGGGGGGATGTCCTTTCAGGATTGCTGGGATACAAAAGGCCCGGCTCTGCATTACACCTATGCATTATCCCGCCTGATCTTCGGAACGAACAGCAGCGGCCCCTACGTTTTGAACGCCCTGGCAATTGCCGCTACTGCCCTGGTGATTGCCGCCATCGCTTATCTATGGTTCGAGCAAATCCAGTTGGCCTATGTTGTTGGGTTGGTTTACGGTCTGTTGGCGATCATCGTCCGCTTCGACATGAACGCCCAACCGGAGAGCTTTGCTAATCTGTTCGGAATGCTGGGTTTGCTCGGATTAATGCTGGGCGCACGCCGCGAAGCCGGGAAACAGTGGTACGTCTATTTAATCAGCGGGGTACTGCTGGCTATGGTCGTACTATACAAGTATGCGTTGGTGCTGCCGCTCGGTGCAGCGGCGCTGGGCCTGATCTTCGGCATGCCGCTCGATGATTCACAGCGCACTTTTCGCCGCCGCCTGTCGATCTTTGGCCTGACACTGGGTGGTTCACTCCTGGTTGTGCTGGTTTCCGCGCTTTATCTGCTGGCAAGAGTCGCGCTGGATGCCATCATCGAGCATATTTATTTCATCTTCTTTTATTTTCCTAAAGCTCAACTCAACCCCGACGAATACGCGATCCGTTCCCTGCCGGTGCAGCAAACCCTGCTTTATTTTGGCCGCTTACCGGTTATCTGGGCATTGGCGCTGATCGGCTGTGTGATCGCGATCTGGAAGCGGCATTGGTATGGTTTACCGCTTGCGGTCTATATTTTTGCCGGTGTCGCTGTCGTCTGGATACAGCAGCGATTCACTCCTTACCATTGGACAGCCGTCATGCCTGCGTTGGTATTCAGTATCGGCGCTCTGGCTTATGAGATCATCCACTGGAAGCAACCACGCTGGCAGACGACAGCATATGGGATTATGGGTGCGGCTATATTGATCAACCTGGCGCTGTTCTTCTATGTCGATCAATGGCAGATTCTCGGCGGTTACCTGACCGGACAGACTAGCCCGGAAGAGTTCTTTGAGTCGCAGGGGGTATGGGATCAGATGGTGGCGGCGGACTATCTCCGCGAGCGCACCGACCCCGATGATCCGATCTGGGTATGGGGGCACCACACCGCGATCTACTACCTGGCAGAACGCCGCAGCCCGACCCGCTATATTTACAACGAGCCGCTGCTGATGCGCATCCGGGGCGGTAACCCCTGGCAGGCCGAATGGCGGGCCGAAGCGCTGGAAGATATTTACCGTGACCCGCCGGTCTACATCCTGCTGACGACTTTTGACCGCACCTTCTTCGATTTCCAGAACCCTAACGACTCCTGGCGCGACATCCCCGAATACAGCGGGTTCACCGCCCAATACTATATTCTAGAGCACCAGTTTGGCCGCTTCCTGTTTTATCACCTCAAACCTTATTGGAGCCGTCAGAACGATCCCGAACTGCTTGAAGCTGTCACCCGGATCGACCTGATTGAAGAATTCGACCAGGCCGAAGTAAACATCCAGCCCGACCCGCCTATCGAGGTTAGAACCTTTGAGATCTACCCGGAGCCGAGTTACGATACCATCCTGATGCAATCAGAGTCCAGCCTGAGCTACTCACTTGACCTGCCCGAAGCGCCGGTTTGCCTGCGCTTTGATATTGCCATGTTTCAGGATAGTTGGGGTTGGGGCGGTGATGGGGCAGCCTTCGCCGTCGAGGTCGAAGCCGGAGGTGAGAACACCCGCGTGTTTGAGTCTTACGTATCAAACGATCCACTCGACCAGCATTGGCACGATCACCTGGTTGATCTGAGTGACTTCGGCGGGCAAACTGTCCGTCTGACCTTCCTGACCGGGGCCGGGCCAAACGGTGATCTGACTGGCGACTGGGCCGGTTGGGGCATGCCGCGAATCGTCCAGCCGCCTTCAGGAAACACGTGTGACACCAATGCCATTGTTGACACCCGCCAATAGGAAAAATTAAGAAAGTACATGACAAGCGGTCATTCTTAGTGTAGCATGGGATTAGAATCGTTTACCCAACGCAAAGTGTCTTTATCCTGTTGACCAAGGTGAAAAATAATGGCATTAAGTGAAAAACGGATCGTCCACCCACCAACAGGCACTGAACTGTCCTGCAAGGGCTGGCTTCAAGAAGCCGCCTACCGGATGATCCAGCACAATCTGGACCCAGATGTAGCAGGCGATCCAGATAACCTGATTGTCTATGGTGGGCGTGGGAAAGCGGCCCGCAACTGGGAGGCTTTTGACGCTATCCTGGAAACACTTCGAAACCTGGAAGACGATGAAACCCTGCTGGTGCAGTCCGGTAAACCGGTGGGCGTACTCCGCACCCATCGCGATGCCCCGCGTGTGATCCTCGCCAATTCGAATATCGTTCCAGCCTGGGCCACCCAGGAGAACTTCGATAAGTGGGAGCAGCTTGGCCTGATCATGTATGGCCAGATGACGGCTGGCTCCTGGATTTACATCGGCACTCAAGGGATTTTACAGGGCACCTACGAAACCCTGGCCGCCGCCGCCGAAAAGCATTATGGCGCGGGCCATTCGCTGAAGGGTAAGTTCGTGTTGACCGGTGGTTTAGGTGAAATGGGTGGTGCACAGCCGCTGTCTATTACGATGAATGAGGGTGTTGGCCTGGTTGTTGAGGTCGATCCCTGGCGGGCGCAGCGCCGCCTGGATACCCGCTACGTTGATGTTGTGGTCGAAGACCTGGACGAAGCCTTGAAGATGGTCGAGGATTACACGAAACGTGGCGAGGCGATCTCCATCGGTTTGATCGGCAATACGGGCGATGTATTCCCCGAATTGGTGCGGCGCGACATCATCCCCGATATGGTCACTGACCAGACCTGTGCCCACGACCCCCTGATGTACGTCCCCAACCGGATGACACTCGAAGAAGCGGTTGAACTCCGCAAGAGCGACCCGGCCAAATACCAGCAGGAATCAATCCGGACGATGACCGAACACTGCGCGGCAATGGTCGAGATGCACAAGCGCGGCGCGGTAGTCTTCGATTATGGAAACAATCTCCGGCAGCGGGCGCTCGATAACGGGTTAGAGGATGCTTTTGCTTATCCGGGATTCGTCCCGGCTTACATCCGGCCTCTATTCTGTGAGGGGAAAGGCCCTTTCCGGTGGGTAGCATTATCCGGCGACCCGGAAGATATTTACGCAACTGACCGTAAAATCATGGAGTTATTCCCGGAACACAAGCACCTGAACCGGTGGATCAAGATGGCCCAGGAGCAAGTTGCTTTTCAGGGGTTGCCCTCGCGGATTTGCTGGTTGGGCTACGGCGAGCGCCACCTCGC
>JBNKDD010000168.1:0-12321 GCA_050288085.1 Anaerolineae bacterium
CAACATCGAAGGCTTCATCGTGGCGTTGTTGGATAACAAGTGGTGATAAACCAAAGAGGTCTGGGTTAAGCGACGCCAGATCGAGCATGGCGATTCGTTCTGATGCTGTGCGTAGCCGTTCGTTCGGGCCAACGGTGATGCGTCGGAATAAGCGCCGGTTGTGGGCTTTCGTATCATACTTGACGTTGACCAGATGCCAATGGGCCTGGTTCGCATCGCTGAAGATGTAGAGCGCGTAGGGATACTCTTGTAACAACCGATTGATCACTGGGCGCTGGGGGGTAATAAGCAATCTGTCATCCAGGCGACAGTAAATGACATCAAACCGGCCAAGACCGCCATCATGTTCAGCCAGGCGGATCGGGTCTTCGGCTAGAGCTTCTATCGCTGAAGAGGGCCAGTCGCGCCTGGATACCAGATCGTTGGCACGGTCGTAATTCAACTCAGTCCAGAACAGTTCCTTGAAGGGATCGAGGCCAGTGGTGTGCTGCATATCGGCTAGTAGCTGGTATACCCGTTCGGTTGTTGTGGGCACATTGTCCTCCCCTGAATTACTCAGAGAATGCAAAATAGATGAGCAGGTTGCAATGTATGTAGCATTGCCATTCTATGACAATTTAATCACACATCATTTTGTTTTCATGCTGATTTGCTTCGGCTTATTGACAGATTCTAGTTTAGCATCAATTACTGAAATTATGAAGAGGGGATAGACTGTGAAACAACATCGGGTTGCGGCACGGCCCCCCCGGTGACGGGGCCACCAACCGCGCTAAGCAATATCTTGATCCTGTTTGCTTTCCTCTGCTAGGGGAATAGGTAACGAAGCTGCTACCAAAGCTCATTTTCCTATGGTGCACTTGTCTCCATGGGTAGGAAAAGGGGTCAAGAGGGGCTACAATAGATTCGTATAAGTTCCGGGACACGAATCTATTGTAGGAGGATCGATTTATGTGGGATTTGCAGCTCCAGACCATCCGTCAGCATCCCCTGTTAATCTTTGCTGGGGGCGGGAGCCGCTCCCGCCAGTCACGCCTCCGGCGCTTCTGCCGGTGGCAGATCGAACACCACGGATCCTGGTATCGGCCCGACCTGGCTGCCTGGCGCGACCAACTGCTCCAGGTCGAGGGGCTGACCCCGGCCACCGTCCGCGCCTATTTGTCCACCGTGCGGTCGGCCTACGACCAGCTGCTGCGCTCCAACCAGGTGCGCCAATGGCTCTATACCCACTTAGCTGCTGATATGGCTCCCGAACGGAAGTGGGTGCTGGTGGCCGAGTTCACCACCCAGCTCAAGAATGCGATTGACCCGGCCAATGCCCCGGTGAAGGTGGTCACCATCCAGGACGAGGAAGATACCGCCCACGTCTGGCTGACCCCCAGCCAGGTGGCCGCCCTGGTGCAGGCCCCGGGCCTCAATACCTGGAAAGGATTGCGCGACACGGCGCTGATCGCCCTGCTGCTGTGTACCGGCATCCGGGCAGCGGAAGCTGCCGCGCTGGAGGTGGGCGACCTGCGGGCCACGCTGGGTGGGGCGCTGGCGCTCAAAGTCCGGTCTGGCAAAGGCTTCAAACAGCGGTTGGTTCCCTACGGTGCCCAGGAATGGGGGCTGGCTCTGGTTGAAGCCTGGCTGGATAGGGTGGGATTAACCCAGGGTCCGGTCTTTGTCGGTCTGCGGAAGGGCAACAACTTCTACCTCGATGCCACCGGCTACCCCCGGTGGCTGTCGGTGCGATCCATTGAAGTGGCGCTGGCTTCGTATGCGATCCCGGTCAATGGGCAGCTCCGGACGGTCAGCCCGCACGACCTGCGCCGCACCTATGCCCGGCAACTTTACCTGGTTGGCACCGACCTGGTGGCCATCCAGCAGAATCTGGGCCATGATCGCCAGGAGACGACCCTGGATTACATCGGCATCCTGGATGCCGAGCAGCGCACCCCCGGTGATGCCTACGGCACCACCTGGTTGCAGCCCCTCTGGGAGCAGCTCGCTCAACAGGAATCTGCCAGCCAACTTTGAAAGATTAGCATATTCTAAAGCTGGTTATATTGGGGTAATTCCGATAATGGGTCAATAATGGCTAAAAGGGTGTAAAGGGTGTTTTGCCTCATTTGAGATCATGAGGCTCTATGGGGAAAAATTACACGTTTGTTGGGGCAAAGCCAAGTTACTTCAATGGATGGATTGAACGGGTAGAAAAATCCAGCACAGCCTTGCTTGCCAGCAGGAAATCAGTGCCAATAATTCCATTCATCTGAATCTGATAATCAAGCAGCCCAATTTGAATCGTGAAGGGACTGGCTCTAAGTTCTCCAATCTCCAGTGCATCAATAGGACGTTCGATCACCGCCTCGGTTCCACCACCGATCCCAACCATCACGCGGATTGGATCATCTGGCTGAGGGGTGATCCCCAGAGGCTTTAAGGCGTCCGTTCGGAAAGCGGTTGCTGCTGATCCAGTGTCAACCAGTATGTCAGTGAGAGTCAGGGATTTCCCGTTCGCTCGTAAGCTGACGGATACAAATGGGAGGCCATGCCGTATCTGGAAAGATGTCATACAGACTGGTCCAGCTTCCGGCGAAAGCCATCCATCACAGAAATATCCAGATCAACACGATCTGTGTGAACGACATAATATTCACCCCGTCGCTGGCGGCGTTTTGCCTGTTTGTAGCCTTCCCAGGCCGGTTCCCACTCATCACCAAAGGCCTCGACCAGTAACAACTCAGTGATCAGGCGCTGGCCGGAAGGTGAAGTTGAGGCATCGATTGCCTCAATAACAACCCAGCGTCCGGGGAATGATTCTCTAATCTGCTGCCATTTCATTATGGTACCTGCCTGAAAAAGTTGTTCTTTACCCGGATTGTAGCATGAAAAAGGGGTTTGAGTAGTATCGGAACAGAATTGTACGGCAGAAAACAACGCCGCGTTCCGTTTATTTCGGGATTTTCTACGATAGGATGAGCGGAGCCAAATGAACAGGAAATTACGGTTTTGGGCGAGTTTTATGGCTCCAAACCGTACCGCTTGTTGATAAGGGATACTGATGGATGCTCCTGCCGGGAGGTGGCCGGAAGGGGCCTGGGAGGGCACACTATATACCTAGTTGTGTAACCATGCGGTGAATTAGCGGTAGTGTTACATAAGCAAGGGTTATGCAGAGGGTTAGTCTGCCGACTTGTACAAGATGGCAATCTTTTAGTTTTTTCCTAGCCACCGGACACTGAACAGAAGTTCGGAATCCAGGTAGAGGGTAAGGGATCGTTGAGAGCTAAACAACGCTCAATGAAATCCCATCCCAGACGAAAAACGCTCAGGTCACGGCGGTCAGAGCGGTCAACGGTACCGGACAAGGCTGAGCAGAGCAGATGCTCACCGGTGCTGACCAACCAGAGATAGAGCAGGCAAACCGCGAGGGTTAAACGAGATAAACGCAAGTGATGGCGCAAATGAGTAGCCTCCAGGTCAAAACCATGCTTCTTCATATCCCCAAACATCTCTTCCAGCCACATGCGGCGGCGATAGAGCATAATGGTCCCATGGGGCCGGGCTGGTTAGTCGCCAGATACCAGGGTTCTTTCTCGCCAGGCTTCCAATACAAGACCAGATTGGTCGGGTAGGAGCTGGCCTGGGTCAAGACTACCCGTCCAAACCAGACCATCATACCTGGCTTGATCTCAATCGCGTCGATGGGCTGCCAAAAGAACCGGTTGAAGGTCATGACCAGATGATTTCCTTTCTGGCGCAGGGCGTAATCCCAGCCCCAGAAGTCACAGTATTCCATCAACAAGGTGTGACCAAACTCCGAATCGCCCACCAGAGAAACTTGAAACGCTTTCGGGATCAGACTGCGCACATACTTGAGTAAGGCTACCTGCTTCTTTACCGAGCTGTGTCCGCGTGCCCCTCTGACCCAGGTCCAGGCCAGGGGCAAAGCCCGCCGCCGGTAAGCCATGCCAACCATCAACAATTGGTGATTGAACCCCACCTTGCTGCTATCTATCAGCAGGTGAAGGTGTCCGGCACTGCCCGCCGCCTTGACCAACTGCTCGGCGACCGGTCGATACCAGTCCCGCACCCGCACTGCCCGGTTGCTCAAAAAGCGTCTCAGGTGCTTATCCAGGCTCAGCTTCTTAGCACGAACGGGTATCTGGCGGGCCACATAGCTCAGATGTACACTCCTGGCCTTAAACAGGCCCACCACCAGATACAGCATATTCTTCAAGCGGCTTTCACACTCATCAGGTGCCAGTTGCGCCAGCCGCTTCCGCCATTTACTATACAGTTGAGAGTTGGACAGCATTTTCGCGTTCTCCTCGACTTGGTTTTGTTGGCAAACTCAACCTTATCGAGGTTTCGCGGCTTGTTCAACTCTCGCTCATTTGTTCAGTGTCCGGTGGCTAGGTAGAGTTTTGAAACCAGGGATGCCGGAATCCCAGAACTTGGGAACTTCTGTCTCATATCGGGTTGGTACCCCATTTTACAGGTTTCTGGATAGAAATTCGGCTCTCGCAAAAAGACCACTATCTTTTGCTGCTTGAATAGCAGCTCTGAAACTTTGCGAAGCGGCCTCATTACCGTGCATTTGTCGGACCTGGCCTACAGCCTCAAGGACATGTGACTTCATGATTGGGAAGCGTGAGGTAGCCTCCCAGGCCATATCGATATTAGACTGCGCCTCATCAAACTGGCGCAGGTCAGCGAATGCTTTCGCTCGCTGGATCAGCGCATAGAGTATCCACGGATCCATACCCTGGTTACCCAGGTACCCAACTGCCTGAGCCAAGTATTCCAACGCTCGTTGGGAAACCTCCTTGTACCCTATCTCCTGTACAAGCTCAAGTCCTCCTGGCCCCACATGCCAGCGTCCAAGAGCCAAGGTGCGCATTCCCAGAGCAAAGCCATCGCCAACACGTTCAACTTCACCAAAAGTCGACATATGCTTTTCAATAATCTCCGGTACATCGATGTCTGTGACGCCAAGTGCTAAAGTCCATAGTGCCACAACTCGTGCTTTGCGTACAACATCACCACATGACTGCGCCAGATTAATAGCCGCTTGAGCAGTATCGTTCACTACTTCAATTGCTATGGAAGGCGAATTCACAATAAACACCTGCACTGTAGACAACCACACATCCACGACATCCTCACGCGCCTGCGGTTGTAAGGGCCTCCAAGCATTCTCATGAAACTGCGATATCATTTGCACGGCACGTACTGTAGCATCGTCACCTCTATTAAGCC
The DNA here is from genome assembly GCA_050288085.1 of Anaerolineae bacterium. Lineage (GTDB taxonomy): Bacteria > Chloroflexota > Anaerolineae > Aggregatilineales > UBA3940 > JBNKDD01. The sequence continues at coordinate 5,248 of JBNKDD010000168.1, forward strand.
ACAAGAACGCACACATGAGCCAACCCTGAGCCGCAAATGCGTAAGTGTGGTCACGTAATCTGAGCAAGCTTTGTACGGTTTCAAAGCTTATATTGCTTGTTGCTCCGTGGATATCGGGCACAGAGATGAAGCGCCCCCAGGCTGCGCCCAGACGACCATAGTGCAATTGCAGTGCTCTATAATCATCTGTTTCGCGTTCATATAGAAGTTCCTTCCTGACCAAGCGATCCAATATGCGGATCGCTAGTTCGGATTGACCAACTGCCTCTAGAATAGCTGCCAGACATAGCCCAGCGGCAGCTACCGACAGGTTATCACTCCAAGTCCTGAGTTTGATGTCGAACTGCTCACGACCAGTCGAAGAGTCATCAAGATTGGTTGAGAAGTCAGTGATATTAAGTGTCTCACACAATTGAGCCAGGTAGGCGGGAACATACTCAACGACAACCTCACCCCGATTACCGTATGCAGCCATGAGAGCTTCTGCACCTGCTCCAAGCCCTAGCCCCTCAGGGTAAGATATATATGTGGCACCCAGGCTGTAAGAGGTCCCTTCGACAAGACCCAAGTAGCCGCGATCAGTTTCCAAATCCGCTGCTGAGAATCCAAGGTACAACCAATACGATGAGTGAAGGTGCTCGAGACTGTGGGATAGTGCCTGTGCACGCCCTTTCTTTCGCTGCTTGAGTGTATCTATCATTGACGAGTAATCGCTGGCCGTGCCATGAATCTTTATGAGGGGGAGTGGTCTATAGCTCTTGGAAGCCAGCTTCGCAGCCATGGTCCCATAGCCAGATTCATCATAGGCAACAACATACTCTATGCCGCGTCTGTCAAGCGCACGCTCGATCAACCGATCAAAATTCGTTGTCACCACTGCTCGTACTGCGCCTGAAGCGGCAAGCGCAGCAATCCCATCGTGGCTGGCATTCAAGACATTAACATCAAATGCTTGAAGTGCACGAAAATACCGACTACCACACATCTCTTCAATCAACTGGGCTTGGTAATCCGGGGGAAATCGTTCGTCCTGTCTGTTGGTATCAATAGTCAGTATGACATGCGATTTCAGCCAGCCCGGCCTGCCGAGTGCTGTCTCCAGTCTGTCTGCGAGAACATCCACTATTGCTTTCTGTGTTGCATACCAACCAGGTAAGGCTGTTGGTCGTTCAGCCGAAACACCGGCGCCAGCCATAACGACGATGCTACCTGCTTTAGCAATGTCGATCATCCTGTCATTCATGTGTGGTGTACCTCCGCATCAGACCTGGTAATGCCCGTAAATGTGGATGTAGGAGTCGAAAATGCATTTAACCAGCATAGAGAACCTGCAAGTATCGTTCATCCCAACCAGCGTGGAGCAGTTTGGCCTCAACACCAACTTTGAGAAAGACCTCTTGCTTGTGTAAGTTCAAAACAATATGACGTAAGACTGCTAGGTTTTGAGGGGCATGGTCTTTGCGAGAGCGGTTTTCATCTTCACCGAAAGCCATGTCGAGCATCCAATAGAGGCGATTTTCGATATGCCAATGAGCGCGGACAGCCTCTAACAGGTGTTTGGCATCCGGCAGTAGGCTGAACTTATCGTAATCCCGAGAGTAAATCACGTTATGTGTGGCAATAATCCTTCCAACGTCCCTAGTCATCTAGGCTTCCTCTCTCTTCGCTGTATTTTTCGAGCATCCGCTGTGCTTTGGCTATCAACTTACGACGGTCTGCCTCATTCAAGGCCAAGAAGACCTCGTTTAGGTAGGCAGAGTTTGCCTATCTTGTTCTTCGTCGTCAATCTGACCATACGAAATGCATCTGACTTTTGACTTGTCCCCAAGCCAACCCTATCCCAACTGTGACATCCTCTGGCACAGCGCCATCGACTCCTTCCGCGGCGAAGACAGAGGCGTGCTCAGTAAACGCACCTATTGAAAGAACAATGCACCTCTCCACAGCCTCCTTGACGACTGTCCTGGGTTCGAGTCAGACGTAGGCAGTCACGCCGAGCACCGGAATGATGTACGGAGGCTGCGGATTTCTGGCATAGCTGTGAGCCAAACATAGCAATGCCGATGAAGAATCACATAAGCTAGCAATAAGATGAATATCTGTGACGTGAGCTTATTATATGTTTCCGAAAAGGTACGCTCACTTTGGGACTTAAAACCCAGTAAACTCGAGGAGGTGGCTTCAATGGTCAACCTCGCACTGGTCAGGAACGAATCAGTTCACGCCAGTATACAGCATTTAAGGTGGGTTGGGTGTGCATTTGCAGGCCTAAGATGGCCACGCATGGGCTCGACCTTTGTATGTGATGACGAACAAAATATCTTCTATAAGCTCGTCGCGGAATAGCCTCCTTATTTCCTCCCGATCAGGAAGTGCCAACTCCCAGTTGCCGGATGGAGATCTGCCTTGCATGGCAGTCCAGCTACTTGCGTTGCCCCTACGAGTGCTGATGATACCGTCAACAGTCCTCGCCCCTCCTCCAACTCTGCCTCCAACTCCGTTTTCAGTGAAGTGGAGATGCGTTACATCGATCTCGAACAGTTGCCCATTTGACCGGGCGAAATATAGGGCAATATGCTGAATTTTGAGACGTTCGAGATTGGGCGGAAAATCATCAAGCTTGACTTCGAACCGGATTGTCATCGGCGTACTGGTTCTGTCAGGATTGTGCAGATCATACCACTGATCAGCAAGATGATGCCGGAGGCTGTACGGACGGTCGCCGCTTACATTGGCATCGAGCGTCTGGAGAACCTGCTGCTGGTAGTCAAAGCTATTAAGCGCAGTGTAATCTATTGTGATGAGCACATCGGCAATCATTCTGTAATCAAATAGATTTGCCGCCTTCGGCATTCTGAATTCCCATGTTGTATCCACCCCGATACCTTCAAATGGTCGCAGCATATCCGACTGGGCATTTAGCTCAAACAGGCCGGAGGCATCCCTCGGCGAGGATAGTGCGGCCTGATCCGGTCCTCGCTGGATGATCGTCGTTTGGAAAATGTCACCGCCGACCACAACATGTGACAGGCGGCTACTAGTCAGGGTTGCCTTAATGCCATGAATGGGCGGGACCAACGCAATGACGGACGTGCGGACCTGGTGAATGAGACGCAAATAATGGCCTGGAAAGTCCCAATCGAAGAGTTTCATTGGCGTAGCAAACGTGATGACACCCGTCTCGCGGAATTTCTGGAATTCTACCGGAGCTAAGCTGGCGAGTGATATAGTCTTTGTCAATTGGAGCTTGCGCTCGTTGGTCTCAAAAGCATATTGATCGAGCTGGTAGATAGCTTGAAGAAGACGTGCAGAGCCCGTCATACCACGGCGGTCCACACTTTCGGTGTCTAAAACCGTACCTGATACTGCGTCCGCTGGCGACTCCCAGTAATCGTGCTGAATGAACGGTGGTGGAACTTCCTGCCGTTCAAATGCCAATTGGTTAGCAGCTAGCTGTGCCATCGTGGTAGCCTGCTGCAAGAAGTAGCTATATGCTCCTTCTAGGATATTGCTCATCCAGTCGTACAACTCGGCATTCGTGAACTTGTTAGCCAGGAAATCGACGACTGCCCCAGCATGATCCGACTGTAGCTCCGAGATCAAACGTTCTTGACCTATAATCCGCACATGATCTTCGGCGATGCGGATCTGCTGTGCCCCAATGCGTACATCATGCTGCGCAAGTCTTCTCTGGAATTGCCATTCTTCCACACGGCGTTCGAAGCTGGCTAGCACACCGTAGAATGAGGCTAGTGTACTGGATACTCCAATCGTCGTAGATAAACTCTGCAGCGCGTATTGGGCCGCTGCTCCATATTGCATTGCTGCATAGCTGAGTGCTGACGCAGTAGCATATGCAGCAGCCAATGTTGTCTGTATACTTATTGCCACGCCCAACGCATTCAATTGATCATTCTCACTGCCACGCAGTCCCGCACTCAGCAGATCACTATAGTGCTCGGCGAGGATCTGGGATCGCTCTTGCTGCATCTCGGCGAGGCTGACGTTGTGCTCAGCTTCCCTGACTCGCAGATCTTGCAGCCTAACTCCGGCGCGTGCTAACTGAAGATCCTGTCGGGCTTTAAGCAGGTTATAGTATTCGACATCACGCTTCTCCAGTGTTGATAGCATCATACTTTCGAGCTGCTGGGCATGGCCCACGAGTTGTTTGGCCCGCTCGATGAGTACAGCATAGCGGTACGGCGTAGGTTGGAGAACGCTCAGACCTGGCAGGACAAGTTGACCTCCTGCCCCGATTGTCGGCATACCGCTGGTGGTATCTGTCGGTACGGCGTAAGGCTCTAGTTGGCGTTCGACACCCGCGATGTTGCGACAGTTACGCAACTTGTACAGGTTGAGCTCGGCTCGTAGGCGTAGTGCTTCCAAGATCGGATTCTGTGGGACACAGAAGCGAAGAGAAGGGGCGGTCAGCAGGCTCTCTCCAATGCCATAACTAAAACCACCGTTTACTTTCCAGGTCTGTTGCCTCAGCCATGGAATACTCTCCTGTTCAAGGGTGGTTGCATCCAGACCAGTTGCCAGCGCCATCCGAACTTGGAAGTCCTGCCCAGCGATTACAGCTTGACTTTGCGCTGCTAAGGCGATCTCTGGTTCGCTTAGCAGCTCCTGGTGAGCAAGCGCAGTTGTTAGCCTTCTCTCGCTAATGATATCGGACATAGAAGGTCGGGCCACAGACTCTCTTGCCTCGTTGATAAGCTCCCGGATTTTTGAGAGGCGCTCAGACAAGGGAGCATTGATCTCCATGATGGTTAACAACTGAGTCTTGAACTGGTATAGTTTGCTAAGTTCGGGGACAGCAGCTATTTCGGACATCACTTGCAAAAATACTGGCAGCCAGCTCCGATCGACGATGTACGGCTCTAGTCTGCTCACTAATTCTGCAATCGTGTCATCACATTGGTTTGTATGCTGCTGGAGAACGGGGGTATCGAGCAAATCCAGGGTCGCATCATAGAGTAGTCTGGCGAGGGAAACCGATTCCGCTGTATCGTGTGTGAACTCAGCGTCAGCATAGTCGAGAAAGCAGCGGATAATAGATAGCAGGGTGAAGCAAGTGTAGGCATTAGGCCGCGTAGCAGCAACACCATGTGGATTGAGGGGGTCAAGCAGCCAGTCCGGTAAGCGCTCAAAAGTGTTTGTTGCGTTATCCTGAGCTTCTACAGCGAGTATGGGTGCGATCTTGCGATTCTCCCTTCTGGCGCTGTAATCGTACACACTGCGGAACCAATCCAGGGCAGCAATGTAATGACCACGTGCTTGCAGTTGCAGGGCGATATGCATGGGGACAAAGTAATAAGCCTCGTCCAGGTATGCCCGGTTGCTCGCCGGGCCATCTGCGTTTGCAAGAAATGCTGCTTCAATCAAGGCTCTTTGGGATCGCAGCGGCTCAGCTGAAGGAAATGCAATTGCGCTTAATTGTTTGGCATCTATAGGTGCTAGATACCATTCCGCATCGCGGAGGACTTGATTAATCATATTATCCGACTCTACCAGGCGAGGGGTGAAACTGAGAATGGTCCCGGGGAACAAATTGTAGTGTCCCATTTCGTAATTCTGGCATGCGAAATACCTAGTCGAGTCAACTGACACTTTCCCTGATGTAGGTACTATCCGATAACTGAATACATCATTGGAAATAACCTGTCGCTCTTCTTGGTTAGCCCGATATTTATAATCTACGCTTCGCTCATTGTTACCAATCACGATAAGAACTTCATAGATTTCTAATCCATCAACCGTAAACAGCTGCACCATCTCATCTGCAAATGCCCAATCTTTCCAATCGCCGATTTCCAGCCGCAATGTCGTACTACCTGTTTGGATACCTGCCCTGACATTAAAAATGTAAGGAACCATCATAAGCTTACGGTCCAATTCACTCGCATCCCACAACATTTTGAGTGCCGCTCTAACTAACGTTTCAATCGTTTCTTCGGTATAATCAGATTCCTGAAATGGCCCTTCAAAGAATTCAAACAAAGATATGCCTTCATAGGGCGAGTCATCAGAGATGAACACCTTCTTCAGGCTTACACCAGTTACTAAATTAAGCCAGATGTCGAACTCTTCTATGCTGGACCAACTGGCTTTACTTAGATCTTGATCAGATCTCCTAAGGGAATTCCATCCCGTTAGATGTTGGGTGCCGCCGGAATACCAATTATCGCCAGACTGAACAAAGACCTCAGAGGTGCTTGGTGCACGATACACTCCGTGAAAGTTAGCCGAACCTACAGATACCCATCTTCCATCATCATGTGGTCCAAAGAGGCGATACTCGATCACATCACCGGCACCCTTATGTGCAAACACATAGAACTCTTCGTCTGAGATCTCTACCATAGCGAGTAAGTCAACATATCGGTTTCCGATCGGTGCATTCACTAGTGGCAGCCAATCACCCTCAAGATCAATCCAATCCTTACCTTCCCGATTCAGTGAGCGGTTGTATATCGTGCCTTCCTCACAACGGATAGCGAGTTGCGGCGGGGAATCCTCACGAAACGTTTGGCGGATCACAGCGCTGAACCGGGTGATTTGTTTGCCATTCCTGTTATCCGGTAGCTCTAACTCGTCAACTTGCCCCGTCCATGCCTGCCTGTTCAGGTTATACTTCGTGAACACAAGTTTCTGCTTTTCATCTTCCTGTGTACGCGCGAACAGGAACATGAATCGCTCTTCAGGTGAGACTTCATAGGGCACGGTACCAATGATGTTGACCAGATTTTGGAGACCTGGAATTGCCTCCCATGGCGTCTGTGCATAAACGCCTGGTGTCTGAGAGGCATCCACTTTTGCTTGCGGGTTATAGGCTGACCAGTAAGCGGTGTTCGTTTCACCCCCCCGCGCGAAGACGTAGAACAGCTCACACTCCATAACACCGGTCCTGGAGCGTCCATCTCCATCTCGCACAAGGGTTCGCGTCTGGCAGGAGGCTTCCAGGGTCAGGTTACATACATCCCGGAAATACCCGGAATACTCCTCAACTGCCTGATAGGCCTGTTCAGGCGTCAGGCGGCGATTACCACGCAGATCGCTGACCAGCTTGCGGAA
>JBNKDD010000169.1:0-12315 GCA_050288085.1 Anaerolineae bacterium
ATTATTATCTGGGAAGAAGATAATCTATCAAACGCCGAGGCTACTCTACAGACTATCAACACATATCAATTGACACCTGCCGAAAATCCTATCCGGATCACCAACCGGATAAACCAATGTGACCTCACGCTGCCGGAAGGCTGGGCACCATCACCTGAGGTAATAAAAACGGCTCATCCCCTCTCGCAGTGGCGCGAGCCACCTGATCCCGGAACAGACATCCTGATCTGGGAAGCCGGGCATGAACATGATTAACTGGCGTCGTTTCGCCCGGATGGCAAGTTTTGCACTCCTGGCAATTGGCCTGGCAGTTCTGGCATTACATATTCTGGCTGCCTGGGGTTATGCTTATGCCGTACTGCATGTCGGCTGCCAGGGTGATCGGGCCAGTTTAGAAGTGATGGGTTACCAGTCGGAGGCCGTCGAGTTTCCATCACGCGATCCAAACGGCCCAGTGCTGCACGGCTATTTTACGCAGGGCAGCACCCACCCCGAAATTGTGATCATCACCATGCCAGGACACGGCGGAAACACATCGTGGATGCTCCGTGATGCAACTATCCACGTTCAGGCAGGCTACAGCTCGCTGATTTTTGAGCATCGTTCGTGCGCCGATCCATCGCTGATGACTTCGACCGGCTACTACGAAGCACAGGATGTCCTCGGCGCGGTTGATTACCTGCTTACCCGAGCCGACATTGAACACATCGCAATACAGGGCGAATCGGCAGGCGGGACGGCCAGCTTATTAGCAGCGGCCCAAGAACCGACTATTGAAGCGGTGATCTCCATGGGGGGCTACATCAGCCTGGAAGACGATATTCTAGATCCCGCTTACGAGCACACCTGGTATGATCGCACACTGCGGCAGTTGATTCTGTGGAGTGTCAACACCCAGCTTGGTGTACCGGCCAATGAACTTAACCCAGGTAGGGAAATCTCCAAGATCAGCCCGCGCCCGGTTTTCTTGATCTATGGAGAATACGAGGCCGGGGTTGGCGAGGCGATGTATGCTCTGGCCGAAGAACCAAAAGACTTGTGGATCGTGCCGGGGTCAGGCCATAGTGGTTATGCGAATGCCGCCCCAGAAGAATATCCCAAACGTGTGATTGCGTTCTTTGACTCGGTGTTTTTGACCGAATAGCCCAACCGGAGACGAATATGCAGCTACATTGGCAAGAAAGGGTGCTGTCATTTACAGAAGTGCCTCTGGTATTCGAAGGTGGCGAGGAAGAAAATGTATTCGCAAACAAGAACAACAAGTCTTTAGCAGAGACCCTACAACACCGTCGATATACACATTTCCAGGAAGAAGTTTACCAAATCTACTCACAATACCTTGACTGGGAACTTGGGAGATTTCTGGCTCAACTCAAAGTACAGGGGGATGATTTCTACCTGAAATTCCTGAACAAGTACGGCGACCAAAGGTACTGCCGATTTTATATCGAAGATCAAAGTGTTCTTAACAAGAAAGGGTTATATCTCTACGCCATCGCCGATCAGATCAAATACGTTGGACGATGTAGGGATTCCTTCAGAAAACGCATTAACCAGGGCTACGGTAAGATACATCCAAAGAACTGCTTTATCGATGGGCAGGCTACCAACTGCCATCTTAATGCGCTGATCACCCAACATCGAGCCTCAATCAGGTTCTCTGTACATATCATGGAAGACGAAGAAGATATTAAGTTGGCTGAGCAAGACCTTATCCAACATCTCAACCCTCCGTGGAACATTGCAAAATAACTCTTAAGGTAACAGGATGAAAACCATCAGATGGGGAATTATCGGCTGCGGGCAAGTCACCGAAGTTAAAAGCGGCCCAGCGTTTCAAAAGGTGCAGCATTCCGAACTGGTCGCCGTGATGCGTCGTGACGGCGAACTGGCAAAGGATTATGCTCAACGTCACAGCGTGCCCAAATGGTATGATGACGCCGACAAACTGATTAACGACCCGGACGTTGATGCGATATACATCGCCACACCACCGTACGCCCACAAAGCATATACCCTGTTAAGTGCCAAAGCCGGTAAACCGGTCTACGTCGAAAAGCCAATGGCGATGAATTTTGATGAATGCCAGGAGATGATTGACGCTTGCCGCTCAGCAAACGTTCCGCTGTTTGTCGCCTATTACCGGCGGGCGCTGCCGCACTTTCTGCAAATCAAAGAGTGGATTGACAGCGGCCTAATCGGCGAACCGCGCAGTGTGACAATGGCCTTATACCAGCCACCATATCAGCAAATCGATCCAGACAATTTGCCCTGGCGGGTGATCCCTGAACTGGCCGGAGGTGGGCTGCTCTTAGATGTGGGAACGCACATGCTCGATCTGCTGGACTATTTCCTGGGGCCGATCCGCGAGATACGCGGGTTTGCATCCAACCAGGGCGGACAATATCCTGCCGAGGACTGCGTGAGCGGGAGTTTCTTATTTGAGTCGGGTGTACACGGAGTGGGCATCTGGGGCTTCAACAGTTTTGACCGGTCCGACCGGACAGAAATTGTGGGGACGAAGGGCAAGATTACCTACTCGATGTTCACGACCGATCCGGTCGAACTGACCACCGAAACCGGCACCCAACAGATTCCGGCCAGCAATCCACCGCATATCCAACAACCCTTGATCCAGACCATCATCGACGCATTAAACGGCGTTGGAAGCTGCCCCAGCATGGGAGAAAGTGCTGCCCGTACCAATCGAGTGATCGATCACCTGCTGGAATCGTACAGAAACCGTAATCAAGGGTAAAATCATATCAACATGACTTCAAGTTCGCAGGAGCGACCATGAGTGCCACCCATTCACTGATCATACATGGCGGGGCATGGGATATCCCCAGAGAGGCTCATCAAGCCCACATTGATGGGGTAAGGCAGGCAGCCAAGTTAGGTCAGAAATTGCTTCAGGCCGGACGCCCGGCGCTTGACGTCGTCGAGCAGGTGATCCGGTTGATGGAAGATGATCCAACCTTCGATGCGGGGAGAGGCAGCCATCTTAATCATCTGGGTCATATTGAGCTTGACGCACTGATCATGGATGGCAAAACCTTAGATAATGGGGCTGTTGCCGCGGTACAGTGCATTGCCAATCCGATCAGCCTGGCCCGGCTGGTCATGACCGAAACCGATCACGCGCTACTGGTCGGGATGGGTGCTCAGGATTTTGCAGCAAAGATGGGCATTCCACGTGCATCAGAAGAAGATTTGTTGGTCGGGCGTGAGTTAGAACGCTGGGAACAGTTTCAGAAAAACCCACCACCTAGAATACGCCCTGACCAACCACCGCACGGGACAGTCGGCGCGGTGGCACGCGACCAGGACGGTAACATCGCGGCAGGCACATCAACCGGAGGGACGCTCCACAAGATGGCCGGGCGGGTCGGCGATTCGCCGTTGATCGGCAGCGGCGGTTATGCCGATAATAACCTGGGCGGAGCATCGGCTACCGGCTGGGGCGAAAGCCTGATGAAGATCGTGATGTGTAAGACCGTCTGCGACCTGATGGGCAGCGGATTGAATGCCACAATCGCCGCCAAACAAGCGGTTCAAAGATTGAACGACGACCGGGTACAGGGATTAGGCGGGGTGATCGTAATCGATCCGCAGGGACGGGTCGGCTTTGACTATAATACGCCATTTATGGCACGGGCATACATCGATAACAATGAGGCGATCATTGCAGAAATCTAAGAGACAAGTTTATACAGGAATGGCACTGGTGGCTGGCGTATTGTTTTTGATCACAGCCTGCGGAGTCAAACCAGGCGAAACACTGCCAACTCAACACCAATTCGTTACCGCCACACAGCGGCCAACGGCCACGGCCACCTATACGCTAACGCCGACGGCAACGATCCTGGTTCCAACCAGTTCACCAACCTGGACTCCGGTCGCCACCCTACCCCCGACCAACACCCCTACCCCATCATCCACACCGAGGGCAACCGCGACCATTGCCGGGGTCCAGGAAGAAAACTGTTCGTTTAGCTCCCGTGATGTGTTCTGGCAAGTTTTCCAGGATGATGCCGGGCTGCCCACATCGCTGGGTTGTCCTATCCGCCCTGATGAAGACGAACTACCGGAGCCATCAGCAGTCGAGGTAATTTACCAGAAATTTGAGCGCGGCCACATGCTGTGGCTGTCTAATATCGGCGATGAAAAGACGCCCACCGTCTACGCTCTGCTCGATGATCAGACCTACATTGTGGCAGAAGACACCTATGATCCGGGAGCCGTATCGACCACTGCAACCCCGGAAAGTATCGTCGTCGCTCCCAATCATTACGTGCCGGTTGGCCGGTTGGGGAAGGTCTGGCGCGAAACCCCCGGACTCCAGGAGCAGATCGGAGCAGCAACCTCACGAGAACGATCGGTCAGCGCCACCATGCTGATCTTCGAACATGGCCTGATGCTTTACTACCAACTCGAAGAGGAAGTTTTTGTCTTCAAGCCGGGTGATGTGGGTGTGGGCACATGGTCGCTCCATAAGGTTGATTAGCCGACAAATTAAAAGAGGGCGTCCTCATCATGGTACGCCCTCTTTTTCTATTATGTTTCTACCTGGAGACTATCCGCGTTCGTTGGGCGGCAGCCAGGATTTATCTTCCGGCTTGTCTGGAGCCTGGTTCTGTCCACCCCGTTCATTGGGCGGCAGAATGGGCCGTGCTGACCCCTCAATCACTGGGCCGCTGCTCCGCTTTTTGCCCATGTCTTTCAGGTCTTCGGCAGCATCTGCCATGAACTTCTTAATGCCCGTCCAGACGCGTCCGGATACGAACTGATCGGCCTTACCGAGCAGTTCTTCCATCTTTTCCAGGACATCGTCTTCGCCATCCCAGTATTCGCGAAGCACGTCCTCACCGGCCTGGCCCATCACCTTAACCACCCGGTTGAGGGCCACCATGCCGACAATCGCATCATCAATCAGACCGGCAGGCCCCATCACCGCTTCGGGCATCAGGTCAACCGGGACGATGATATAGCCTGAAGCCAACGCGATCTCCGCTTTTAACTGGGTGGAGACACGCGGATCGGACATCAGCCGCACCATCAGCGCCATGATATCAGGAACCAGCAGTACAAAGTTGGTGATCTCTTTGCCTGCACCTGCGCCGTTTGCCCAATTGACAACCTTGCCACGAATGCGTTGATAGAAATCCTGGGCCTGTACCGCATTGAATTCGGCCACCTGTGGCACAACCGGCTCAGGGATAACGGTCGGCGGCTCATCAATATCGAGATAGTCGTATTTCAACCCTTTGATCGGCTCTGACCCCCAGGGGGTTGGACCGAGATTGCTTTTCTTGCTTTGATTCTGATCGCTCACGTTTATGTCCTCTCTTGCATACCTGTACGATTCTTGTGTAAACCTATACGCAAAAGGAGTGTTTGAGTTGCTAGACAATATAGGTTTATGTATGGGAGTTACTCCTGCAAAGATGGGGGTGAAAGTGTATCCCCCCTTAACTCCTGATATCATCATCCCATTCAAACCAATATTGCGCAAATCTGGTCTATAATGAAAATGAACCAGAATCAACAGGAGGACAAATATGACAGAACGGACGATCAAACATGGAACAGCGTTGATTGTAGATGTCGTAAACTTCTACGGGCAGGTCCCCCGAAACCTGGAAGATACTGCCGTAGTGCTGGATGACCTGTACAATACCATTGCCGAGGCTGTCAACCAGCACCAGGGCGAAGTGATCAAATGGCTGGGCGATGGAGCCCTGGCCTGTTTCTGGAACGATCCACACGAATGGAACGCTGTACAGGCGGCGGTTACTCTGAAAAGCCAGTTCACCGGATTCGGAAAGCGGCACGGGTTTGAACAGAGTGGGCTGACAATCAGCGTTGCCACCGGACAGATGATCGCCGGTCCGTTTGGCGCTCAGGGAGCACAGCATCAAGATGTATGGGGCGAGCCGGTGACCTGTACGGCAACCATCATGCCGGAAGCGTCTGGGGCAATCACCCTATGTGAGAGAACTTATAACGCCGTATCCGATTCGGTTGAAGCCGAACCGCTGACCGAACATCCCTATTTTGGCGCACTTTACGCAATGAGCGCGTTGAAGTAATCTTCATAGGCCAGATACTACAACCACCAGGGAGTACGGGGTCATCAAACCTGTACTCCCTTTTATTTTTACTATCCGTTTAACTTACGGATACAAGCCTATCATAGACGAGCGAAGCGAATTTATGAATAGGCTCATTAGCACAACCTACCGATTCCGTTCATCACAACAGATAGTTGCTATCATTAACTAGTTTACATCATAAACCAAATATGCTATACTAATGTCTGGACCAACTTACTGTATCTGTATGCGTTTCTATAATTGAACGAAAAAAGGATTCTAAAAAACAAAAATGAACGTTCAACCAGATGTTAAAAACCTCGTCCAGAAGACTCAGCAATACGAGTTTTCCGACGGCTTACGAGATATGCAATTCGCCATTTTGATGATCGGCACCGGGCTGACTACCTGGCTGATCATGGATCGGGCCGATATCTGGCTTGTTGGAATATGGAGGCTTGCGGACACACTTGGCTCATGGGCAAGGTGGTTGTCCATGCTATTGGTCTTCATACCGGCGCTGCTGACCGCCGGAGCCTTAGCCCTGATGAACTACATCCGGCGGCGCTGGCTGTGGCAGAAAAGCGGGTTTGTCAAACCCATGAACATTGTTGTGCCGCGCCGCGTGGCGTTTATCTCTGTTGCCCTCTTCATGGTCGGGATGGCTATTGGCCTGGGCGGATCATTCCTGGGGTTTAGCAGCGATCAATTTGCACTGCGGGCATTATTTGCTTCATCCGGCTGGTCATTCGGATATTCCCTGTTCGGAATGGGAAAATCTATCGATCTCCAGCGGTATGTCCGGTTAGGTCTGATCGGCGGTCTGGCTTCAACCATCCTGTTTATTCTGCCAATCACCAGTGGGCAGGCCGCCCTGATACTGGGGCTGGGTTGGGGCATAGCCTTGATCATCAGCGGAATTAGACCTTTCATGAATACCGTACACACTTTGCGGGAGGCACATGGTGAGCGATGAACTGGATGACATCGATGAATTCAAGGAGATCATCAACCTCGACCGGTTGATCCATGAACCGGCCCGGCTGGCAATCATGGCGGTGCTCTCAGCCTGTAAAAGCGCGGATTTTACCTACCTGCTAAACGCCACCGGGTTGACCAAAGGCAATCTCTCAGCACAGTTACGGAAGCTCGAAGAGGGTGAGTACGTCACAATCAACAAGGGGTTTAAAGGCAAATACCCCAACACCACCTGTGCGCTAACGCCAGAGGGTCGAAGAGCCTTTAACTCCTACTGGAAGCAGTACCGCGCTCTGGCTGATACTATCGACCAATCATAACAAGATGGAGCCATCCCAATGCGGATGGCTCCTCTCATGTATCAACAATTATCCGGCAGATACCTCGATGGGGCCTCCTGACTGCTCTAATTCAGCCCGCTCTTTGAGCTGCTCACGGAGAACAGCAATATCACGCGGGATCAAGTAGGCTGCCACCCCGTAGAAGATCGAACAAATCACCCAGGTGCTGGTACAGATCAACAGCATGGCAGTACTCAGACTGGCCTTGTCTGCGATAATACCCGCCAGCAGGGGCGCGGTCGCGGCACCGATATTCTCGATGAATAACTGGATCGCCAGGGCCGTACTGCGTACTTCCGGCAGTGTGATGTCATAGACCGACGCGATCATGTTCGGTGAGGCAATCGGCATGAAGATGGCCGTAATGCTCAACAGGACAGCAAATTGTACTTTGTTATCAATTGGTGTCTTAATCGCCAGTACCAGGAATGCCGCCCCCAGCAGCACGCCCACCGCTGAAACAATCAGCCTGCCACCTGATGTTCGTTTAAACGCCCAGTCGCCTGCCGATCCGCCAACAAAATAGCCAGAAGCCAGGATCAGCACCACAATCGACATGGTGATCAGTATCGAGTTTTCATCATAACCACGTTCAACTTCGAGGTAACGGAAAATCCAAAAGGTGATCACCTGCCAGGGGAACACGCCAAAAAAGCCCTGGGTGAACAACAGAAGCATGGTCGGTTTACGGAAAAGCTGTTTGGCCGTCTGCCAATCAAACCGGTAGATGCCGATCTCATCCAGGTTAGCCAGTTCGGGTTCACTCTGGCCGCGAGCCGGTTCACGCACGCCAAAGAAGATCACAGCCGCCAGCAGCATCCCCAGCCCGCCAGTGATATAAAACACCGACCGCCAGCCGATCTTAGCACCCAGCAGCAGCGCTAACAGCATCCCCATCAGGTAACCAAGAGGTGAGGTCAACTGCAAGAAGCCATAAATCTTGCCGCGCACCTCCGGGCCAAAGTAGTCGGCGATGATGCTGTGCAAACCGGGATAACTGGAGTCATCAATGCCGGTCGAAGCACGGGTCACCAGGAAGGCCGGATAGGTGCGGACAATCGCGTTCAGCCAGGTGGTCGCCCCCCAGATAAACGATGCTGCCGCCAGCAGCTTGGCACGGGCATAGCGATCATACAGGTAACCCCACAGTGGATAGAAGACAGCCCCAACCAATAAGGCCGCCGTCGAGACCGCCCCCATCTGGCTCTGACTGATCTGGAAGGTCTCCATGATGGGCGTGGTAAGCGGGCCGATTAGCAGTTTATCGGATTGATGGAGGAGCATGAAGGCAAAAAATACCGCCACGACAAACCAACGATGCCGGGATGATGATTTCACAACGGCCTCCTGTACGGTGGTAGGGTCAAATGACTCCAGGGTAAAATCAAGACAACGCACATCTCAGCCAGGATACCAGCTATGCCTACCAACAAACACCAACAATTACAGCAAGAAATTACCGCCCTACAACGTGAGCTAGAAGAACTGACTGCCAGCTTACCCAAACACTCGATCAAAGCCTCGCAGTTAATGCGGATCGAAGAACTCGAAGACCAGATTGCCGAGAAACAATCCGCGCTAACCCGACTCAGTCAAGCGGAATAACAATCAACTGTCCGGCAGGATTCCCCGCTGCATCGAGGATATCCACTCCCTGGGATTCCGTTTCACTGACGAAGCTGTACATGGCGATCACCAGTTCATAATTCCCATCTACCGGGGCATTAGCATCAACCGGCAGGCTGATCGATGTTGTGCTCAGGTCACCGGTATGCCAGAATATCGAACGCACAAAATGTACATCGGTCTGACCCCGGCGCAGGCCATCATCGGTGAACAACTGCACCGAAAAAGAATAATCGTCATCAGCAGAAGGTGGGAGGCTCCACACCCCCCAGGTGAGTGTCAAGCGCAGCCGTCCACCCGGTTCAATCAGCGAACGCAAAATCGACGGCGACACGTCCAACAGGTCAATCCCGTTTGCCAGCCGCGTCATCACGCTGTAACCGGAGGTATCCGGCGGTGGTTTCAATTGTAAGCTGTAATCCCCATCAGCATGCTGGGTGATACTCACATACTCCCCGTTTGGCATCACCTCGATCCCATCACCGCCTATCAGCACCAGGTCGAGATCGCCCAGGAGAGCATCAAACACGGCGGCACCGCCATCCTGATCGGGATCGTCTCCGGTCGTGTAAACCACCACCGGCAATCCATCTGCTTTGGCATACTGCCGGGCCAGGGAAGCTGTCCCCCACAACTCGCGAACCGGGCGGCCATGCCCACCATAGATCGACGTGGTGCTGACATAATGCAGCATCCCGACATATTCCGTGATCTGCCAAATTCCCAGCACGGCGATCCAGACGGCAACCGGAATCAACAATGTACGGGCTGGCAGTTTCCAACGCACACCCACCCAATCGATCAGATCAACCAGCATAATCCCGACCGCTAACAACTGCACCGGGTAAAGCAGGATATAGCGATGCACCAATGCCGGGTCAAGGCGAAGGAACATCCACATCAGGGTGGGCAGAACAATCCACAGCGCGAGTAAAGTGGTAGTTGGGTTGTATCCCTCGTAATTTGTTGTAACGCGGCGTACAGCCTGCGCAAGGGCCTTAAAAACCACATACAGCATTCCGATCACAATCAACCAGAGTTGAATCTTATCCAGAATACCGACTGGCTCCGGCAGCCACAGCGTTGTATAGAAATCCTGAAAACGATCACCGGCTAATGCATGATATTGATAGCCGGTCGCGATGTGGGCAGCGAAAAGCAGACGGTCAAGTGGAGAAAAAGCCCCGCCGGAATCCCCGCCCATTGATCCAATTAACGACAGATCGGTGCGCCCGGTGATAAACTCCATCGCATAGGGCAGGATCAGGAGCAAAAGCCCCCCTACTCCGATCAGGATCCACAGCACAAACTTCTTAACGCCCTCGACTTCGGCGGCCTGTTTAAGCGCCGGGATATGAAGCACCACAAACGCCACGATAATAACGGCGAAAATCGCATCACCCAGGTAAACGCCCAGCAAACCACCTGACGCGATCAATGTCCAGATCACAGCCTTTGGCTTGCGATCCACGATCAGGGCAGATAATGCCAGCATCAACACCAGGGTCAGCGCCGGGATATTCTGCGCCCAGATTTTCCGGCTGAAGAAGATCGCCCAGGGGGACAGGGCAAATAGAGCCGCTGCGATCAAGCCTACCCGCTCATCGTAATAGCGTGCCCCCAACCGATAAGTCAGCCAGACGGACAGCACGCCCAGCAATCCCATAAAGGCCGATGCCAGCGCCGGATTGCGGGTAATCGATAAGGGGATCGCCAGCAGATAGGTAATTAAAGGGGGATGCGGCAGGCTGATATCGGCCAGCACACCGGTCGGCCAGACACCATCATGGATCAGGCTCAGCGATTGTCGGGCGATACCGGCCTCGTCAAATTTAAACTCTGTGATCCCCGGCCAGCCGATCCGCAGGATCAAGGCAAGCAGCAGAATACCGATCAGAATTGGCGTGTGAAACGGTACACCGCCCTCTGCCTTTTCGCGATCCTGTCGTATCACAGCGTCTCCCCTACTTCTGGCAGATCAGCAATACATGTGGATAGGGCAGGTAGTCATTCAACCGGTAGATCAACACTTTGCTAAACCCAGCTTTTAACAGGTGATAACGCCATACACGAGCATCCCGATAATGCACCGGATATTTCGGGTACATCAACTTATCCAGGAGATAGGTAAACCACAGTTTATAGACCGGCCTGGTATTGATATCCTTCACAATGAAAATACCACCCGGCGACAACTGGCGATAAACCGATTGGATGATCCGAAAAGCGCCCTCGTGACTCAGGTGATGGAGCAAGTCCAGTACCACAACCGCATCAAAGGGGCCGTGATCAAACTGGTAATCATTGACATCCCCGACGTAAAATGTCGCATTGTCAAGCCCGTTTTGTGCTGCCACTGACCGGGCCTGCTCGATCCGCTTCTCGTCAAAGTCGATACCAAAAACCTGTCGATCAGCGCTGTGCATCGCAAAGTAGTTGGCAAACAGCCCAAACCCACACCCGATATCCAGCACTTTGGCATTTTCCGGTAGATGCTGCTCAATCGCTTCGAGGAAAGAGCTGTTGATGATCATAAACCGGATGCGAGAATAGGTTCGGATAATCCAATCGCTGTAAGAGCCGATAATCCTATGTTTGATCTCGGCCTCATGGTTGTCATCAACCCACGCCTCAAGGGTGGAATTGCGAACAAACTTCTTTACCTCTGTCGAATTAACAATAGTACGACTCATAACTTTCCTGTCATGGCAGTATCAAGGCTCGATAGAAATGGGGGTCAAGGGCAGCACATTGTCGCCGGCAGTCCGATCACCAGGATCGGTGATTGGAACCCGCATACCGGTTATCCAATCATATAAGCCCACACTCAGTTCATACTCTCCCGGCGGCAGATCACCCGGCAGGCTCAGGCTGTGCCAGTCTTCCCACACGTCTCCTGCTTTCCACAAAGAGGTAGGCAGGGAGCCATCCAATGGTGCACGGTCAGCCTGAGCGACCAGTTCTCCGTTTGAGTCATATAGATGTACAAACAGCACAGCATCAACTGGCAGCGGTGCATCGACATTCCAGACCAACCGAAATTCGACAGTAGCACCCGGCGCATAAGCCCCCGGTGATAAATCATAACCGCGCAAATCCACCGCATCGCCAAATCGGGCATTGACCTCGCTCGATGGCTCGACAATTGAAGACGGGTAACGCTCAACCATCCGCGCCCGGCCAAGCAGTACCAGATCGTCGTCGAACATATTCCCCTGACTGTCGCTCACCTCAAGCCGGTGTAAAGTGCTTTTATCATAAACGGTCAGATACAA
>JBNKDD010000170.1:0-12289 GCA_050288085.1 Anaerolineae bacterium
GGGGCAGATACCGCTTTAGCGGTAGCAGGGGGTCAATTAATGACCAAATGCCTGCATCTAGAATATAAGTGAACCGTAGGAAGAAATAATTTATGAACCTTCCAACGCTTGAAATGATTAACCTCCCGGCGATGCTGCCGGTGCTGATCCTGACCGGCTGGACCTGTATGCTGCTGGTGCTTGACCTGTTCATCAAACGCACCTATTGGACAGCCTGGTTGGCCGTGTTAGGGTTGGTGGCTTCGGCAGTGGTGCTGGGCTTCCAGGCTAATGCTTACCCCGGTCAGGGCGCAGTACTGGCCTTTGAGGGGATGGTGGTGATCGACGGGTTTTCGCTGTTCTTGCAGGGGGTATTCCTGCTGGCTGCAATCCTCGGCGTATTGATCGCGTTGAACTACCTGCCCCGGCATGGCATCGAGCGCGGCGAATATTACTCGCTGCTGTCGTTTACGACTGTTGGCATGATGCTGATGTCGATGGCTGCCGACCTGATCGTGGTCTTCCTGGCATTAGAACTGCTCAGTCTGCCGCTGTATATCATGACCGGCTTTGCCCGCCCACGTCCTGATTCGGAAGAATCGGCGATGAAGTACTACCTGCTCGGCGCATTTGCCAGCGGTTTCCTGGTCTACGGGATCGCGCTGGTTTACGGCGGGACAGGCACTACCACGATGAGCGGGGTGGTCGATGCCCTGCGGGGCGAGGCGTTTAACCTCGTCATCGCGATCATCGGCCTGGGTCTGATCCTGGTTGGGCTGGGCTTTAAAGTCGCGGCTGTGCCTTTCCATATGTGGACGCCAGACGTTTACCAGGGCGCACCAACCCCTGTGACCGCGTTCATGTCGGTTGGGGCGAAGGCGGGCGGATTCGCTGCGCTGCTGCGTGTGTTGATTTCTGCCTTCCCGACTATCTCCGCCGAATGGGGTCTGCTGGTGACGATTATCGCCGGGATGACGATGGTGCTCGGCAACGTGGTAGCCGTCTCGCAGAACAACACCAAGCGGATGCTGGCCTATTCGAGCATCGCCCATGCCGGGTATATCCTGCTGGCGGTGGCGGCGGCCCAAAAGGTCGAAAATGCCCAGCTTGCGGTCAGTGCAGCAGTCTTCTACCTGCTGACCTATACCCTGACCAACCTGGGCGCGTTTGCCGTTTTGATTGCCCTGGAACGCGACGATGGCACCGGAGTCGAGATCGAAGACTTCGCCGGGTTGGGACGTACCCGCCCGATAGTGGCGGCAGCTATGACGTTGTTTATGCTGTCACTGACCGGCATCCCACCGAGCGCGGGGATGGTCGGGAAGTGGTTCGTCTTTGAGGCAGCGATCAAAGCCTCACAGGGCGATGTGCTGCTGCTGATCGTGACGATCATCGGGGTGCTGACCAGCGTGGTAAGCGCCTTCTACTACATCCGTATCCCGATCATGATGTGGATGCGGGAAGGTGAGGGTACGGTCAAACTCCAACCGGCCCTGGTGATCGCTTTGATCATCACTGCATTGGGTACGCTGCTCCTGGGTGTGATACCTGCCCCCATTTTTGAGATGGCCCAGCAAGCGATATTAGCCCTGGCTGGATGATCGCTCACCCGTTAATTTGAAAACTTTTGCAGAAGAGACACGGCAATGCCGTGTCTCACTATTTAGGGGAAATAGATAATTGTTTTTTACAGAACTTATCTATTTTCCATATAGTTGGGTCTGACCCAACTTGACGAAAGGAGGACTAGATGAGCGTTCTTGACCTCGCACGGCTGCAATTTGCCATTACGACCGTGTACCACTTCATTTTTGTTCCACTGACGATTGGCCTGTCCCTGATGGTTGCCATCATGCAGACTTTCTACGTCCGCAGCGGCAATGAGATGTATAAAGGTATGGTGAAGTTCTGGGGCAAGTTGTTCGTGATCAACTTTGCGATGGGCGTGGTGACCGGCATTGTCCAGGAATTTCAATTCGGGATGAGCTGGTCGGAGTACTCACGCTTTGTAGGCAGTATTTTTGGTGCGCCCTTAGCGATCGAAGCGCTGCTGGCATTCTTCATTGAGAGCACCTTTATCGGGATGTGGCTGTTCGGCTGGGATAAGCTGTCGAAAGGCATCCACCTGCTGACTATCTGGCTGGTGGCCTTTGCGACGACGATCTCCAGCCTGTGGATTCTGATTGCCAATAGTTGGATGCAGAACCCGGTCGGCTTCGAGATCGTGGATGGGCAGGCCCAGATGGTCAATTTTGGGGCCGTCGTCACCAATCCCAACATCATGTACCAGTTCCCGCATGTGGTCTTTGGCGGGATCGCAACGGCAGGGTTCTTCGTGATCGGTGTCAGTGCTTACCGCCTGGTGCGTGCCACCACCGACGACGATCGCACGATGTTCTCCCGGTCGCTTAACTTCGGGCTGGTGTTTGGCCTCGCGGCGATTGTGTTCACGATCGGGATCGGGCACCTCGGTGGGCAGTTCATGCTGGATAAGCAGCCAATGAAATTAGCCGCCACCGAGGGCTTGTGGGAAAGTGATGACCCGGCGGCGCTGTCCTTCTTCCAGATCGGCGATGAAGCCGACCGCAAGGCGATTATCAACATCAAAATCCCCACGCTGTTGAGCTTCCTGGTCTATGACCAATTCAATGGTATGGTCCCCGGCATGAACGACCTCAATGCGATCTACCAGGAGTTGTATGCCGATATATATGGCCCCGACGCCGACTATATACCGCCTATGATCTGGCTGCTGTATTGGAGCTTCCGGGCGATGGTGGGCTTTGGTATGTTCATGGCATTAATCTCCATCGTGGGCTTGTTCTTCTCGTGGCGCGGCAAGCTGGATAAGCATAAGTGGTTCGTGCGGGTGCTGCCCTACACGATTGTCCTGCCTTACGTCGCCAATATGACCGGCTGGATGATCACCGAGGTGGGCCGCCAACCCTGGATCGTACAGGGCTTGATGCGTGTCGAAGAGGGGCTCTCCCCTAACCTGACCGCCGTCGATCTGTGGGTATCACTGATCGGCTTCACGCTGGTCTACGGGGTGCTGATGTTTGCCGACTTCTACCTGCTATGGAAATACGGCAGCAGCGGCAGCACCTCCGGGGAGGTGGTCAAACCGCCCGCCGAAGACCTCGAACTGGGCAAGGCGTACTAGGAGGTTGACATGGACTTAAATACTGTCTGGTTTATTCTGGTAGCCGTGCTGTTTACGGGCTTCTTTTTCCTGGAAGGTTTCGATTATGGCGTCGGCATCCTGCTGATGATTGTCGGCAAAGAAGACGGCGAACGCCGCCAGGTGATCAACACCATCGGCCCACACTGGGATGGAAATGAGGTGTGGCTGATCACTGCCGGGGGCGCGATCTTCGCGGCCTTCCCGAACTGGTACGCGACGCTGTTCAGCGGGTTTTACCTGGCGCTGTTCTTGATGCTCATGGCGCTGATCCTGCGCGGGGTGGCTTTTGAATTCCGCAGCAAGGACGATAATCCGCTGTGGCGCAAAACCTGGGACTATGCGATCACGTTTGGCAGCGGGATACCGGCACTGCTGTGGGGTGTGGCCTTTGGCAATATCGTGCGGGGCGTGCCGATTGATGAAACAATGACCTATACGGGCACGTTCTTCACGCTGCTGAATCCGTACAGCCTGCTGTTTGGGCTGGTCGCGTTGACGCTGTTTACGCTGCACGGGGCGCTGTTTCTGAGCATGAAGGTCGACGGTGTCGTCCGGGAGCGGGCCGAATCAATTGCCAAAAAGATGTGGCTGCCGGTGGTGCTGCTGGTGGTCGGCTTTGTGGTCTACAGCTTCTTTGCCACCGATCTGTTCATTGGGTTCAATCTGGTGCAGGGGATCGGGTTAGCCGCTGCCGTAATCGCGCTGCTGGCAAGCGGCTGGCTGATCCGTAAGGAGCAGTTCGGAAGGGGGTTCATCGGCACTGGGGTGACGATCGTCGGGACGGTCATGCTGCTGTTCGGCGGGTTGTTCCCGCGCGTGATGCCTTCCTCGCTGGGTGCGCAGTTCGATCTGACCATCTACAATGCGGCCTCCGGCCCCTATACGCTGGGGGTGATGACCACGATCGCGCTGATCTTTGTCCCCATTGTGCTGGCCTATCAGATCTGGTCGTACTGGGTGTTCCGCAAGCGGATTACGGCGGAGAGTCACCTGGAGTATTAGACCAATCGCATTCGTAGGGGCGAGGCAAACCAGAGGTTTAGATATCTCGCCCCTACATCCGATTATTCCCAAAACCAGGATCACACTGAATGGATAAACGTCTTATAACGGAGGCCCGCCTCGCAAGAGGGGCCTTTATCGCCTCCGTGGTTTTTAGCCTGCTTGATGGTGGTTTGATCATCGGGCAGGCGCTCATCCTCAGCCGGATTATTAACCGGGCGTTTCTGGAGTCTGCTCCTGCATCCGATCTGCGTGGGCTGTTCCTGGCGTTGCTGGGGATCATCGCACTGCGGGCCCTGAATCGATCAGCGATCCAACTAAGCTCGGCAGAGGTCGCAATCCGTATCAAGGAGAATTTGCGGAAACGGCTCAATAATCACATTGTGGCGCTGGGGCCTGCCTTTACCGCGCATGAGCGCAGCGGCGAATTAGCCACCGCTGCGACCAACGGGATCGAGGCGCTGGACAGCTTCTTCCGCGAGTATCTACCCGCGCTGTTTATCTCGGTGCTGGTTCCATTGGCGATCCTGGTGGTGGTGCTGCCGCTCGATCTGCTGACCTTCGTGGTGATGCTGGTCACCGCCCCGCTGATCCCGGTGTTTATGGTGCTGATCGGGTGGGCGGCGGGATCGTTAGCGCGGAGCCAATACGGGCAGTTGGGCCGGATGAGCGCTCACTTCCTCGACGTGATGCAGGGCCTCTCAACCCTGAAGCTGTTTAACCGCAGCAAAGCGCAGATCGCTGTCATCCAGCGGATCACAGATCGGTTCCGGGAGAGCAGCCTGGGGGTATTGCGCGTCGCGTTCCTGTCGGCGTTTGCGCTCGAACTGCTGGCAACGATCAGTGTGGCAATAGTGGCGGTGGAGATCGGGCTGCGGCTGCTGGCGGGCGGGCTGCCGTTTGAGGAAGCTTTTTTCCTATTGGTGATCGCGCCGGAGTATTACATGCCGCTGCGCCAGCTTGGGGCGAAATTCCACTCAGGGCAGGATGGAACTGCCGCCGCTGACCGCATCTTCTCGATCCTCGATATTCCCCTGCCCGCCCGTACAGGCGGCAAGACGATCCAGGCTGTACAGGCCATCCGATTTGAGGCGGTCAGCTTTGCCTACGATGGAGTAGAGCGGCCTGCGCTGAAATCGGTGTCCTTTGAGTTTCGGAACGGGCAGCGGGTCGCGTTGGTCGGAGCGACGGGCAGCGGCAAATCGACAATATCGGCGCTGCTGCTGGGCTTTATCCAGCCGACTTCAGGCCGGATTGTGATCTCCGATGGCAGCGATGAATATGATCTGCGTGATCTCGACATCGATAATTGGCGGGAGCAGATCGCGTGGGTTCCGCAGCGCGGTTACCTGTTTAATAAAAGCGTGGCCGAGAATATCCGGGTGGGCGCTTCGACGGCGAGCGATCAACAAATAATCACGGCGGCGAAACTAGCAGAAGCCCACACCTTTATCAAAGCACTGCCGGATGGCTACCAGACAGTCACCGGGGAGAATGCGACAAGATTGAGCGGAGGGCAGGCTCAGCGTGTCGCGCTGGCCCGTGCACTGGTGCGGGAAGCAAAGCTGACGATCTTCGACGAGGCAACGGCTAGCCTTGATTCCGATACCGAATCACGGATTATGCGTAACCTTGCCGGATTACCGCGAGATGGTATCCGGCTGACCATTGCCCATCATCTTGAGACAGTGACGGACGCCGACTTGATCTATGTGCTTGACGGTGGACGGATGGCCGAAGCAGGCTCACATCACGACCTGATCCGTCAACAGGGAGCCTATTATCACCTGCTGGTGGCTTCCGGGGGGCTGGTCGATGGGTAACAGAGTATTTATCAAGCTGCTTGGGTTGGTGTTTGGATTTAGACCTCACCCCTACTCTCACACGCTCCGGCGTGTTCGAGTTTTCCCCTCTCCAAAATGGAGAGGGGGAGGGAGAACTGCCAGAGGCAGTTCGGAAGGGGGGGAGGTTGACCACGATGCCCCCAGCTTTATCGGGCGGATTGCGCTGGCGCTGGTATTGGGCGTCGCGACGATTGCCAGCAGCATCGGCCTGATGATGACCTCTGCCTGGCTGATCAGCACGGCGGCGCTGCAACTGGGTATTGTGTCACTTGGGGTGGCCCCGACTGCCGTTCGCTTCTTTGGGATTTCGCGGGCGGTCTTCCGCTACCTTGAGCGGCTGGTCAGCCATGATGTGACTTTCCGGCTGTTGGCCCGGCTGCGGGTCTGGTTCTACGAGCGGATCGAATCGCTGTCACCTGCGCAGATCGACTCGTTCAGCAGTGGCGATTTGATAGCGCGTATTGTCTCGGATATCGAGGAGCTTCAGAATCTCTATCTGCGGGCGCTGTCGCCGCCGCTGGTAGCCGTGATCGTGATCGCCCTGACCGGGCTGGCCTTCTCATTCTTTGACCTGTTAGCCGCCGGGGTGCTGATCCTGTTTATGGTGGTGGGCGCTGTGCTGCTGCCGCTGTTTACCGGTTGGATCGGGCGCAGGTACGGACCGGGCGTGATCGCGGCCCGCACGCAGATCAATATTCAGATGGTGGACAGTATCCAGGGGTTGGCGGATAGTACGGCATTTGGGTACAGCAAAATCCGGTCAGCCGAACTGGATCAGACCGGACAACGCCTATCAGCTGAAGAACGGCGGATGGCCCGTGTAGACAGCATCCAGGGCGGGCTGTCGGTGGGGCTGGTCAACCTGGCGGCGGTGGCGGTGCTGTATGCCGCGCTGGGTCGGGTCGATGGGGTCTACCTGGGCACATTGGCGCTTGGAACCTTGGCGGCGTTCGAGGCGATTACGCCGTTGGCGCTGGCGGCGCAGAATCTGGGCAAAGAACTAACAGCGGCTCAACGGGTGTTTGAGATTATAGAGGCCGAGCCGGTGATCCGCCCGCCCGCCGAGTCAAAGCCGCTGCCACCAACCGACCGGTCGCTGACGCTGGAGCATGTCACGTTCCGCTATGGGCCGGAGGAATCCTACGTGTTTCGGGACTTTTCGCTGGATGTGCCTGACGGGGCGAAGGTCGCCGTGATGGGACCCAGCGGATCGGGGAAATCATCGCTGGTTAATTTGCTGCTGCGCTTCTGGGAATATGAAGGCGGGCGGATCACCATCGGCGGGATGGATTTGCGAATGCTGGATCATGAGACGGTGCGGCATACTTTCGGTGTCATGACGCAGCGGACTCACCTGTTCAATACGACCATCGCCGAGAATATCCGCATTGCATGGGATGATGCTTCAGATGAGGATATCATCCGGGCGGCGCAAGCAGCCCAGGTGCATGACTTTATCCTGTTGCTGCCGGATGGCTACGACACATTCGTTGGGGAAAATGGAGTCGCGCTGAGCGGGGGCGAACGTCAGCGGGTCGCGATGGCCCGTGTGATCCTCAAGGATTCGCCGGTTTGGCTGCTCGATGAGTTTACGGCCAACCTCGATCCGGTGACGGCCCATGCGTTGATGCGCTCCGTGCTGGATGTGGCCCGTGCACGCAGCGTGATCGTGATCACGCACCGAGTGGGGCTGGTCGATCAGGGGGCGTTTGACCGGGTGGTTCGTTTGGAGGGCGGGGAAGATGTATGACCCCCCAATCCTCGCTATCGCTCCCTTGCAAGGGGGGCAGACACCGTGAAACGGTGGCGGGGGTACTCCTGCATCTGTCACAATGCAGGCTTGATATCCAATACCGGCGTCCCATTGAGCGCATCCAGGCCATGCACGGTCAGCACATTATCCTCGATGCATTGCAAGGTGACGGTCGTCACACCGATGCGGTTAGGGCGGTGCGGAGTGCGTAGGGCAAAAACACCGCGCCGGGGGCGATCCAGATTGCCGCGAGGATGCTGGTGTAGTTCGTAATCATCAGGCCCTTTGTCGAAATGGAAGATCACCATGATCTGCTGGCCTGCCTCCAATCCATCCAGACCACCAACCAGGGATTCATTGATCACGATCTGCGATTCGGTGGCCCGGATCGTATCGGGTGGTAGGGGATCGTCAAAGCCGTTCTTCACCAACCCGATGGCCGTAAACGTGACAGAATGTTCTGAGGTGCTCATATTAATCCTTCCCTCACTCATTTTGCAGATTGTACCGCCCACGTTGGAAAGTGTCCCGCACAACCAGGTGCACAATCATAATCTGCCGATCTTCCTACTGCCCAAACTCCTATAGGATGATAAGATTGAACAGGTGCAAATATACAGCGCTTTGCGAAGCGCCAGGGCGATTGACCAATCGCCCCTACAAGTGATTTACGGGTAGGCAGAGTAAATATGATAACAAGTAACGCTCCCTCATTGAGCGGCCAGCATCGGACACATATCACCGGGCAAGAGCCGCGCCTGGGTGGGGTGACACAGGTGCCGCATCTGCTCCATAACTTGAAGATCACCGGGCAGCGGCGGCGCTGGTTGATCGCTCAGACGCTGGCCCGGATCGGACAACAGCCGGAGGGCGCAGAAGCCGTTGTCCCCGGCCTGGTTGATCTGCTGGATGATGGCGTTCACGACGTGCGGATGGCGGCCATATGGACATTAGGGGCCATTGGGCCGACACTCACCGCACAGGGGCCGCGTACAATCGCTGTCAATGGGCTGTTAGGCATTCTCCAGGATAGCACGAATGTAATCCGTCAGCAGACGATCTGGGCGCTGCGGGCTATCGGCGATCAGCGGGCGGTACCCGGCCTGCTCGAATCGCTGCGCCACCCGAACAGCTTTGTCTGGCAGGCAGCAGCCGAAGCCCTGGGCCAGATGGGGGACGCGTCCCGGCCTGCCCTGCTGGTTTTATTAGAAGATGAAGAGCCTCACTTGCGTAAAGCCGCCGCCGAAGCGCTCGGCTGGACGGGATTTCCCGACGTTGTCCCTCACCTGAGCAGACACCTATCCGATTCGGATCAGGGGGTGCGTCACCGGGTCAGGTGGGCATTAGAGCAGATCGGCGCTGACTGCGCTTAAATAGGGTGCATAACCCTACCCCTGGTTGGTAGAATATAATAAGGACAAGGGCGAGGCAAACCAGATGTTTGGATGGCTCGCCTTTCATGTAAGGAGTTAATGCTACAAGGTTTGGGCAAATTGAACGAGGATAGGGCAAACGGAAACGGACATGATACCAATGGCCGAGCACCGGCATTAGGGGGAGATGCCTACGCCCACTTAAGCGGACGAGAACCATATCTAAGCGGCAGCATCGTGATGCCGGAGTTGGTCGCCGGGCTGCGCGATCAGGATGACGAGGTGCGGTGCAATGCCGCTAAAGAGCTCGGCCAGCTTGCCGACGTGCGGTCGCTGCCTTATTTGCTGGATGCGATTCAAGACCCTGATCCCCGTGTGCGCCGCTATGTGATCTGGGCAGTGGGCCGGATCGGGGATTCGCGGGCGGTTCCGGCGCTGCTCCACACGCTGCGGCATAAGGGTGACCGCATCCGCGAGGCATCGGCCTGGGCGCTGGGCCAGATCGATGATGTGCGCGGAGTCCCCAGTCTGCGCAAGGCTCTACAGGATCGGAGTGGGGTGGTTCGCCGGGCGGCTGCCGAGGCCCTGGGTAAGATCGGGGCAGTCGGCGCGGTTTCGGAGTTGATCGTCACCCTGGCAGATCAGGATCGGAATGTCCGCCGGATCGCTGCCGAAGCGCTGGGCCGGATCGGGGATCGACAGGCTGACAGCGCCTTGCAGGATCAGATCGTCGATGCGCTGGGACAAATTCGCAAAGACGAGCATCGAGATGTGCGATGGGCGGCAACCTGGGCCATCCGCCGGATCGATGCGGCGCGTGCTGCCCAACAGGATGGGCCACCGGGCAGCGAATATAATCAATAGGGCCAAACAAAAGGGAGATTGATGAAACGGCATCCTGTTAGTTTAACGCTTGCAACCGGCTTGATCGTCGCCTTATTGTTGTCTGCCTGCGGTGGGGTAGAGGCAGGCAGCGCAGAAGCAGGCGAGCAGATATTCAACAACGGTAAAAATGGATCGACCCCGTGTTTTACCTGCCATACATTGGACGGGTCGGAACTGGTTGGACCATCCCTTCAGGGGATCAGCGAGCGGGCCGGAACGCGCCTGAATGGGGTGTCGGCGGAGGACTATATTCGGAGATCGATCAGCCACCCGGGTGAATACCTGGTTGAAGGCTATCCCAATACTATGCCGAAGGACTTCCCCGACTATTTCAGTGACGAGGATATCGACAGCCTGATCGCCTATTTGATGACGCAGTAAACACAAAACCCAATAGGGGTAACGAAGCGGCTACGAGGAGCAGCTGCAAAGGAGAGAGCCTCTATTATGAAGAAGGTTGAGAGTATTTTTGACGAAGGTCTTGAGTATATTGACGACTCTGGCAACAAGCAATGGATAGATTTCAATGCCTGCTACAATGAGTATTTGAGGCAGCGAGAAGCCTTAGGCGAATTGTATACTGCTGAGCGCAGAGAAATCGACAAGAAGTGGAGAAGAATTGGCAATAGGGACCTATCTGCCTCACCTCCCTTCATTGAGTTCTTCACACAACCAGTGACACGCTTCAATTTCGATTCAGATGACGAGTTTCATAAGGTTCGATTTCAAATCAAGAAAGCTGGTTGGAGGACATTTGATCTTGGCTAGGTAAGCCTTCCAAACCTGCGACCGGCACACCAGAGTTGTCCGATTGTAGGGACAGGTGCATGCGCAGACCAAATATCCCTACGAAAAATCAGGTCAGGTCTAAATGGTTTTTCCATAAGTTGATTTACGGATAAACGTTTATACAGTCTCGAATGCCTTTGGCGGCCAGGGTTCAAACATGATTTGCACGGTGAGCAGCGTCAGCAGGTTGATCAAGGGCTGCTGCGGGACCAGTTCCAACCACAGGTTTGCCAGGAGCGCCCCGGCAATGAGCACGCTGATCACGGCAAACCGCCACAGCGGCATCTGCTCATCGCTGAACAACCGGGGCATCATCACCCTGACATACTTATGATTACGCGGCAGGATCAGAGTGGCGGTGATCAGGAAGAACCGCATAAAGAACAACCCGTGCAGCAGGATAAATATAAAGAATGCCCCGAAGAACAAGGCGTCTAACATCTCAACTTCCGGCTCAGAAAACCGGGCAATCTGGACGCTCTGGAAGGCGATCACGATTAGCATCACCAAATACCAGAAATAATATAGTGCCTTCACAACCGGCGGCATGATCCGCTTGCTGAAGACCAATACCAGCACCGTCAACGAGGGGACAATCAGCCCGATAAGCAGGCCCGGAGTAGGACGTAAAAGGCCATCTTCTGTAAACAGGCTGAGGATCGCAATCAGGGTGATGGCAAACAGCGTTTGTTCATTGATACGCGGCAGCAGCTTTGTCCCGACCACCCCGGCCCCGAAGATAAACAATCCCACAAAAATGAAAATTAAGCCGACAATGGGGGAATCTAAACTTGTAAATGTCGTGCTGCCGAGGCCCGTCAGTGAGAAGAAGCCATAGAGCAGCGCCACCGTAATGATCAGCATTCCCGATAGGCGCTGGTTCTCCGGTATGTTATCGATTGGGTTCGGTAAATCGCTGCTTCGTTTCTCGGCTCCCGGCAGTGGTCCTTGCCACAGGCTAATAACCTCGATCAGCATACCCAGCATGTACAGTATGAAAGCGGCAATAGTCATCGTTTCCACCCCGGCATTAGCTGGAAGGAATCATCCTCATCAAAGTAGCCAAAATATAAAAACTCCGGGTAGATGATGACCCATACAACACACACCCCCAGAATGTAGTACATCGCCGGTTCGATACCCGGACAGTCCCGGACATAGTTCATGTACTCTTCCAGGGCGAGGTCTTCGACCCGGCCCGGTATATAGCGGATCGCGACCTGATCGCCCTCTTGCAGGGAGTTGATCACTTCATCGGGATAACACTGGGTTGGCAGCGAACCAAAGTACTCGGTGCCATCCTCATTACCGTCGATGAACAAGAGATGCATATCCTCCGCATAAAAGTCAATGTACCCGACTTCGACCTGGCCTTCGGTGTCGAGGCGGCGAATCAGCTCCCGGTGAGTCAGGCCGTTGATGACGGAAATAAGCCCGCCGAAGAAAAACATGATAATGGCTAAGGGCGATATTATCCAGA
>JBNKDD010000171.1:0-12223 GCA_050288085.1 Anaerolineae bacterium
CTTGTCCTATGCAAATTGTACCGCTGTTCGGGCTGACTATCTATGTTGATTAGTCAACTACTTCGCCTTCAACCACGTCTTCGTCCGGGTGACCGCCGTTGCCGCCCATATCGCCGCCATCGGCAAAGTCGCCAGGGCCGGGTCCGGCAGCACCGGGCTGCTCATACATCGATGCCCCCAGCGATTGGATCTGCCGCACGAGATCATCGGTGGCGCGGCGTATATCATCCAGATTCTCAGAGCTTAACGCCTTGCGCACGGCTTCAACCTTTTCTTCGGTTGCATTTTTAGCCTCATCAGGAAGCTGCTCACCGTAATCGCGGATCATCTTCTCCGAGGAGTAGATGGCGTTATCGGCAGCATTGCGCACTTCTTGCTGTTCCTTGCGCATGGCATCTTCTTCTGCGTGCTTTTCGGCTTCCTCTACCATGTGGTTGATTTCTTTGTCGGAAAGCCCGCTCGATGCCGTGATGGTGATATGCTGTTCACGGCCTGTAGCTTTATCCTGTGCCTTGACATTCATGATGCCGTCCGCATCAATATCGAAGGTCACTTCGATCTGCGGGACACCGCGCGGCGCGGGCGGAATGCCATCCAGGATGAACTTGCCGAGGCTCTTGTTATCGGCAGCCATCGGGCGCTCACCTTGCACCACGTGAATCTCAACCTGAGTCTGTCCATCGGCAGCCGTGCTGAAAATCTGGCTGCGGGCCACCGGGATGGTGGTGTTCCGCTCGATGAGCGGAGTAGCAACATTACCCAGTGTCTCGATGCTCAGTGTGAGCGGAGTCACGTCGAGGAGCAGAATGTCCTTCACGTCACCGCCCAGCACGCCAGCCTGGATGCCTGCACCCAGCGCGACCACTTCATCAGGGTTGACACCCCGGTGCGGTTCCCTGCCAAAGAACTTCTTGACTGCTTCTTGCACGGCGGGCATACGGGTCATACCACCGACCAGCACCACCTCGTCGATATCGCTGGCGGACAGTTTGGCGTCCTTTAGCGCTAACCGGCACGGCTCAATCGTCCGTTCGATCAGGTCATCAACCAACTGCTCTAACTTGGCACGGGACAGGCTGACCTGTAAGTGCCGGGGGCCGCTGGCATCTGCCGTAATATAAGGCAGATTGATCTCGGTTTCTTGCTTGGATGAAAGCTCCTTCTTGGCGTTCTCAGCCGCTTCCTTTAGCCGCTGTAAAGCAGGCTTGTCCTGCCGCAGGTCAATTCCCTGTTCGCGCAGGAACTCATCCGCCAGCCAGTCAATAATCCGCTGGTCGAAATCGTCGCCGCCCAGGAAGGTATCGCCGTTGGTCGACTGTACCTCAAACACACCCTCGCCCACGTCAAGAATGCTGATGTCGAAAGTGCCGCCACCCAGGTCATAAACGGCAATGGTCTGATCCTGCTTCTTGTCCAGGCCATAGGCCAGTGAAGAAGCGGTCGGCTCATTGATGATCCGCAGTACCTCTAGCCCGGCGATCTTCCCGGCATCCTTGGTTGCCTGGCGCTGGCTGTCGTTAAAATAAGCTGGTACAGTGATCACAGCCTGTGTGACCGTTTCGCCCAGATAATCCTCGGCATCGCGCTTAATCTTCTGCAAAATCATCGCCGCAATTTCCGGCGGAGAATAGTCTTTGTCCGCCATCTTAACGCGCACATCGCCGTTTTTGGCTTTTGTTACCCCAAAGGGAACCAGTTTCAACGCTTTCTGGACTTCGGCGTCGTCATATTTACGACCCATAAACCGCTTGATCGAGGAAAGCGTATTCTCACTGTTCGTTACCGCCTGGCGGCGTGCTACCTGCCCAACCAGCAGTTCGCCCTTTTTATCAATCGCTACCACCGAAGGGAACAGCCGCCCACCTTCAGCCGAAGGGATCACGGTTGGTTCCCCACCTTCCATCACGGCAACGGCAGAGTTTGTCGTTCCGAGGTCAATTCCAATAATCTTTCCCATTTTGCCTACATCTCCTTGTCATTCATAGTTTACCCGGCCACCCGAACCATTGTGGGCCGGATCACGCGCCCGTCAAGCTCGTAGCCTTTCCGCATTACGCCAACGATCTGGCCCGGTTCGAATTCATCACTCGATTCAGATGTCACTGCTTCGTGTAGTTCCGGGTCAAAATCCATACCCGGTTCTACTTCGATGCTGCTCACTCCCAGCTCGTTAAGCTGGTTGAGCAGCTTGCGCTGGATCAAGATCACACCGTTTACCCAATCGTGATCGGCGATCTCCTCCGGCAGATTGTCAATCGCCAGATCGAAATCATCCAGCACCGGCAGCAAATCGCTGATAATGTCGCTTCGTAGTGTGCCCTTCAACAGCGTCCGGTCACGTTCGGTGCGCTTCTTGAAGTTCGCGAGTTCGGCGCGTGCACGCTGCCACCCATCGAGGTACTCAGCCGCCTGGGCTTTCGTCTCCTCAAGCAGCACCTCAAGAGATTCTGGTTCGGTCGGAGTTATGATTTCAATCTCGACTTTATCTGCCGAGGCTTCACCCTGATCCGCAGATTCATCAACCACTTGTTCTTTATCGTCGCTCACTACTCATCCTCATTATATTTTTAGCTTAGTTGTGTCAGAAAACCTTTACTGACTTCGATAAAATTCTACCGGGTGCTTATAAGATTTCTGTTAGAACAACATACGAATCGGCACCCGAAACGTTGCTTTCTTATGCTTTTCTAATGCGCGTCATCACCGTAAATGTCGATCAGCAAATCACTCATCAACCCGGCAACGTACCGGACAGCCGAGATCGCCCGGCCATAATGAAGCCGGGTTGGGCCGAGCACCCCCAATGCGCCGGTCGCCTGTCCGCGTACACCGTACCCTGCCAGCACCATACTCGTATGGCTGAGTTCATCCCACCGGCCTTCCCCGGCAATCATCACCTGGACACCCTCCACATAAGGTGAAAGGGCTTCGGCCAGGATTTCGTCAAGCAGGTTTTGTTCTTCTAGCAGGTGTAAAGCCTGACGCGCTCCCTCGTTGTCAACGATGGTCAACGCCTTGCTGAGTTCCTCGCGTTCCTGGGGATCGGCCACATCCAACCGGTCAAGCAGGGTGTTCGGATCGAGGATATTCACCAGGCCGTCATAATAAACCACGCGGTGACGCTTATCGGCCTGGGCCAGCAGATCGGCAGCCAGCCCCATAATTTCCTGGTCAAGGGTAGGTTGGTGAATCGCTCGCGCCCGGACTTGTTCCGCCTTTAAACCGACACATAACGCATTGATCCGGGCTGTCACCTGGCTCAGATTTTCCTGTGAGACCGGCTCGGCCAGGGTCAGCATTTGCTGGCGCACGTCGCCGCCCTCCAACACCAGCACCATCAGCGCTAACCGCCCCTGGGTGTTGATCAATTCCAGGTGCTTGAAGCGCATCATATTACCCACCGGTGATGTAACTATCGACGCGCTCCGGGCCGTATTGGCTAACACGGAAGCCGCCAGCCGCAGCCATTGCTCGATATCGTGTTCAGTCTGGTGAAACTGATGGCGGATCATCCGGTATTCGGTGGTCGTCAGTTCGCTGTCGCCGATTAGCTTCTGTACGAAGTAGCGATACCCTTCTTCAGTGGGGGCTCGTCCGGCAGAGGTGTGCGGCGCAACAATCAGCCCTAACTCTTCGAGCTTTGCCATATCATTGCGCACCGTCGCCGTACTGACCTGGAGATCGTACTTATCGACCAGCAGCTTTGAACTGACCGGCGTGGGCGCGTTGACGTATTCGCTCACGATCAAACTAAGGATGTATTCCTGTCGTTTTGATAATTCTGTCATACTGTCTTACTCTGAATTGGCACTCGAAGGATGTGAGTGCTAATGTGGCACTTCTTGAATCCTACCATGAGCAAACCGGGCTTGTCAAACCCGGTTGGTAGTGTTTAAAAGGTGGTGGATGCGCAATTTGTTATTGGCACCACTTTCTTGGGGAAACTGCCTGCTGTCCGGTCTGAGTATCCCAAATCACGATTTGTTGGATTTCAGGTGCATTCCAACCCGCATAGATGGTTGCTAGTTGTGTCCCATCTGGGTGCCAATCTACACTTCTTGGAATCCACCGCCCTCTGGAATCGGGCATAGTGATGTTCTGATAAATGCCGGAATTGTCATCCCATAGGAGTACACCCTCGCTGTTTGGAACCGCTATCCGGTGCTCGGATGGCTGCCAGTCTATATTGCCACTTGCTCCAACTAATTCTTTGTTTTTAGTGATGCGTTTGCCGGTTTCCATATCCCAGATCATGACTCTGTCTCGAACATCCATGGCAATATACTTACCATCAGAACTAAAAGCAGATTCCATGTTAACGTCATCACTAGAATATCTCGATGGGTGGGACATGGATATCCAAAATAAAGCACTGCATAAATAGATAAAGAGCAGCAGTGGGACTATTATCGTCCAGACCTTGACGCTTCTTTTCCCCGATTCTTGATTTTTCAACTTGTCTGCCAGTTTGAACACCGCTGGTACAATCATCATTCCCAACATCAATCTTATCCACAGTTTGGGATGATTGTTTAGAAAGTTGACGATTGGCCCCATTCTGAGATGACTATCGGTGACAAAATCGTGCGTCACAGGGGATTCAACCAGCCAGTTATAGCTTCCGGGAATGGGCTGCCTACTGCGGATCAGATCACCGGTGGCAGCATCTCTCTCATGGATAACAGTTATATATGAGTCGTCATCACTGCCAGCCGCAACCAGCAAAGTGTCATCCTGCCAATGGACAGCTCGCACCTGATAACTGTGACCGAGGGTAGAGTTTATTTTTCCCGATGAAGTATCCCAAATCCTGAGTGTGCCATCCTCCATACCCGCCGCAAGCTGTCGGCCATCGGGATGCCATTCTAAGACCTGGATCCATCCACTTATGGGGATTTCCACTTCCATCTGCCAGGTTTCGGTTTCCCAAATAAACAGGCGAGTATTATCGCTTCGCCACTTATCCGTACTGGCAGCCAGTCGCGAACCATCAGGACTCCAGGCGACCAGACTCACGTCTGAAATATCCAGATGATCGATCTCTTCAAGAGTTTGATCGTAAATCCAGATTCCGGTGGAGCCACCCACCGCTAACATGGAACCATCAGGACTCCATGCCAGAGCCCTTAAGCCGCTGCATTTTTGTTGGGCATGGACAGTTGGCCCAAACAGAAGTGAACACAACAGAATCCACATGCTGACTGTACATGCAGCCAGAAGTTTTCGCTTCATTGCGTTTCTCTCTTGTTATGTTAGGAGGTAGCCTATGCTCGTTTGGCCCACATTGCTTTTTTCGCGCTAGCGATAAACCGTACACCCGCGCTCTTCGAGCAGTTCAAGCCAGCCGGGAACCGGCGATAACTTATTCCAGCGCAAATCCAATTTTCTAAGATCACGCAGACTGCCGATCCCCTCCGGGAGTGAGAACAGCTGGTTGGCTCGCAAATCCAGGTCGGTAAGCTGATACAGGTTGCTGACTGTCCAGGGTAGGGCGGTCAACTGATTATTCCTCAAATCCAGGTGGGTCAGCTCTGACAGATTCCCAATCGAATCCGGGACAGATTCAAGCTGGTTGTCCGTCACATAGAGTTCCCTCAGATGCGCCAGCCTGCCGATTGACTCCGGGAGCGTCCTCAGTTGATTGTTGTATAGGCGTAATTCTCTGAGCTCGGTCAGGTTGCCCAGCCAATCAGGGATTGATGTCAACTGGTTATGAGAGACATTCAGATAGGTTAGCCGGGTTAAATGCTCCATTGACCGGGGGAGCGTTGACAGTCGATTATGGCTGAGATACAGAAACTGGGTGAGGTTGGTCAAATTCCCGATAGATTCCGGGAGTGCCGTCAATTGATTATGCCCCAGGTCAAGGGTATGGAGGGCGGTCAGATGGCCGATGGAGTCAGGCAGGGCAACCAGTTCGTTGTCGTGGATATATAGCTCGTTCAGGTTGACCAGGTTGCCAAGCTGCGGCGAGATAGAGGCAACCGGATTCTGCCCGATAGACAGGACCCGCAGGGCAGTTGCCTGCCATAACCAGCCAGGAAGCCCCAGCAGTTGATTGTCACGGACGCTCAACACCTCAAGATTTTTCAACCGGTTGAGGCCGACCGGGAGCGACTCCAGCCGGTTTTGATCGATGTGCAGTTCTTTGAGATTCGCAAAGTCCCCCATCCATTCTTGGAGCACCGTAAAGTTATTGCGATCCAGGACCAGTTTTTCAAGTCGGGTCAGGCTCCTGACCGATAACGGGAGTTCTGCTAATTGGTTGCCGGTCAGGTCTAACTGCCGGAGGTTGGGCAGTTGGCTGATCACATCAGGCAGGGTTGATATCTGGCAGTGTCGAACGGATAACGCCGTGACCGTCTGATTCTCGGAAGCAAAACTGACGCCCGGCATCCCAAAGCTGGCCTGAATGCTCTCCTCAATTGCTTTGAGCGCGTTGAGTTCCGATTCCGGAGGTAGAAGTCTGCCTTGTGCCATAATCAGGTTCCTTGTAATCGAATAACCCGCCCGACCGTCCGCAGCAGGATCAGACCATCTAACATCAGCGACCGGTGGCGGATATAGTATAAATCGTATTGAAGCTTGGTAAGGGCATCCTTTTCAGTGCTGCCATAGCCATAGTTGATCTGCGCCCAACCGGTCACACCGGGTCGAATTGCCTGGCGGGTGCGGTAAAAGGGGATAGTCCGTTGCAGCCGTTCGACAAAGAAGGGCCGTTCAGGGCGTGGGCCGACCATGCTCATCTCGCCCTTCAGCACATTGATCAACTGGGGTACTTCATCGAGCCGACTCTTGCGCAGAAGTTTCCCCACGCGGGTAATTCGTGAATCGCCGGATATCGCCCAGATCGGGCCGGAGTAGGATTCGGCGTCGGGAATCATGGTGCGCAGCTTGATCACCTGGAAAGTTGACCCCGCCTTGCCAACGCGCTCCTGGCGGTAGAAGATCGGGCCGGGTGAATCGATCATCATGATCAGGGCCAGGAAGGGCAGCATCAGGCCAAAGCACAGCAAACCGAACAGGCTGATCCCCAGATCGAGCAGCCGTTTGAGCGCCGGGTAAGGATCAAAGGGGGAGCGGCCTTCCAGCGGAAGCACCACGTTCCAATGTCCCCTGACGTATTCAACCGGGACCATGCCGGTCAGCCGCTCAAACAGGATCGGCATCGGTGTGATCGGGATGCCCAGTTCATAACAATCCATCACCGCCTGGAACAGTTCCCCATCAACCCGGTCACTGGTTGCCAGGATAATTTCGGCTACCTGCAATTCCTGTGCGATCCGGGCCAGGTCGCCGCCATCCCCGATCACCTCGGCCTCGATCACCACATCATCAACCGTCACCGGGAGGGCTTCATCCACCACCCCAACAATCTCGTAGTCATGGGCGGCATGTTGCCCCAATGCTTCGATCATCACCCTGGCAGGCCACCCCGTCCCGACGATCACCACCCGCCGCCTGGACTGTGTCCACCCGACCAGGAACAGCCTCATCAGCCGCCAGAGCGCGATCAGGATGTAGGACGCAATTGCATAATACAGGATAAACAGACGGGGTAGCGCATCACGCGGGGAAAGGAAGAAGATCACCAGGTAAACGATCAGCAGTTGCAAGGTGATCGTCAACTGGCGGCCCTGGCTGCGGAGCCAGTTAGCGCTCAGATCGAGGTTGTAGAAGTCATTCGAGGTGGCTAAGACCAGCCACAGCAAGCTCAAAATGATGAACCAATGGAACTGCGAGAGGATAAACGCCCAACCGAAATGGCGCTCGCCGACAATCGACCAGATGCGTAGGGAGATCAACACCGCGGCATTGACGGCTAACAGGTCACCAAAACCGATCAGCAAGCGCCGCTCAGAAATGGGGAGCTGCCAGCCTCGACGGTGATTATGATTCTCGCTCATCCTGCCTCCGCACCCACCAGTGCCACACACCGATAAAGAACCCGATTCCCCACGAAAGGTGAAGGATCGCAAACACCAGTAAAATCGCGGGAAGGTATTGCCAACCATGTCGGGCTGCCTGCTGGAGGGCAAAGACCAGTGCTAGCAGCAGGTAAACCAGAATCGTCCCACCATACACCCACCGGAATCCCCCCCAGACCGGTGACAGGATCGCCCCGATCACCAACCCGGCCACAAACAGGGGTGCGATCCCATGCCGGAGCCGGAACGATTCGGGGTGCATTTTCAACACGCGGGCTTTCCAGATGCCGTATTGAATATACTGCCGCCACAGCGCCGCTAAATCCTGGCGCGAATAATACATCGTTACGATCTCAGGCGAATAGTAAATTCGTTTCCCACTCGCCCGGAAGCGATAGTTAAACTCGTAATCCTGGTTGCGGACAAGGTTCTCATCAAACCCACCCACCGCCAGGATATCCGCTTTTCGCCAGAACCCAAACGGGACGGTGTCGGTATCTCCCGGCTGATCGCTGCTTCGCCACTGGGCAGTCCCGGCCCCGAATGGCGATTCCATTGCCGCCGCAATGGCACGGGCTATGTACGTCTCGCCGATATAATCCCAGCGCCCACCGACACAGTCGGCCCCGCTCTGTTCCATCACTTCGACGCAGCGCCGCAAATAATCCGGTGCCGGTCGGGTATGGGCATCCATCCGGGCGATCAAGTCATATTGTGCCGCCTTGATTCCGAGATTCAATGCCGGGGGGGTAATGCGCTGTACATTGTCCAGGAGGCGCACACCTGAATGGCTTTCAGCGATCTGCGTGATGATCTCCCGTGTGCCGTCATCGCTCATTCCGTCAATGCAGAGCACCTCAATCGTGCTGGGATAATCCTGATCGAGCAGCGCCGTCAGGCTGCGCGTTATGTAATCAGCCTCATTCCGCACCGGCATGATAATCGATATCGGCGGCCACTCACGGTCAGGCATTACGCTCCAACACCTTGTGATAAAGCTCAATCACTTTTTGAGCCAGTAAGGGATCGGACAACCATTCAACGGTTTGCCGACCATTAGATCGCTGGGGTTCACGCAGCAAAGGAACGAGAGCTGCGGCTAGAGCTTCTGGCGTGTCTTCACAAACAGCACTATAGCTCACACCCTCCAGCCGTTCACGGACATCTCCAACATCTACCGATACAACCGGCACATTGCAGGCCAGTGCCTCCTTGACAACGTTAGGTGATCCCTCATGCCTGGAGGTTAGTAATAGAACGTCGCTGGCGTTCAGATAGAGGGGCATCTCCTCCGGTGATAAACCGGTCGCGACCCGCAGTTTGGCTGGTACATCGAGTTCCTGATTCGCGAGATCTACAGCGGCCCTTGCCAGGGGATACCGTTTCCGAGGGCTGGTGATATCAAGAACGGCAAACAATACTACTGGCTGATCCAGTGCCCAGCCGAGTTTTTGCCGGGCCTCATCTCGCGGGATGGGTTTGAGAAGGTCAAGCTTCAGGCCAGAGGGGATCACTGTATAGTTTCTGCGCCAGATTCGCTGTCCCATCGCCTCAGAGACAACAATCAACTCGTCAACCGAGAGGGCGATTATCTGAGCGATCAGTTTAAGGATGAAACCCTTAACCGTGTATTTCCCTTTTGGCGATACGATTCCGTAAGCCTCATCACCACGATAGGTGACGATAACTGGCAGTTTGAATTGAAGTCTGGCCCCGATCACCGAATGGGCAAAATGGCCATGTATCAAATCATAGTCTTTCTCGCGAAGCATACGACGCAGTTTGCGCCCGGCTCGGAAGTGGTTGATGGGATTACCCTGGCTTCGGAAGGCTAGAACATCAACCTCTACTCCGGCATCGCGCAAGGCTCTAATCTGACGGAAGATAAATACTCCGTCACCCGGCATGTCAGGAGTGGGATATTCTGTGGTGATAACCAAAACTCGCATCAGGATTTCCCATCCAGAAAGCGCCTGGCCCATAGCTCAAAGACCAGGATTAACCAGACTCTGTGCCAACGCTGTGTCTCGCTCATCCTGTTGTGTTCGCCGGTTGGATGACGCAGCACCGAGTCCCGCAGGGCTATGGTCGGTTCAACCGCAAAGATTCCCCGGTTACGGAGACTGTCCGCAGACAGGCAATCTTCTACCAACGGGCGGAAGGTACTCGTCAACCAGGGGCCGAAGGGGACGCTGAAGCCCATCTTGGGGCGATACATAATCTCGTTTGGCAGACGGTCAGCCATCAGTCGTTTCAGGATGATCTTGCGATCACGTTTATGGATTTTGAACTCCCTGGGCAGGCTGAGGACGAAATCAACTACCTCTTGATCAAGTAGGGGACAGCGTACT
Organism: Anaerolineae bacterium; assembly: GCA_050288085.1. GTDB lineage: Bacteria > Chloroflexota > Anaerolineae > Aggregatilineales > UBA3940 > JBNKDD01. Next base: position 10,280 of record JBNKDD010000171.1, read on the forward strand.
TCGAGGCCGTTCGCCATTGCCATGCGGTCTACTTTTGTGAGCATGTCGTCTGGCAGACTGTAGAGCGTATCAACATATAGGTAGGCTGCCAACGGATCATTCTGGTTTCTGGTTTCTGCTGCCGCACCATACTGCTCCGTCATCCAACTTTCAGAAGATGGCATATTCCCCAATGCAGCGAGGGCATCACCGGTTAGATAGGATAGCTTCTCATCCTGGCTGAAATAACGCTCAATCGGGGCGACCCGCGCCGGTGGATCGAGCAGTGTCATATCCAGGCCAAGCAAAGCTAATCGAAGTGGTTTGGCATAGCGGGTCAGATCATCGGGTATGGCCTGATAAGCCAGTTGCGCCGTCCCGCGTCCGAATCGCCGGAGCCACCCTGGTGTTTTCCGGGCTACCTGATCAACCAGTTCTAAAGCTATATAACGGTTATATCCGGCGAATAACTCATCGCCGCCGTCGCCGGAGAGAGCAACCGTCACGTGGCGGCGGGCGGCCTGGGAAACCAGGTAGGTTGGGATAGAAGATGAATCCCCGAACGGCTCATCCATATACCAGATCAAATCGAGAAGCATCTGCTCGCTGACCGGGGTAACCAGTTCTTCATGATGGTCGGTGTCCAGTCGATTGGCAACCGCACGGGCATATTGGCGTTCATCGAAAGAAGCGTCTTCGAAACCCATTGAATAGGTCTGAGTCTGGTGTCCGACATTGGCCCGTTGCATATAATAGACCACTGCACTTGAATCCACCCCGCCGCTGAGGAATGCTCCAAGTGGTACATCGCTCCGCAGCCGGATTCGGGTAGCTTCCAGCAGCAGTTCGTCAAGCCGTTCTTGTGCTTCTTCAAGGCTGATGTCAAGCGGACGTTCCGGCAGCTTGAATCGCCCATAATCATGCAGGGTGATTTTGTCAGGAGTCACAATTAACATGTGGCCGGGGGGCAGTCGGAAGACATCTTTGAGGATTGACAGTGGGGCAGGGATATACAACAGGCTGAGATAGTGACTCAATGCAGCGTAGTCTACCTCTGGATTAAGGCGCGGCCAGGGATACAAAGCCTTGACTTCCGATGCGAAGGCGAGTTGACCGTCACGCTCGGCATAATATAGCGGTTTTTTTCCGATTCGGTCGCGGGCCAACACAAGACGCTGTTTTGAAGCATCCCATATGGCTGCGGCAAACATCCCGCGCAGCTTGTGGACGAAATCCAAACCATATTGTTCATAGGCATGAGCGATTGTTTCGGTATCGCCGTTGGTATAAAAAGTGTGTCCCTGTTTCTCCAACGTGGCCCGCAGTTCGATATAGTTGTAAATCTCTCCGTTGAGGATCACCCAAACTTGTTTATCTTCACTGTGGACTGGCTGGTGTCCGCCCGCTACATCGATAATACTCAGGCGCCGAAAACCCAGGCCAATACCCGGTTGGGTTAAAAATCCCTCGTCATCGGGGCCGCGATGTGCAAGACGGCCTGCCATATCCCGGAGTAAGGCTTCGGGGGGCTGCTCACTTGACCGTGTTTTAATGCCACAGATACCACACATATTGCTTATTTACCTTATTGTTTTATGGGCTGTCTTCGACTATGTTGTGGTGCAGCTCTTTTTCCAGATAAATAAATGCCAGAACATTATTGACTATATAGTAAATACTCGTCGCGGCTGCGATACCAAAAAGCCCGAACTTCAGAAACCCCACGGTTTTAAGCACAATGCCTGCCGTATAAGTTAATACCTGGATAGTGGTGGGGGTTACTGTATTACCTTTGGCATAGAAAGCTGTAGCAAGAATATGCCCGGAAGCCGAGCCAAACACAAAGCCGACCAGGATGACCAGTATCCACCATAGTTGTAACACATTTTCTGAATTCACCGCACCATAACCAATAACGAGCTGCAAGAGTGACTTGCCAAATACCAATAAGATCAGATATCCACC
>JBNKDD010000172.1:0-12062 GCA_050288085.1 Anaerolineae bacterium
CGGCGTGAGCATCGATCCACAGATGGGTGAACCCGGCGAGTTGATCATGGTCAAGGGCGATGGCTTTGAACCGAATGAGGATGTTTTCCTCTACTGGACAGCCCGGAATGGCACCATCGGCGACGAACCCTATTTTGAGATCACCACCGACGAGAATGGCTCGTTCAGTGTTGGTCTGTACGTACCGGGTGCCGACAAATGGCCCAACAATCCCCCCAAGGAGGGCGATCAGTTTCAACTGCGGGCCTATACCGACAACCTGGGAGATTACTATTACTGGGCCGACTTTATGTACGTCGAGCGCTTTGACCAGAATACCTCCCTGGTGCTGAACTACTACAGCGATAAATATCCATACGAAGTTGACCTCCTGAACCTGTGGAACTGGGACGACGACGAAGAGGAAAACGTGCGCTTTACGTCGGGCAGCGGAATCGGCAAGGGCTTCATCCGCGTGATAGAGGGTGCCAGCATGTCCTCCACGATCAAAGCCGTGATGGCCGCCGAGGCTCCCGGCCAGACCTATACCACCGAGGGTAAAACCCTGGGTGCCTATCAGGGAACGGAAGCCGTCGCCAGCAATGGGTTGACCGTCTGGTTCATTCCGGGCAATAACCGGATTTATGCGATCAGTTTCACCGACGATGCGGGCAACTTCAGCACCCTGATCGCCTCGTCGTTCCGGTTGAAATAACCATGCACACCAATACAATCAATCGCCTGGGGCTTTTGCTCCTGGCGATTTGTCTTGGTGGGTTGGCCTGCACCCTACCGGCAATGTCGCCGGAGCCGACTCCAGTGCCGGAGGTAACGACGGAGGCGACACCGACTCCAGAGTTCCTCCCGACCGATCCGCCAGCAACCGAGGCCCCGGCAGCGACCATCGCCTACCAGCCGCAGTTCGAGGTGGGGGACTGCCGTTTTTCTATCCCACCGGGTTATGATGTGGACTGCGGCGATCTGATCGTGCCGGAAAACCGCTATAAAGCCGACAGCCGGACGATCCGGGTTCACGTCGCCATCTTTCGGAGCAATAATCCCAACGCGGCCCCCGACCCGGTTGTGCATCTGTCGGGCGGCCCCGGCAGCCCATCGCTTGACCTGAGTTGGTACTACTTCAACGAGAATTTCCAGGAATTCCTGACCCAGCGTGATTTCATTATCTTCGACCCGCGCGGGGTAGGTTATTCCGAACCGGTGCTGAACTGCTGGGAGCGTGACGAAGAATCGCCGGAAATGATGGAAGCAGGCTTAGGCAGCGAAACCGCCTACACCCTGGAAGTCGATTCCTTTGCCCGCTGCCGGGATAACCTGATCGCGCAGGGCTTCGACCTGGAAGCCTACAACAGCGCCGCCCTGGCCGCCGACGTGATCGACCTGAAGACTGTGCTCGGCTATGACAAGATCAACCTGTACGCCGTCTCCTATGGCACCCGGCTGGCGCTGACCATCCTCCGCGATCACCCGGAAGAAATCCGCAGCGTGATCCTGGACTCGGTCTACCCGCCGCAGGCCAATCTCTACACCGGTTTAGCGCCGAATGCCGAGCGAGCTTTCAACGCGCTGTTTGATGCCTGTGCCGCCGACCCGAATTGCAACGCCGCCTACCCTGACCTGCGGAACACCTTCTACACGCTGGTTGATCAACTCAACGCCAACCCGGTGATGGTTCCCGTCCCCGACCCGGAAACCGGCGAAACCCGCCAGGTCAAGCTGACCGGCGGCATCCTGATCGACGTGTTGTTCCTGGGGCTGTACAACGACGAGGTGCTGGTCACCATGCCCGGCTTTATTTTCGATGTGCGGGACGGCAATTACGCCTACCTCGCCGAACGGCTCCAGCTTTATTTCGGCCACTCAAACGGGCGCGGGATGGGCCTATCAGTGCAGTGCAACGAGGAGATACCCTTCAGCACCTATGACGATTTTCTGGCTATCGCTGCCGGTGCACAGCCGCAAATCGGGGAGTTCTTCGCCTTGAACAACCGCGCATTGTACACCGTCTGCGAGAGTTGGAGTCCCGATCCGCCCAACCCGATTGAGAACCAGCCGGTTACCAGCGATGTACCGGTCATGATCCTGGCCGGTCACTTCGACCCGATCACGCCGCCGGAGTGGGGACAGATGGCAGCCCAAACGCTGCCCAACAGCACCTACTTCGAATTCCCTCACGCCGGTCACTGGGTACTGCGAGCCGGATCCTGCGGCATGGAATTAAGCCTCGCTTTCCTGAATGACCCATCGAAACCGCCGGATTCACCCTGCGTGGCCGCTCTGGGCAGCCCGGTCTTCCGGTAAACAAACTCACCTCACCCCCTTCCGAACCGCCCCTGGCGGCTCTCCCTCCCCTCTCCAGAATCTGCTTGCAGATCGGAGAGGGGAAAGATCGAACGCGTTAGTACGCGTGAGATCAGGGGTGAGGTGGGATCCAGCCCCGCAAAGATTGAAAGATTATTGTATCCTCTGGCTGATGGGACATCGTTATAATCGCAGGAGTACACACCCAATCGATTCCCCCCTAAGAGGCTGGGGGTACTTACTTTGTGGAGATGAGCATGATAGAGTCCCCGTCGGATAACAATAAACCCACAACCACTACATTCATCATCATTCTCTTTATCGGAGCCTGCCTGTTAGCCGGAGCACTGTTGATCGGCATGGTCGGATTCTACACCCTGCGCAATGCACGGACGGCGGAAGAAGTCCCAACCATCACCCCAACGTCGCTGTCTGATGCGCCTTCCCCGACCTTCAGCCCGGTCACCTTCACGCCGACCGTTGCCCCGACAGCAGAAGCGATGACCAATACGCCAATGGCAACCATCGAAGAAGTCCTTACCCAGGTCCTCACCCCGGCCAACACTCCGCTGCCTGCTGGCCCCGCGGGCCTGAACAGCGTCTACCCATCTGAGCTAAAGGATTACCTGACCAACCCCGGCATGGGCTGGCAGGAAGCTCACGAGGTCAACAGCCCGCGCATCCCCGAATCAACGCCTTACCGCCGCTGGAATTGGGCCGACTTCAATCCGGCCCGCGGAGTCTACGATTGGGGCAAAATCGAGGCTCTGTGCGGCAGCGCGGCAGCCAATGGCGGGCAGTGTCACTTTGGAATCGTGATGGGATCGCGGCCCTATCAAGGTAATGTGGTGATTCCTCAGTGGGTACAGGATGAGGGCGCAAAAGTCGAACTCCGCAACTTCGACGGCGAAGAGGGCTACGACCCGGATTATGCCAACTGCGTCTGGTTGGAGGCCCACGATTTATTCGTCAATGCTCTCCGTGAGCAATACGACGGCGACCCGCGCATCTTTGCGATCGACATTCGGAGCTATGGGCGTTATGGCGAGTGGACAGGCGAAGGACTCGAAAACGAAGCAATGCTCCACGATGAAGAAGCCCGCGTTCACATTATCGATACCTGGGTGGGCGGCAGCGGATCGCACACCTGCAACAACCTCGATGGCAGCGAATCGACCTCCTCCTACAGTCACCCCGGTTTCCAATATACCCCGGTGCTCTATACATTCTCCTGGCACTGGGATATCGAGTGGGTGATGGCCCGCAGTAATCCGATCCTCGGAATCCGGCACGACTGCCTCGGCCCGGCAGGCCATCAGGGCAACGTCGAAAAGTACATCGGTTCCTTCACCGCTCACAACGCCACCGCGCCGGTCGCCTTTGAATTTTGCAGCTACGCCAACAGCCAGGAAGAACTGAACAACGCCATTGACCTGTGCAGGCGCACCATGTGCAGCGTCGTTCACGATAATTTCGCCGGGTCAGGTGACACCGCAGCAATCCGAAACATGATGTTCTCGGTTGGCTATCGCTACGTGCTGCGCTCTTTTAGCGCTCCGAGTCAGATTGGCCGGGGCGAGAGCATGCCCCTGGTCATGACCTGGGAGAATGTCGGCACCGCTCCAACTTACCGGAATTATGGTCTGCTGGTAGCGCTGCTCGATTCTAATGGAGCGGTGGTCACATCCTGGGAGCCGCAGGCTTATGTACGTGGCTGGTATCCCAACAGCCCGGTTAACATCGATGAAACCTTCACCATGCCCGATTCGGTTCCGGCGGGCACTTATGATCTGGCCGTCGCCCTGACCTATCCCGGCACAAAAACCCCGGCTTTGCAGCTTGCCATTGCCGGGCGCGACGCAGCGGGCTATTATCACATAAGCAAAGTGGAGGTGAAATAGATTGCTGTGTTTGATAGTAAAAAGCCCGACAAGATCGACCTGACCGACCAATTAGGCCGGACGGTATTCCGAATAACCGCAGGAGCGTTGATTCTCCTGTTCACTTATCTGATCATCAGTTCATTCGTTTCCAAAAAACGGGTCGCCGATGAGGTGGTGGCAGCAACCAACCAACCCACCCCAACAATCGCCAGCACCGTGCCGCCTATTCCCACCCTGGGGCCGACCCTGATCCCCGGCATCGAGATCACGCCGAACGCTGTCCCTACCCCGGTCTTGACCGAGGAAGGCAGCTGGGTGATCAGCCACCCGCCGGAGGTTGACGATTACCTGGCAAACCCCAATATCGGCTGGCAGGATGTAGATCCTTTCGAGCCGCGCTTCCCGCAGATGGTCGCTTACCGCCGCCCGGAGTGGGTCGAACTCAACCCGGCGGAGGGAGTCTACGATTGGAGCCTGATTGAAGAAATGCGTGAGACGGCTCCCGGCATCAGCTTTGGGATCAAAACGACCAGCACCCCCCCCTGGGGGACAGGTCAGGCCGTCCCGCAGTGGGTAGTCGATAAGGGAGCGCCGGTTGTTTATACCTATGCCGTGGACGGCGAAGAGGCCAACGAGCCGGTCTACACAAGCTGCGTATTCCTGGAAGAACACGGTCGCTTCATCGATGCCCTGCGTGAAAAATACGATGGTGACCCCCAGGTGACCTTTATCGATATCCGCAGCTATGGCTACTTTGGGGAGTGGCACACGCCGCAATACGACGCTTCCAGCGAAGAGACGCTTGATTTCCATGCCCGCGCCCGGATCGTCGAAATGTACATCGGCGGCAGTGATACCCGTCCCTGCACCAGGGCTGATGGTACGGTCAAGCAGGTGACCTATTCCTACACCGGTTTCCAGTCCACTCAACTGCTGATACCCTATACACCCTTCTATGATCAGACCTTGAAATGGATGTTCGCCAACCGGCGTCGTGATATCGGAATCCGCCACGACGCACTTGGCCCCAAAAACTTTCATGACTCCTACCGGCAGGATATCGGCGCAATCGTGCAGGACATCTGGCAAACCGAGCCAATTGTCTTTGAAATGTCCTCCGATGCCTCGGACGATGACAGCCTGAAACGGGCGCATGATTTCATCATAGAGATGCACGGCTCGGTCATCCACGATAACTTCCCCGGACAGGGTGATACCACCTTAATGCTCGATATGCTGAAGGTCACCGGCTACCGGTTAGTACTACGCGAACTTCGCCACGAACGCGAAGTCGCCCCCGGTGAGCCGCTCACCCTGACCATGCAGTGGGAAAACGTCGGCTCTGCACCATCTTATCAAGCCTACCCGCTGACCGTATACCTGCTCGACTCCAATGGAGAGACAGCCGCCGCCTGGCCGCTCCAGGCTGATGTCACGACCTGGTTACCGGGTGGCCCGATTGAATTCACCGAGTTAGTGACCCTACCCGCCGGGATCGAACCCGGCACTTATCACCTGGCATTGGCCTTTGTTGACCCGGAAACGGGCCAACCGGCGCTCCAACTGGGCATCGCCGGACGTGACCCGTCTGGCCTGTATTGGATCAGCCAGGTGGAAGTATCGAGTTAACGAGAAATAACATACAATAGAACGTACCCTGGATATCGGTTAGGCAGATCATCTGCGGGGCAGATGATCTGTAAAACCGATCATCAGGGCGAGGACAGGGAGAACTGAGGCAAACGAACACTGCTGGAGCGAGAAGGAAGAGCAACCCATGGACCCGTCACCTATTGATAGGCAGAAGACAGCACGTGATCTGGCTAGCGCCCGCCAGACGATAGATTTGCTAAAAAGTCAGCTTCGGGCCAGCATGATCGAGAAAGATTACTGGAATGCCCGGCTGAACGAATTGGGAACCCTCCTCGATACCCTGATCGTCGATCACAAAGCCAGCGACCAACAAGGCCGTCTTGCCGCCCTGTATGAGGTCAGCAAGGTGATCGGCTCCTCGCTTGAACTGGACAAAGTGCTGGATCAGGTCATGGACGCCATCATCAAACTGACCGGGGCCGAGCGGGGTTTTCTGATGCTGTTCGATCAAGAGGGAGAGCTTGAGTTCAAAGCAGCCCGCAATGTGGATAAGGAAACCCTTAACGAAGCGGAAGAGTTCGCCATCAGCCGGAGTGTGATCAAAATCGTGGCTGATACCGGCGAACAGGTTGTCACCACCAACGCCACCGAAGACCCCCGCTTTGCAGCCCAGGCCAGCGTTGTGGCCCATTCCCTGCGCTCGATCCAATGCGTACCCCTGCGGGCACGGGGCGAAAATATCGGCGTGATCTACGTCGATAACCGGGTCCGCAGCGGCGTCTTTGACGAAGCCGACCTGGATATGCTGTCCGCCTTCGCGACCCAGGCTGCTATCGCCATCGAGAACGCCCGGCTCTTTACCATGACGGACGAAGCGCTGGCCGCCCGTGTCGAAGAACTCTCCACCATGCAGGAGATCAACCGCCAGCTTAACGAAACCCTGAACTTCAACAAAGTGATGGGCCTGACCCTTGATTGGGCGGTCAGGTCAACCAAAGCCACCGATGGCATTATCGGCCTGATCGACATTGAAGAAGGCCAGACCAAGATCATCGCCCAGCACGGCGAAGCACCGGGCCGCGTTGAAGCTCTGGTAGAAGGCAGCCGTGAACCGACCACCATCTCCGGTTTGCTGACCGTCCCCCTTCAGCGGGAAGGCCGCATCATCGGCGTGATCGCCCTCAACCGCAAGGACGGCAGCGACTTTGAACGGGACGACATGGAATTCGTGTCACGTTTGGCCGATCACGCTGTTATCTCTATTGAGAACGCCCGGCTCTATGAAGCCGTCCAGAAAGCGAACCAGGCCAAAACCGAGTTTGTATCGGTCATGACCCACGAGCTGCGCCTGCCGATGACCTCGATCAAAGGCTATGCCGAAATGATGGAAATGGGCGGGGACCTGAACGAAAAGCAGCTCCGGTTCCTCGAAATTATCCAGAGCAGCATCCAGCGGATGAGCGTCCAGATCAGCGACCTGAGCGACATCTCGCGCATTGAGAGCGGGCGGCTCCAGATGGATATCGAGGAAAAGGTAGATTTCAAATCATTGGTGCAGGAGGTAATCTCGCCTCTTCAGGCAGAAATTGACAACCGTGAACATAAGCTGGTGGTTGACATCCCGGATGACCTGCCCTATGTCAAAGCTGACCCCCGGCGGGTCCAGCAGGTACTGACCAATCTGATCAGCAATGCCTATAAGTACACGCCCAACGGCGGGACGATCACCATCCAGACTCAGAACGACGCTGAAACCATCACCTGCCGGGTGAAGGATAGCGGTGTCGGGATGACTGAAGAAGAGGTTGAGAAGCTGTTCAACAAATTCTGGCGCTCTGAAGATGCCTACGTCCGCGACCAACCCGGCACGGGTCTGGGCCTGGCGATTACCAAAAACCTGGTCGAGATGCAGGGCGGCGAGATATCGGTTGAAAGCAAAAAGGGAGACGGAACGACCTTCTCGTTCACCATTCCTATATGTCCAGAAGGAAAAGAGTAGTGGCAAAGAAAAATAGAAAAAAGTTTGCGCCTCACCGTTTGCTCGTTTACTATCGCATCGGGCAGCGGCTGAGAACCACACCTTTATTTATTGCACTGGTTGGAATATTCCTGCTGGTCCTGGGTTGGTTAGGTAACAGCTCAATCTTCCAGGGAGGCAATCGCGCCCTGATGAGTGCCATGTGGGAGGGACGCACCTTCCTGCTCCTGATGATCGCGGTCAGTGTAGCATTATATATCCTGATGATCTTCATCGCCCGGCGCAGCAGTGTTCAGGTACGCCCGAAGGCTCTCCGGGTGCGGGCCGGTTTACTCTCACTTGATATTTCCTACGGGCGGATCATCAACCGCCGCCTGACGACGGTCGCTGCCTACTACCCGGCTAAAAGTCTAAAAGCTGGTGAATATGCCCTGCTTGAACCCCTGTTGGATAACCCCTGCACGGTCGTCGATCTGAAATCCTGGCCGCTTGAGCTGCGCCTGCTAAAGTTGCTGTGGAGCAAATATCTCTTCGCGGAGAGTGTCGGTCTGATCTTCGCCGTCGATGACCCGATGGTGCTGAACCAGGAAATCGACGAAGCGATCACCCGTCGGCAAACCCGCCGGAAGGGTGGCGGTCGCTACGTAGACCCGATTGAACGGGCCGCCCAATTGGAGCAGCAAAGCAAAGACCGGCGCAGGTAACTTCAGATATGTTTCGTAGGGGCGCAGCATGCTGCGCCCTCTCTAATTCCCCTAACTCGCTAACTGGGCTTTCCTGACCCGACCTTCCAGCCGCAGTGATTTACCCACCGCATGCATATAACTCAATATCTCAGCATACGACCGGAACATCCCCGTCTCGTAATAGGGAATCCCCCGCTCCTCAAGGAACTGCTTCGTAATCTTCCGGGCTTTACCCAGGTTGATGCGCGGCATACCGGGGAACAGGTGATGCTCGATCTGATAATTCAGCCCCCCGTACAGATAATCGATCACCGGGCCGGGAATCACATTGCGAGTCGTCACCGCCTGAACGTACAGAAAGTCCAGTTCGTGATCGGGATCAACCACCGGCATTCCCTTGTGATTCGGGGCGAACGATAAGCCCAGATGCAAGCCGGTTATTGTGTGATGGACAAAGAAGAAGATCAACGCCTGCCACCAGGGCAGCGCGATAAACAGCAGCCCGAAGTACAGGACAAAGTGCAGAATCAGGAACAGGGCTTGCAGGCCGCGATCCTGCACCCGCTCCCCAAAGAACACGTCACGGACGGCAGCAAACACCTGAAAGAACGCCGATAAACTCAACACCGGGAAAAAGGTCAACGCCTGATACTTCATGAAGAACTGGACGATCCCTTTTTTCTCGCGGGCCTGTTCTTCGATCCACGCCCACAGCGGAATCTCAAGCGTCGGATCAACTCCAAGCTCGTTGGTGTGGGCATGATGCTCATTGTGGCGCACTCGCCACGAACTGATCGAGGAGCCGAGCAGCAAATTGCTAAAGAACAAGCCAAGCAGATCGTTGTGCCGGGGCTTCTTGAACACCTGTCGATGCCCGCAGTCATGCATCATAAACCCGGCCCGGACAAAGGCCAGCGACATTACTCCGGCATTGATAAGCTGGAGCCAGAAATTATCGACCAGCAGCAAAAACAAAGCGCTGGCGGCCAGCATCAGCACCGGCTCCAATCCAACAATCGTGTAGAACACCGGCTTCCGCTTGAACAATCCGTCCTGCTTCGCCAGGCGTTTTAAAGTAGCGTAGTCCTGAGTATGAGTACCTGCCGGGACACGTTCCGGCGGCGCGACAACAAATGGGGAATCCATAAACCTCCACAGAGCGATGGCGGTAATTTGCATCGATGCGGAGGTGAACTGCCGCAAAGCTGGGCCATCAGCCAATCTTATTATAAAGATAAATATAACAAAAATCTACTTATTACAGTTTTTATGGTGTATTCAAAGTTTGGCCCCCCCATCGCCGTTCGCGCTGGCGCGCTCATCGCGATTCGCCCCCCTTTGCAAAGGATGCACAGCATTGGCAGGGGGTTAATTATTGTGGCTTGTCACTGCCGCGTGGCGGGGGATCAAGCATATCTTGCAGATCGTCAAGCAGTTCCCAGATCGCCTTGTTGTTGATCTGGTGTTTGGTAATCCGGCCCTCTTTGTGAGAATGCACCAATCCGGCCTCTTGCAAAATCCTGACGTGTTCGCTGATGGTTGGCCGAGACACCCCAACAAAGGCCGCAATTTCCGTATTGGTCAGCCCAAAGTTCCGGATCAAACGCAGGATGATCAGCCGGGTTGGATCGGACACCGCTTTGACCCGGCGGGCGAGATCATCCACCAGAGCCTGAAACCGCTCGAACAGGACACCCTCCTCAGCAAAGGAGGTAAGCAGCAGTCCAGGCTGCAATTCCCAGAAATCAACCATTTCAAAGGGCGTAGAAACGAACATCACCCGCAGCCGTTCCGCTTCGACCGCTTCACGCAGCGAGGGATGAATCTGTAGGGGATTGCGAGGGGAAAGCCAGCTCAGATCAGGTGCAGCATGATCATGTTCGCGCTCGCCCAGCATCGTAATGGCTTGCTGTTCATAGCGCTCGGCAATCTCGGCGTAAGTATCCCGAATGGGGCGGTAGCATTCGTAATAAAACCGATCCAGCCAATGCCAGAAACGCGTATGCAAATCCCCATCGCGGAGAATGCGCACCATGGCCTGTTGTTCGATTCTCAGGCTCGGTGCCCGTTCGCTGATATCAAACCCAAGCCCGGCCATCAGATATGTGAATAACCGCACATTGAGATCAACAATCTGACCGGCAGAAGACAGATCGGCATCAGGTACCAACCCGTAAAGCCCTGCCCGTTGGCTGACGGTTTTCAGCGCCGCTTCAGTCGTCAATTCCCGGATTGGCAGGGTAGCATCGTGATAATCTCGCTCCGCAATCGTCCCGGCTAACAGGGCCGCCGATTCGATCACAGCGGGGAGAACACGCGGCTCTCCCATCATAGTCACCCACTCAGCCTGCCAATCGGCTGGGACAGCCTCCAGCAGATCAATCGCCAACTGGCTCATGATCATCGGCTTTTTACCACTGACTATCCCCAGGGCAATATCCAGTTCAATCGCCATCGACTGGATCACCGCCCAGCCCGACCCGCCTATTTGTTCAGACATCATATACCTCATGTGGTGGCAATTTGCAGGGAATGCTCCGTGTTCTGCCGCTTTTTGAACAAAATGATCACCGTGATCATGATCAACAGCACATATAACCCGGAGGCTATGATAAAGAATGTTCCGATTGGAAGCAAGCCCGGAACCAGCAGCGGCAGCGCCAACGTGGTCAGCAACTGCCCGCCAACCATCACCGCCTGGAAAACGCCGCCGATCCGTCCCAACAGGCTCTCCGGGGAGAGGAGCTGCATCAGGGTACCGACCTGAACCAGCAGTAACCCATTGCCCAACCCGCCAATCAGGGAACCGGTGAGCACCACCCATCGCCGGAGCGAGACATCGGTCAGATAAGCCGCCGCCGCAAAGGCAATCTGGAGCAGACCCAGGAACACCATCGCCAGGACGACATCCCGCCACGCCTGCCACACCGTTGCTTCGCCTTTTCGGGCCAACAGCAGGACGGTCGCCCCCACCGACCCCAACCCGATCAGCCCGATCAGCAGACCCATCAAGCTTTCTCCCACCAGCAGAATGTCCCGCACATAGATCGGAAACAGGATGTCCAGGCTCATAATGATCATGATCCCAAAGAACATCACCACGAATAACAGGATCAGGAGAGGAATCCGCCGCATGACGGCCAACAGCTTCTCGGACGGAGGAGCAGCTTCCTCACCCACGCGATCAGGTTCAGCCTCCGGCAGTAGAGCGGGCAGCCGGGTCAGGATCAACGCTGACAGGATAAAGGACACCACGTCGAGAACCATCGTCATCTGCGGCGGCATCACCGCCAGCAGCAAACCCGCCAGCATTGGCCCCATCACCTTGATCACGGCGGCAAGCTGCTGCAAGAAGGCATTCACCCGTGTCAGGTCATCCCGATCAACTAGGCTGGGCAGCGCGGCGAGGCGGGCAGGCTGCATCACTGTGCCGAAGATCGCTTGCAGGGCCAGCAGCCCATAGATCAACCACAACTGCCGGGCAAAGATCAGCCCGGTGATCGCCCCTGCCGAGAGCAGTTCGCTGGCGATCATCAATTTTTTCCGGTCGAACCGGTCCACCAACTGCCCGGCCAATGGGCTGACTACGAGCATCGGTATAAAAAAGGCCAGAAAAATCCCGCT
>JBNKDD010000173.1:0-11994 GCA_050288085.1 Anaerolineae bacterium
CTATTCGAGCCGTTGGGGTACGTTGTTGAAGCCGAAGGATTCGCACTTGATCCACACTTCCCGGACTGGGGTCAGAGCCCTTATTACACCCTGACCCTCTCCGGGACGGTGCGCTTAGCCGACCTGCTGACCCACCTGTATGTGCTCATCCCGGTGCTGGATGCCGATAAGCACTACTACATCGGCCAGGATGAGGTCGAAAAACTGCTGAGCCGGGGCGAAGGCTGGTTAGCCGATCACCCGGAGCGCAACTTTATCACCCGGCGTTATTTGAAGCGTCGCGGATCACTGGTGCGCGAGGCGCTGGCGAGGCTGGCCGAAGATACCCCCGACCAGGAGGAGCAGGAAGAAAAGAAAGACCAGGAAGAAGAGGCAGTCGAGAAGCCGTTGAGCCTGAACGAGCAGCGATTGAACGCCGTTGTTGCCGCGTTGAATGCCGGGGATGCAGCCCGTGTACTCGACCTGGGCTGCGGCGAAGGCAACCTGATCAAACGACTGCTGGCGGATAAGCAGTTCACTGAGATTGTGGGGGTGGACGTTTCACACTGGGCATTACAAAAGGCCGCCCGGCGCTTGAGGTTGGATCGCCTGCCACCAGCTAAACAGGCGCGTGTCCAACTCATCCAGGGGGCGCTCACCTACCGCGATGAACGGCTGTACGGCTACGATGCCGCCGCGCTGGTCGAGGTGATCGAACATCTCGATCCCTACCGGCTGGCCGCATTGGAGCGGGCGGTATTCGAGTTTGCACGGCCCGGCATGGTGATCGTCACGACGCCTAATACCGAATACAACGTGCGCTTCGAGACGCTGCCCGCCGGGAAGTTCCGCCACCGCGACCACCGCTTCGAGTGGACACGGGCAGAGTTTCAGACATGGGCAGAGCGGGTAGCCGAACAATTCGGATATACCGTGCGGTTGGAATCAATCGGCCCGGTGGATGAGGAAGTTGGCAGTCCGACCCAGATGGCGGTGTTCTCAATACTCAATTCAGGACAGGTAAACCATGACAACGAATGAAGAAACCAGCATAAATATTAGCATCCCGGAATTTTCACTGGTTGTACTGATCGGCGCTTCGGGCTCCGGCAAATCAACCTTTGCCCGGACACATTTCAAGCCGACCGAAGTCATCTCCTCCGACGTGTGCCGGGGGCTGGTCAGCGACGACGAAAACTCACAATCCGCCACACCGGATGCCTTCGACGTGCTGCACTTCATCGCAGCCAAGCGACTGGCTAACATGCGTCTGACCGTCATCGATGCCACCAATGTTCAAAAAGAAGCCCGCCAATCGCTGATAAAACTGGCACGAGAATATCATGTCCTGCCGGTTGCCATCGTGCTGGACTTGCATCCACAGATTTGTATTGATCGCAACGCCACTCGCCCCGAACGCGGCGATATGCGCCCGCGCGTGGTGAAGCGTCAGCGCGCCGACCTGAAACGCTCTCTGGGTTCGCTCAAGCGGGAAGGCTTCAAGCGCGTCTATGTTCTCAGAGAGCCGGAAGAAGTGGGCGCTGTCACCATCACCCGTGATAAGTTATGGGTCGATAAGCGTGAGGAAACCGGCCCCTTTGACATTATTGGCGATGTTCACGCCTGCTTCGATGAACTGTCCGAACTGCTTCAAGCCCTCGGCTACCAGATTGAGGAAGACCCCGCTGCCCTGAGCGGTCTGGGCGGATATCGTGTTACCCCGCCGGAGGGTCGCAAGGCCGTCTTTGTCGGTGACTATGTAGATCGCGGGCCAAAGCCGGTCGAGACGCTGCGGTTGGTAATGAGCATGCTTGAGTCAGATGTGGCCTTGTGCCTGCCCGGTAACCACGATGTCAAATTACACAAGGCGCTGCGTGGCAACAAAGTGCAGCTTTCACACGGATTGGCGGGGACAATGGCCGCATTGGAGGCCGAGCCGCAAGAATTCCGGGATGCGGTGCGTGAATTTGTCTACAGCCTGATCAGCCATTATGTGCTGGACGACGGTAATCTGGTGGTCGCTCACGCCGGGATGAAGGAAGAATTCGCCGGGCGGGCCTCCGGGCGGGTGCGTGAATTTGCCCTCTACGGTGAAACAACCGGTGAAACCGACGAGTTCGGCCTGCCGGTGCGCCTCAACTGGGCAGCCGATTACCGTGGGCGGGCCGCCGTCGTCTACGGACACACACCGGTCGCCTTCCCGGAGTGGTTCAACAATACGATCAACATCGATACCGGCTGCTGCTTCGGTGGGGCGCTGACCGCTTTGCGTTACCCTGAGCGTGAACTGGTCTCTGTGCCTGCCAGGGAAACCTATGTTGAGCCGGTTCGCCCCTTCAAGCCGGAGGAAACAGCGCTGACCGTACAGCAGTTGCACGACGATATGCTGGACATAAAAGATGTGACCGGCAAACGGATTGTCGAAACCGGTCTGATCCGGCAGGTCATCATCCGTGAGGAGAACAGCATCGCCGCATTGGAGATCATGAGCCGCTTTGCAGTTAATCCCAAGTGGCTGATCTACCTACCGCCGACCATGTCGCCCAGCGAGACCAGCAATCGGCCTGATTTGCTTGAGCACCCAGATGAAGCTTTTGACTATTTCCGCCGCGAAGGAATCGAGCGGGTAATCTGCGAAGAGAAGCATATGGGATCGCGGGCGGTCGTTATTGTTTGCCGGGATGAAGAAGCCGCCATGCAGCGCTTCGGTGTGACGGACGAAGGCATCGGCATCATCTACACGCGCACCGGGCGGCGCTTCTTCGACGATCTCCAACTGGAAACAGCATTTCTGGAACGCATTCGGAATGCGGTCAATACCTCCGGCCTATGGGAAGAACTCGCTACCGGTTGGCTGTGCCTTGATGCGGAACTCATGCCCTGGTCGGCCAAGGCTCAGGGCTTACTGAAATCACAATACGCGGCGGTCGGATCAGCATCGCGAGTTGCTTTTCAGGAGGCCGTTGGCTTGCTGCAAAAAGCATCTACCAATGGGGTTGATACCTTAACCTTGCTTGATCGGATGTCAAACCGGGCTGAGATGGTCAACGGGTATATTGATGCTTATCGACAGTACTGCTGGCCGGTGACAACGTTGGATGACCTGACCCTGGCCCCCTTCCATCTATTGGCCTCAGAGGGCGCAGTTCATACCGATAAAGATCATGTCTGGCATATGAAGACCCTTGCCGACATCTGTCAGGCCGATGAGAAACTGCTGCTGGCTACACCTTATCGCCTGGTCAATGTGAACGATCCGGACAGTATCGCAGAAGGTGCTTCCTGGTGGGAGGGAATGACCGAGCAAGGCGGCGAGGGGATGGTCGTCAAGCCGTATGACTTCATCGTGCGTGGCCCAAGGGGATTGGTGCAGCCAGCGGTCAAGTGCCGCGGACGGGAATATCTGCGCATCATCTACGGGCCGGAATACACGCTGCCGAAGAATATTGAGCGGCTCCGTAAGCGCGGCCTGGGCAGGAAACGAGCGATGGCCCTGCGTGAGTTTGCATTAGGCATTGAAGCATTGGAGCGATTTGTCCGCCGCGAACCCTTGCGCCGGGTACATGAATGTGTGTTTGGCGTGCTGGCAATGGAAAGCGAGCCGGTCGATCCGCGACTATGACAAATATTGGCGGGCAAAACACCCAGGGGTAAATCCTACAATACGCTTGAAACTGTGCGTGAAGTGGCTCTGATCGACAAAGCCGACATCCTGTGCCACCTCAGCGATAGGCACACCCTGCCGCAGCAAATATTTACCCTGCTTGATCCGTGTGTGTAAGACATAATCCTGTGGAGATAAGCCTGTCTGTTCCACAAAAACGTGCTGGAAGTGATAGGGGCTGAGGCAGCAGACAGCCGCCAACTCGACTAATTTGAGCTTACGGGCATAGTGCTCATGGATATAGTCCTGGGCACGCCGGATCATATGATGCCGCACATCAGGTCGGTAAATGTCAGGTGGGCGGCTGCTATAGCACCTGATCAACCGGGTCAGGAGATTCACCAGAACCGTCTCACGTTCGAGCGGTTCATGCGGGCCTTTGATCAGGCTGCACAATTTTCGCGAATGGTGGGTGATTTGCCCGTCTTTCAGGCGAATCACCCCCAAATGGATAGAGCTAGTTTTTTGTATTGCTACCAGAGCTTGCACGATATCCGGCTTAATGCTAATCACATGATAGCTGCTGCCAGTCAATTGGCAGGTATGCGGTTGGCCCGGATTAAGGACAAATGCCTCACCAGGGGAAATGCATACCGCCCCGCCCTGACTGGTGATCATCCGTGTCCCACGCTCGACCAGCCCAATACAGAGTGACTCGTGTATGTGGCGTGGAAACACGTTGGTGACGTTCGTGCCCGTTACCATATCCAGGTCTGGCAGGTGGACAAACTGCATAGCACAACTTCTCTCCTACAACAAAGCCGGGAAGAATTTAGCAAGCAGCACCAAACCATTCTCCCCCGCCGTGACGGCATGCGGCGTATCCCGCGGGATGACCATCATCCGCCCCGCAGCATATGGTAACGAGCCTCCATCCAGAATACAATGCCCCTCCCCCTCGATGACTTCGTGCAGTTCCCATTGTTCGGCATGGGTGTGAGTCTCCAGGATGCAGCCCGGATCGATCTTAACCATGTGGCAGCTTAACTGGCCTTCAGTGTCCGCGCCCCGGATCAAATGCTTGAGATATACGCCCTCAAAGCTGGGATGCGCCACCCAGTTAATAGCTTCCACCTGGATCACCTTGTCCGTAAAGGTGATTGTGCCATTGTTTATACAGGCTGCGATGTTTTTTGTTTTCATAAATAAACACTCCCTGACTATCGTTTCCCGGAGAATAACCAGAAAATACGGCCTGATATTGTAATTTCTTGCGGTTTATGCGAGCATTAGCTGTCAAATCAAAATTGTGTCCTTGCCGGGGCATGATGTAAAATCAAGCTTGCCCTTTGCAATTATTGAGACACGATTGGCGGTCGTGGCGACTGCATAGCCAACAGGTGGACTCATTATGTCAGATTCATTCGAAGAACTCCTTCAACGCGGGATTGCTGCTGTTCGAGCAGGTCAGGCCGATGAAGGCCGCCGTTACCTGGCGATGGCGCTTAAGGCTAATCCCCAAAGCGAGATGGCCTGGTTATGGTTGAGTGGCGTAGCCCGCAATAACCAGGAACGTGCGCAGTGTTTGCAGCGAGTCCTGGCGATCAACCCCCAGAACGAGCTTGCGATCAAAGGCTTGAATGCGCTGGGTTATCCGGTCAGTGCTCCATCTCAACCGGCACAGCCCGTTCAGCCAGCCCAACCGGCCCAACCGGCACAGCCAGCCCAACCGGCCCAGCCCGCTCAACCGGCCCAACCGGCACAGCCTACCCAACCGGCACAGCCTACCCAACCGGCTGAGCCTACCCAACCTACCCAGGCTGACCAGCCTGCCCAACCGGCCCAACCCGAACCTTCGCCGGAGCCTCCTCCGGGAGGTGTTCCCTTCCCAGCCGATGAGGCCATCACCTATGCCCAACGTGCCGCGGAGACGGTTCTGCGTGACATCCGGGAAGAGGCCCAACTGGGCAAGTTTGAACGTGTCAGGTGGGTTTCGCCGGAGGGTAGATCATTTGTCGGGGGACAGCTCCATGCCCAGGGCTTGAGCTGGCGCAGCCTTGATCCGCGTGCCAACCCGATGGTGGTAGCTATATTCGGCGGCATCGTGATCGTGGTGCTGGTGATGTTCCTTGTCTCCAATTTACTGGGATCGGCTCAGGGAGGAATCGGTGCAGCCGGAATAGGTGCAGGTGGAGAGGAAAACGCATCCACCCCCACCCTGACCGTCACTCCCCGTGCAACACGTACCGGTACGCCAAACGGCCAGGAGATCACATTGGAGCCAACCCGCGAGGCCGGTGATGCCCCGCGTGGTGATGCCCGGTTTGGAATCACCCCCACCGAACCTTATGTCCTGACACCGCATCCCTCCAGCCCACGCTTCAGGGAAGCGGAAACAGCCTTTTACGAAGGGCGTTATCAGGATGCGGTTAACCTGGTACTTGAGGCCCGTGAAAGCGGCGAAAATACGATTGATGGCTATTACTATGAAGGCATGTCACTGGCAATGCTGGACGACCTCGACACAGCGATCAAAGTGCTGGAGGATGGCCGCAAGATCGACAACAATTTCGCACCGATCCACGCCGCACTGGGATATATCTACGCCCGGCAGGGATTAACCGAACAGGCGCGGAATGCCAATAACACCGCCATCCAGAGCGATCCCGGTTTGTTGATGCCCTACCTGGCTCTGGCCGAACTCGATATCCAGGACGGGGACTTTGAAGCAGCCCTGGCCGAGCTCGACGCCGCCCGCGCTTCAGTGCGGAACAGCCAATACGACGTTAACCTGCTGGTCATGGAAGGCAAAATCGAGCTAGCGCGGGACCGTTTCCAGGAAGCGACCGAGCTTGGCAACCTGGCTTACTACATTGACCCGACCTCCGAAGAAGTCGCGATGCTGCAAGCCCGCGCCCGGTTGGAAATGGGCCTGACCTACAATGCAGCCGTCGGACTGGAAACCTTCCTGGAAACCATCAACCCGGTCAGTTCGGAAGCCTGGGCTCTGTTAGGCCGGGCCTATGCCGAACTCAACCGCAGCGATGACTCAATCGAAGCCTATACTATCGCGCTCAGTCTGGCCGATGACCCGCTTGAGGTATTGACCGAACGCGGGCTGTCCTACTACTCGCTCAAGCAATATGACCTGGCCTACACCGATCTGAGTGACCTGCTGGAAATTCAGCCCGATAACACCGAGGCCCGGTTAGGACGGGCGATTAGCGCCTATGAACTGGGCAGATACGACGAGGCCCTGGCAGACGTTGAGATCGTCCGCGAGGAAGTACCCAACGACACCGAGATCGAAACGCTGTACGTCCGGCTGCTGATCATGAACGAACAATTCGACGACATCATCAGTCTGGCCAGCAGCGCCCTCAGCCTGCCACTCTCACCGGAAGAGAAGGGTGAAATTCTCGAAGCCAGAGGACGAGCCTATTATGAAGATGGGCGGTATGAAAGCGCCCTGGACGATATCGAACAGGCACTTGCCCAGGAGGAAACGGGGACTCGTTATTACTACCGTGCCCTGATCAACGAAGAGTTAGGTGACCTGAATGCGGCTATCGCCGACCTGGAATGGGTGGTCTTCTGGTCACAAACCTTTGACTACCCCTTCTCTGAAGATGCAGCCGAGCGGCTGGATGCCCTGGTCGAAGCGCGGAACCTGGTCCTGACCCCCACCTCCACACCGACGATCACGCCGTCGCCGACCATCACACCGTCACCGACCCGCACGCCAACGCTGACGGTCACCCCGTCGCCGACCATCACGCCGTCACCGACCCGCACGCCAACGCCGACGGCCACGCCGACCAACACCAACACCCCCCAGCCATCACCGACTGAGGAAGAGGAATCGACTCCCCAGTCGTAGCAGCGAGATATGGTCGTCGAAAAGCTGGAAGGTGCGGTCGAGCGGATTACCTATTACAACGATGAGACGGGCTACACCGTCCTCCGGTTAGCCCCTACCACCCCTCTTGATCTATGGAGCAGCATGGATGAAGAGGGGTTGGTGACTGTTGTCGGCGTCATGCAGGAAGTGATCCCCGGTGAAAGCCTGCGCATTGAAGGAAACTGGCACACTCACTCCCGGCATGGCAGGCAGTTCCGCGCCGAAAACGTCCAGCAGATTCTCCCCGCCACCCTCGAAGGGCTGAGACGCTACCTCGGTTCCGGGATGATTCGCGGCATCCGCAAACGGATGGCAAACCGGATCATCGATCACTTTGGGCTGGAAGCGCTGGAAGTCCTGGAGCATCACCCGGAGCGCCTGCTTGAAGTAGAGGGAATCGGGCAGAAAAAGGTCGAGGGGATAATCGCCGCCTGGGAAGAACAGAAGCAGATTAAGACAGTGATGCTCTTCCTGCAAAGTCATGGCGTCTCGACCGGGCTAGCGGTCAAGATTTTTAACGAATACGGCGACGACGCTATCGAGCAGGTGCAGGAAGACCCCTACCGGCTGGCTCATGACATCACCGGGATCGGATTCAAGACCGCCGATCAGATTGCCCGCAACCTGGGCCTACCCGACAATCACCCCTCGCGGATTGAAGCCGGGCTGGTCTATGCCCTCAATCAGGCCACAAACGATGGGCACGTCTATCTGCCTGCCGCCAACCTGATCGAAGCCGCCATCGACCTGCTGGATACCTCCCTTGAAGAAATCGAAGCCGCTATCACACGGGCAGCCAAAGCCGAACTGATCAGGATCGAGGAAATCCCCGGAGAGAACGGCGAACCCATCCAGGCGATCTACGTTCCGACCCTTTACTTTTCAGAACGCGGTGCAGCCCGTCACCTCCGCCGGATTCTGGACACCGAGCAGTCGCGGCTGTACACCCTCAAAAACGTCAAGTGGCCCGCTCTGTTGGCCGAACTCGCCACGCAGGGCAATGTCGAACTCTCCGAGCAGCAGCAGTCTGCGATCAAAACAGCGCTGACCCACAAGATCAGCATCCTGACCGGCGGCCCCGGCACGGGCAAAACCACCGCCCTCCGGGCCGTGATCGAGGCGCTGAATACCGGACATCGTACCGTAAAGCTGGCCTCCCCGACCGGGCGTGCAGCCAAGCGTCTCAGCGAAGCGACCGGTTATCCGGCCAGTACCATCCACCGGATGTTGGGCTTCTCGCCGACAGAAGGCTTCCAGCACCGTGATGATAACCCGCTCCCAACCGATATGGTGATCGTCGATGAGGTGTCAATGCTGGATACGACGCTGGCTAATGCCCTGTTCCGGGCAATTGACCCGCGCTCACACGTCCTGTTGGTGGGCGATGTCGATCAGCTTCCCAGCGTCGGGCCGGGCGACGTGCTGCGCGACCTAATCGAGTCAGGCGAGATTCCGGTAACCCGGCTGGGCCTGATCTTCCGGCAAAGCGCCGAAAGTCTGATCATCACCAACGCGCACCGCATCAATCAGGGAGAGATGCCAATCTTCCCGGATGAAGCATCAGACTTTTTCCTGTTTCGGATCGCCGATGATCCGCAGCGGGCCTCCGACCTGGTGGTGGACGTAGTCAAGAATCGCATCCCGGAGAAATTCGGCTGGCATCCTTTTGATGATGTCCAGGTGATCGTCCCGATGTATCGAGGGCAGGTCGGCATCCGCGCCTTGAATAAGGCCCTTCAAGCGTCACTCAATCCACCGGGCCGCCCCGCCGAACAGACCATCGCCGGGCAGACTTTCCGGGTTGGGGATAAGGTGCTGCAAACCAGCAACAATTATGACAAAGAAGTCTTTAACGGTGATGTGGGGCGCATCCACGCCATCAACCCGATTGAGAAGGTGATGACCATCATCTTTGATGACCGGTTCGTTGCCTATGATTTCGGCGAGATTGCGGACGAGTTGACCCACGCCTACGCGATCAGCGTACACCGGTCGCAGGGAAGCGAATACCCGGTGATCGTCATGCCGGTTGTCAGCCAGCACTATTTGCTGCTCCAGCGAAATCTGCTCTACACGGCGATCACCCGCGCTAAAAAGCTGGTGGTGCTGGTCGGATCACAAAAGGCAATTGCGATTGCGGTGAATAATGACCAGGTCTCCCAGCGTTACACCTCCCTGGCCGAACGACTGCGGGGGCTGTTATAAATCTCAATCAACGTTGTTACCCCGCAACAACTTGAGCAGGATACGAAATAGCTGCCGGATTTCGTCCTGCTCCAGGCTGGCAAGCGATGCCTTCTCGGTTTCAACCACCCGCTGGCTGATCTCCGGCAGCATAGCCTGCCCCTTCTCAGAAAGCGATAGCGCATAGGCCCGCCGGTCGTTCGGATCTCTGTGACGTTCGACTAGATTTTGCGCTTCCAGCTCGTCTACCAATCTCACCATCGTCGTGCGATCAATCCTCAATGTTTCCCCAATAGCCGACTGGGGCAGCCCGTCATTCCGCGTTAATAGAAGCATGATCCCATAGTGCCGTGACGTAATTCCAAAAGCTGACATACTCTCATCAACCGTTTCGACGATGCTTTGCGCAGCCTTCGCAATCAGAAACCCCATAAAAGGCAGCAGATCATCTGGGATATCTTCATCAGTAGAAGCGTAATCCAGGGCAAGGAGCAAATCGAAAAAAGGATTATTGTTTGACATGAGCGTTCTCTCTCAATATAATCAGCAATACTGATTATTTATTTATGTGATTATCAGTATAAACGATTAAAAATAAGTTGTCAAACCAGGGGATTTGTTATGGTTCACACACTCGATTTTGCTTCTGTACAGGTTCGTGATCTGGAGAAATCCAAAGCATTTTATACCGATGTACTTGGCTTTGAAGCCACTGACCAGGTGCGGCCTGATGCCGTCGTATTCCGTAATGATGCCGGTGCAATCTTCGCGATCCGGGTTCCCATGCGCCCCTTACCCGAACAGGGGCAGTTAGGCGTTGGGACCTCTCTCTGGTTTGCCACCAACGACGTTGAAAGGCTTCACACCCGTATCACGGAAAACGGCGGGAACGTGATTGCCCCGCCCCAGGATGGCCCCTTTGGCCGACAGATGACGATCACGGATTCAGATGGTTATGTGCTTGTCTTTCATCAGATGCGCGGAGAGGATTGATTTGTTAATCGAAAAAGAAATCCAACCACATTCCCCTTTCGACTTTGCCCGATCACTGCGATTTCTAGCCGGTTTCCCGGCAACCCAGAACGAGCAGATCATCGAGCAAAACCGGATGATCAAAGGGATTCGAATCTCAGGCGTCACGGCAGTCGTTGATCTAGAATCGATAGGCACCGTTGACAAGCCGCGCCTCTTGATGAAGATCTATGCCGATCAGGACTTGAGCGCCAATCAGGTTGACCGGATCGAAAAGCGAGTTCGATTCTCATTGAGCATCGACGAAGACCTGACCGCATTCTACACGCTGGCCCAACAGGATTTGCCATTTCAACAAACGATCATGCCGGTGCTTTACGGTTACCGCCAGGTGAAGTTTCCCAGCCCTTTTGAAAACGCTGCCTGGGCCGTTTTAGCACAGCGCCAACCGATGGCACAATCCCGCCACATGAAGCAAATGCTGGTCAATCGCTTCAGCCAGCCAACTGAATATGAAGGCCATCTCATGGAAGCTTTCCCCCAGCCGGATGACTTTTTCCCACTCGACCAGCAGGAACTCACGAACGTGATCGGTCATGAGCGGAAAGCCGATTACCTGATCGGGGTCATTGATGCTTTTGCATCCATTGAGGAAAACTTTCTTTTGAACGCCCCCTATGATCAGGTTAAAGACTGGCTGTTGGCGATCAAAGGCATTGGCGAGTGGTCAGCTACTTTTGTGCTGACACGAGGGTTGGGCCGGATGGAGCAGGCACTTCTTGCAAACCCGGAAGATCGTTTCAATAAAAACATCCTCCGTGCAGCGACACCCGTTTATGGGGATATCTCGTTTGAGGAGTTGAGCAAGATAGCCGGGCAGTACAAGTCCTGGCAGGGATATTGGGTACACTTTCTAAAAGCCTATACGGAAGTTATGTAATGGCATGGGGCAATCGCTTCAAAGCTGAAGTGCTTGAAGCGATTGCCCCACATCCGTTAAGAGACATCTTTGTTTTTTATTTGGTAGATGCTACAATGGTTTTCACTGGCATTGATGGAGACGAGTAGCCCGGACAGGCTGTCACAGAGAACCTGCGTTGCTGAGAGGCAGGCATAACCTCCCGGTCGAAAATCCCTCCTGAGCCGCAGACCGAACAGTGCATCAGCACCCAGTAAGCCGTGCCGGGTTCGCAGCCCGTTACCAGAGCGCGGCCACCATCGCGTGGCCGGATGAGGGCGGTTGCCATAATGGTGGCCGAATAAGGGTGGTACCGCGGGAAGCCTTACTTGTTCTCGTCCCTTTTTCGGGATGAGGGCTTTTTTGATCAAGGGAAGAGAATTATTTTATGACGGA
>JBNKDD010000174.1:0-11922 GCA_050288085.1 Anaerolineae bacterium
AGGAATCCAGGCCCCCCAGATGCCAACCCAGGCCAGCAGCAAAGCCAGCATCCCGATTAATTCCATCCGCCGGTTGCGATCAAAGGTATTGTTCGTGTCGTTCGTAGGGGCACTTCGTGAAGTGCCCAGGCTCTTGGATTGTTGCACCTATTTAGCCTCCAGTTTTTCAAACGTCTCGATAATTTGCTGATCTTCCGCCGCCTGTGTCTCAAAGAACTGAGTCATAAAATCACTCCGGCGCATCCGCAAAGCCATCGGCGCGACAGCACGCAGGTCTTCAGTCGTAGCTTCTTCGCGATTATCCGCTGCCGCATAAGCACGCGCCGCCTCGAACATCGTAAACTCGGCCCGGTGTGAGTGAATGCCCAACTCCTGGACAATTTTCAGCCCAAGCGATTGTGCCTCATCCGAAATACCCACCGAGAGCAGCATCTCACGCGCCGCGATAACCTCTTCCCGCGTGACAAATGTTTCCTCATCATAGATCTGGATAAACCGGCGAGGGCTGTTCCGAAAGTCGCGCACTCGCTGGTAGACCTGCATCCGTTCCTCAGATTCGACCAACCCACTGACCGTAACCCGCAGGCCAAACCGGTCTAGAATCTGCGGGCGAAGGTTGCCTTCTTCAGGATTCATCGAGCCGATCAGCACAAATCGCGAGCGATACGTGGCCCGGACAGCGCCCCGTCGAACGGAGTATTGGCCCTGGGCCGCCGCATCCAGGATAGCGTCAACAATCGTATCATCAAGCAGATTCACCTCATCCACATACAGCATATTCCGATCCGCTCGCGAAAGGATACCTCGATCCAGCCGGACACGCTGCTGTTGGATCGCTGCTCGTTCATTCACCCCCCCAACAACATCTTCCAGGCGGGCATTGAGTGGCAGTTCGATCAATCTCACCGGCTCAATATGGGTGATGCTCTCGCCGCGTTGTATTTTCGCTGCACACTCTTCACAAACGCCATCCGCCCCATCAATGATATAGTCGTCGGGCATACAACCAAACATGCAAGCACTGTGCTCGACATAAGGCAGCAGATCGCTTAACCCACGTGCTGCCGTTGTTTTACCCGTACCACGTGGCCCGATCAACAATACCCCACCGACATTGGGATTGATCACCGCCAGCAGCAAGGCCATCCGCATCTCGATCTGGCCCACCAATGCCATAAAGGGGTAGGGCAGATGTTCCGCCAGGCCCATATCCTCACCGGGCACGCTCAAAACCCGCTTTGAAGTCCGGGTATCAAGCAGGCGCATCAAGATCGATTGGCGAGGCTGCCCTTCCTGAAACAGGTCATAGGGAGTACGCTCATCCTCCTGACCCTCATCAAAGGAGTCTTTTACATCTTCATCAGCCATATACTACCTCACAACTTCAGCCTTTCGATTTGTGATTATACTCGGCGTGTCAACCCAATAAAAGAAAAACCGGACAAAAAACTTGTCCGGGTAAGAACCGATTGTCACTATCGGGTGATTCAAGTAAGCTTCTCTCGCCTTAATCCATATCGGGGCGCATATCGGAGATGCGTTTGAAAATATCAGGTTCTTCTTCCAGTACATCAATGGTCGAATAAGTGAGCTCGGAAAACGCGGGAGGCAGTGGTGCACGAGCCGGTAAATCTGGCTTCTCAGGGGTCGAAGGCCGATCTTCACGCAAAGGGCGGCGGCGATCGGTACGCTTACGCAAAATACGTGAGTCGCGGCTGAGAGTTCCGATCCATTCACCATCGGTCGTATAGACCTCGTCGTCGTCCAGCCACGCGACCCATAGGCCGGTCAAATCCCAGATATAATCCCCTACACGGGTTGCCATCCAATCTCCATAAGTATTCCAGATATATTGCGGTTTCATCTGCCTGGCCTCCAAGCCATCCTTTTTATCATGCTGTGATCCTATATTACGAGCAAAGCATAGGCAGCACAAATTATTGAATTATTGAGGATAATATTCCAGCCGCGAAGTTTATCTACAGTGAGTTTGAAACGATTACCCTGTTAAATTGCCGAACTTGAATTGATGCTTAGATCATGCTCGTGGTACAATCGGCATGGCATCCCTGGTGCCTATAAGCTGATAGGAAGAGAATCAATGATCGAACATGTAGTGGTGATGGCTGCCGTACCGAACACACGGATCGAATCTCTGACCCGGACCCGCCCAAAAGCCATGCTGCCTATTCTAGGTAAGCCGATGATCACCCGTGTGATGGAAGGATACTACAACACCGGTATCCGGCGATTCACCGTAGTGGTTGGTGAGCAGGAGGGGAGCGTCGTCGAGTGGCTGGTCAACCGCTGGCATCCAGATGCCCAATTGAGCTTTGCGCCGCAGGGCCATCAACGCGGGACGGCCTCGACTCTTTTTGCTATCCGGTCGCTGATTGATGAGCCGTTCATCATCACATCCTGCGACATCTTGCTCCCAGAGCAGCATGTGGTTGATCTATGCCGCTATTTTGAAACCCATTCCAGTGATGTGGCTGTATTGAGCCTGCTCTATGCGCCTGACGAGATCTCCGAGGCGGCTGACGTGCTGCTCGGCCCACGCGGGGATGTGATGTACATCTCAGAGCAGCCCGCCGGGGCACACCAGGATTACCGGGCCGCCCTGCCGGTTTATGGATTCACCCCCCAGGTTTTTGAATATCTCGACAAAGTCCCCCTCATGGAAAAGAGCGGTCAACGCATTATCTCGGCAGCTATCCAGGAGATGATCGACGATCAACAGCTTGTCGGGGCAGTCGAGACTGAGTGGCGTATCCGGCTGGATACACCGGAGGATTTGCTGCAAGCCAATACCTGGCTGATGGAAGAACTCCAGATGACCGGTTTGTTAAGCGATGTCCCAACCTCAGTCGAGATCATCTCCCCGGTCTATGTTGACCCCGGCGTGGTGGTAGGCAAGGGAACCATCCTCGGCCCGAATGTATACCTGGAAACCGGGAGTGTCATCGGGCCAAACGTCGTCATCCGTAACAGTCTCGTACTGGGATCAACCGTAGCAGGCAACCAATCAATTGAAGGGCAAATTGTCAGCAGCAGTGATTGACAGGCCGCAGACGGATCCCCCCAATTCTAATAAAGTAGGGGCGCAAGGCTGCCCATCGCCGCGCCCCCAGGTACTTGAGGCTATCCCTCTTCTCCCTCAATATCCGCCACCGGCATAACCCGATCTTGCTCCCAGATCGGCACGTCCCGCCGACCGGTTTCCCGCAGCATCAATGTCTCCCGCAGATCAAATATCTGATCCCGCAGCATCGCCGCTTTCTCGAATTCCAGGTCGGCAGCAGCGACCTTCATCTGCCGCTCCATCTCCTCGATAATCCGCTCAAGCTCTTTCTTGGGCATATCTTTCGCAATCGATAGATCACCTGTATGTTCCTCAGCCATTTCAGTTCGAACACGCTCGGTCAGATCGCGCACCGCTTTCACAATACTGATCGGCTGGATACCATGTTCCTCATTGTAGGCAACCTGCTTGGCCCGGCGGCGGTCCGTCTCCTCGATCGCTGCTTTCATCGCATCTGACATCTTCTGCGCATACATAATCACCGTGCCGTTGATATGTCGTGCCGCCCGCCCGATGGTCTGGATCAGCGCCGTTTCTGACCGCAGGAATCCTTGCTTATCAGCGTCCAGAATCGCCACTAACGACACCTCCGGCAGATCGAGACCCTCTCTCAGCAGGTTAACACCCACCACCACATCATATACACCCAATCGCAGATCGCGCAGAATCTCGACCCGTTCAAGCGTATCCACCTCACTGTGCAGATAGTGCACCTTCACTCCCGCTTCCATCAGGTAATCGGCCAATTTTTCGGACATCCGCTTGGTCAGCGTCGTGACCAGCACCCGCTCGCCGCGTTCATTGCGCTGGCGGATCTCGTGTAGCAAATCGTCCACCTGACCCTCAACCGGCCTCACATCGATCACCGGATCGATCAACCCGGTCGGGCGGATAATCTGCTCGACTATCTGTTGGCTGTGCTCCAACTCATACGGTCCCGGTGTAGCAGTCGTGTAGATCGCCTGCCCTACTCGCCGCTCAAATTCCTCAAAGCTCAACGGGCGGTTATCCAACGCACTCGGCAGCCGGAACCCATATTCGATCAAGTTCAGCTTCCGGCTCTGGTCGCCGCCCCACATCCCCCTGATCTGCGGGATCGTCATATGCGATTCGTCGATCACTAGCAGGTAATCATCCGGGAAGTAATCAACCAGCGTCCAGGGAGCCGACCCCGGCGGGCGGCGATCCAGATGACGCGAGTAGTTCTCAATCCCCGCGCAGGAACCGATCTCCCGCAGCATCTCCAGGTCGTATAGGGTGCGCTGTTCCAACCGCTGCGCTTCCACCAGCCGGTCATTTTCACGCAAGAACTTGAGATGATCCCCTAATTCTGCCTCGATATCCTGGATAGCTTCTTTCAGTGTGTCCGTTTCGGCCAGGTAATGACGGGTAGGGAAGATCGTAACCTCATCGCGTTCCTGTACGATCTCGCCCGTCAGCGGATCGACCTCCATGATCCGCTCGACCTCATCCCCCCAGAACGAGAGCCGGTAGGCATACTCACCATACCCCGACATGATCTCCAATGTATCACCCCGCACCCGGAAGGTGCTGTGCCGCAGTTCGAAGTCATTCCGGGTATATTGGAGATGTACTAAGTGCATCAGCAGCGAATCCCGCCGGATCTCCTGCCCCACTTTTATTTCCAGCATCGCCTCGCGCCACACCTCTGGCCGACCGAGACCGTAGATACAGGACACCGATGCCACGATCAGCACATCCCGGCGGCTCATCAAAGATGCCGTAGCCGCCAGCCGCAGCCGTTCGATTTCATCATTGATGTCCGTTTCTTTTTCAATAAACAGATCGCGCTTTGGGACATACGCTTCCGGCTGATAGTAATCATAGTACGACACAAAATATTCAACTGCATTGTAGGGGAAGAACGCTTTGAACTCCGAGTAAAGCTGGGCCGCTAAAGTTTTATTATGAGCAATGATCAGGGTGGGCCGCTGGGTCTGCTCAACAATATTGGCGATCACAAAGGTCTTACCCGTACCTGTTGCACCAAGCAGGGTTTGATGTTTGTGATCCGCATCCAATCCTTTAACCAGCGATTTGATCGCTTCTGGTTGATCGCCGGTCGGTTGGAATTCTGTCACAAGTTGAAAATCTGGCATAATCCGCTCCCAATAAAGAAACTATATATAGAGCTGATGAGGCTAACATAGAACGAAGGTTCGACCCCGGATTATACCTTTCTCTGTGAGCAAAGACCACTTTGTAGGGTTATCGGATGGTGATGCGATTTCTATCATTGGTGTATCACGATATACTTTGTTTATCTCGAGCTCTGTCGTTGGATTTGCAAGGCATAAACATGCGCAATAAACCTTTTCTGTTGACCATCATCTTGAGCCTGCTCTTGAGCCTCACAGGTTGTATATCTGTTGCAGCAGATAACCCCACCGAGTCTGCATCGGAATCGGAACCGGCTGACTCGCCCACCGTAACAGCATCGGAGACACCGGAGCCTACGGAAGCGCCACCACCAACAGCAGTGCCAACCGCCACACCAATCCCAACAGAACCCGTTCCCGATGCCATCCTGAACGGCGACCTTCCACTATCTGAGGTAGCTTACAAGTTACCCCTGACCATTCGCCACGTGACTCCGGATACGGTAACGCTGTTTTTTGAAGTTGACCGCCCAACCCCGGCTACTCTTTTTTTGCACTCGCGTGAGGCGGCAGTCCAGCCGGTTGAACTCGACCTGAACCCCGAACAGACCCGGCAGCGCCTGACCATCGAGGGTCTGACTCCGAGCACTAGCTATGAAGTAGTTCTCGCCATCAAGACCGCAGCGGATAGTTTTGAACAGCCGGGATTCCTATCGAACACCTGGGGGCCGGTTACCTTCCACACCCCTTCAGAAACCGGCACACTGCGTATCGGTGTTATCGGCGATGCCAGTTTTGGCGACCCGACAACCGCCGATCTGGTCAACCAGATGGCAAATGCCGATCTGGATTTTGTACTGCATGTTGGGGATGTTGTAGACGAGACCGAATTGAACGTTGATCCGTTTGAATCTTACGCCGGGAAATTCTATACACCCTTTGCCGCTCTTCTAAAACAGGGACCGGTTTATACCGTCATCGGCAATCACGATTACGATCCCGATATCCGCTGGCAGGATAATCCATTTTACTATTACGCTTTCCCGCCATTTCCCGACCCTCTGTTTCCGGGCCAGGAAGACCGCCCAAAGAATCAGTACTACGCATTCTCCTATCACAACATTCAATTCGTTATGCTGGACAGTCAGGTATTCTTTGGTCAACCCGGACGGGATGAGCAGTTAGCCTGGCTCAACGAACGGCTGGCCGATACGAGATTCAGGATGACCATTCCCGTATTCCACGTTTCACCCTTCAGCAGCAGTTCGGTCCATCCCACCGACAGCCTACCGGTGCGAGAGACTTGGACACCGCTCTTTGAAGCGGCCAATGTGCCGTTGGTGTTATCCGGGCATTATCACCAATACGAGCGATCACTGAATAACGATGTCACTTATATTATTTCGAGCGGGGGATCATCCATAGTCTATGCTCCGGCTGATGAATTCCTGGACGAGAGCCAGGCATTCAAACGGCAAAGCCACTATGTTCTATTAGAAATCGACGAGCAGGAGATAAAGCTTACCGCTTATGCGCTCGGCGGCGAAGTGCTCGACCAGTACAGCATCTACCCATAATCATAGAGGGGTGCTTCGGGAGATGTTTACATCTCTAGCGCCCCATACTCTACCTTGATGATTTTAGGGTGAGTGCTATACCACTATCCCTGTCTCACCAGGGACTCACATCAAAGATCAATTGTAGAAACTCAGCCCGCTCCTCCGGCGTCATTGGGCGAGGCTGCGCCCAATCCTCCATCATCCCGGTGAACAACACCGTCGAGATGTGCTTATCGCCGTAAAACACATGCTTATCGGCAAACATCTGTCGATTCTCGATATAGTCCATCTGATCGAAGAACAGATTCCCCACCCCATAATGGATAAACGAGCCATCAACAAAGCCAAAACCCTGAGGCTGGTGAGCCTGACTCCCGCTCACAATATCCGCTCCGGCAGCCGCCAGCTGGTTAAAGTCTGCCACTTGCTCCGGGCTGGGGTCGTATTGGTCAAGCTCAAGATATTGTAAGGTAGTGATCACCACATCCGCTTCGTTATTAGCCTTCAAACCGGCGATCCGCTGTGTGATCGCAGCCCAATCATCGCAGGGAGCCGCTCCGGGACTGGCATCAGTTGCCCATGCTGCGAATGGCCCCGCAGAATTGCAGCCAATAAACGCAAACCGTGTACCGTTGGGTGCAGTCAGAATGCGGGCCTGGGTTGCGTCGGTCAGATCACGCCCTCCGCCATAATAAGGCATTTGATTTCCATCATACACATCAAGCGTATAACTAAGCGGGACAGTCCCCCGATCATTGAGGTGGTTACCCGTCAGCTCGACAATATCCAACCCGATATAATCCAGCAGCGCATAATAATCCCGGCTGGAGCAAAATCCCTCCGGATCGCCCGTCCATTCCGGCTCTGGGCAGTCTATCGCAAATGACACTTCATTGCTCGTGTGGAGGATATCCGCATCGGCGAAGAAGGGCAGAATATTCTCCGCAGGGAAGGTGTATCCCCGCAATTCCATCTGCATCGCCGTTGATCGCACCAACGCCGTCACCCCGGTCAGCACCACAATTGACATTTGATTTGGATCGCGGTTAGTCGCCTGCCACGCCTCGTTAACTTGCAGTACATTCACAGCCTGCAACCCGGCGTCACCCTGCGGAATCACCCCGACCCGAACCGTCAGCGGATAGGCATTGATATCCAAGGTCTTATCCAGCACCGACAGCCCATCCAGCGGGAGGATTTTCCAACGGGGTTCCAACTGCTCAAAAGGCAGGATGCTGATCGCCGGGCGGGCGTTCCAGGCCGAATCGGTCAGCGCACCCGAATCAACCAGCGTAACCGGAAGCCCTGCCGACATCGCTCCGAACCGACTTATCAGCAGATCGGCCACATCAGGCGAAATGACCACATTAGGAGCCACTTCAAACCCGCTGATGGCCCCTGCACTGCCCTGCCAATAACCTTGCAATTCGGCCAGCGAGATCGAATCCGGGACAGTCGCAAAGGGGGCTGCAACGGTATACACCCACTGAGCCGTCAGCGCTGCACCCGGCCCTGGATCAAGCACCACCTGTAAGATGGTTCCATCCGGCGCACCCGCTTGAACATACCCCGCCTGGGTCAGTGTGGCACTGACGTTATCCACAATAGTCTGAGGTACACCCGGCTGAATCCAGAAGCCAAGTGGTTCAGAAGTGGGAGTCGAGGGGATAGCTTGCAAGGCTGGTGTATCAGCCGGGCTGTCAACCTGACCGGCCTCCGGCGGCATTGTCGGGCCGACTGCCGGAGATGTCGTCGCGCAGGCCGCTATCAACAACACTGCGGGGATGATCATAAAGCGGCCCAACTTAAAGTAGGATTTGTGATCTGAAAACATAAGCCTCACTGTCTGGATGCAGTAGACGGTCGTATATGTCACGAGAGTTTACCACGCTCGTCGAAGCACGCCAGCCTAAACACAGGTATACTGGCAGCATCGAAAATCCAATGGAAGCTAAAGGAAGAGCAAGAAACATCAAAGAACCAATAACGGATAGATAACCATGTCCCGATTTCTCACACAAGTTCGAGCCTTGTTTCAGCCCGACGATCCCATCTACCGCCAGATACGTAAACGCCTGAGCATAATCATCGGGAAGCGTCGCCTACTATGGGTCACGCTGGGATCGATCGTGCTGGTCTTTCTTCTGATCGGCTTACCGATGAGCCTGCTGACACCCGGTTGGCTGGTACCAAATTACGACTGGGCACCCGCGATGGCTGCCGCCCAGCTTGGCCTGATCATCTGGCAAGAACTTGTAAAGCAGCTTGTATGTTTTACGATTGGGATACTCACAGCGGCTGTCGCCAGCAGTGTTACCCGCGATGAAAATCAGGATATGCTGTACCTGACACCTTACTCCCCCCGGCAAATCAGATTCTCCATACTGCGAGCAGTCTTCTACCAATTCCTCCTTCTATTGCTGGGAACACTCCTGATACGCAGCCTGCTGATCATCCTCATTTCAGCCTTTCCCCAACTGATGGGCGAAAATCTCCTGTGGCTGTCTTCCATACTCAGGCCGGGTTTCTTGAGGGTTCCACTTTTCGTCCAACGTTCAGCCGGACAGCTCAGCCATTTTGAGTATGACTTATGGCTCCTGTGGATCAGGCAGATCGAAGCGATTACCTACCTGAAGGTCTGGCCGCTTTGGGTGGGTTATTACATCCTCCAACCGATCATTGATGCCCTGTTGTTTGGTCTTGCAGGTCTGGTTGTCGCATCACGCGCTCAAACAAGGGATGGCAGGCTGCTTGGCTCGCTCGGCGTGATATCGGGTATGTGGGTGATGGGTTACCTGGGCGAGCGATTATTGGCCGCGCTGATCATGTGGGCGTACAACTCATATGCTAACCTGCGTTGGTTCGTTGGTGTTTCTGCTATGGACAGTGGCTACATAAACGTCTGGAATCTCTTTGCCACTATGATGGGGGTGATCATCATCATCAAGCTTCTATTGTCTGGCATGCTCCTGCGTGCGATCAACCACAAAGAAGCATACCCGAACCGTGTATAATTTATCGGGCATTTGACGAATCCTCCGGTTTACCCGTAAGATTCATCCAACATACAAGATAATTGACCAGGCGGTTAATGTGCACTATAGACGGTATACCATTCTACTCATCATCCTCGCGTTGATGATGTTTGCAGCCCCACAGCCCGGATACGCCCAATCCGAGTCAGCAACGGTCGTGCATATCGTTAACTGGGGCGAGACCCTCTACCGGATCGCCGTCAAATATGGCGTTTCGACCCAATCAATCATTGACGCTAACGGCCTGTCTACCGATCAAGTTTACGCCGGGCAGAGCTTGATCATCCCCGGATCAACTGGCACAGCATCAACAGCAACCGGCAGCGCTGGAACCCACGTTGTCCAGGCTGGCGAAAACCTGTACCGGATCGGCTTGCAGTACGGCCTGACCACCACCCAATTGATGGCTGCCAACAACCTCTTGAGTCCCGACCAGATTTACGTCGGCCAGACACTCACCGTACCCGGCTCAGGAACAATCACCACATCATCAACCGCCGCTACCACGACTACTCATGTTGTCCAGGTCGGGGAAACCCTGAGTTCGATTGCCGCCCGCTATGGAATCTCACTGTCCGTGCTGACCCAGGCCAACAACATTAGTAATCCCTCATTCCTTTATTCCGGGCAGGTTTTGAAAATCCCAGGCTACGGGACCTCAAATGCATCCGTAGCAGCCTCGACCGGATCGGGCAGCTATACCGTCCAGCGCGGGGACACTCTTTTCCGAATCGCCGCCCGTTACAACATCACCATGTATAGCCTGATGAACGCCAATCAGATCGCCAGCCCCGATACGTTGTATGTCGGCCAGGTCTTGACCATCCCCGCTGGTGCCTCCCTGACTGCTGCGTCAACCGGCACCTCATCCGGCTGGGACCCCGGCGCAACCATTAGTGATGGCAAACAAGTCGTCGTTGTGACCTCATCCCAAACAGCCTACGCTTATGAGGACGGTGTCCTGCAACGGCAGTTTATCGTTTCAACTGGCTTCCCGGCCACCCCCACCGTTCAAGGTGATTTCGCCATTTATCTGAAATATGAATCCCAACGCATGTACGGCCCTGGCTATGATATTCCTAACGTTCCCTGGGTAATGTATTTTTACCAGGGCTACGCTCTTCACGGAGTGTACTGGCACAATGCCTTTGGGCAGCCCTTCAGTCATGGCTGTGTAAATTTTCGCGTCGGCGAAGCGGAATGGCTCTACAACTGGGCCCCCATCGGTACACCGGTTCGAGTTATCTACTAAGAGGCTGCGCCTTCTTGGTTACACTTAGAATGATGTTGTGTAACCAAAATATAGATACACACAACAGCGCCTTATACTCCGATCAGCCGAGCCCTCCAGGTATTCTTCTGTTTAGGCGCATAGAACACTGTTCGTGTCCCCTAATCCGAATTGCGCTTGCTGACCTCTCCGTGGTCTGGTAGTTTTCTCGCTTTACAGCCGAAGATTGTGTTTCCAGAAAACTCAAAACATCGTCATTGTTATCAGTACTTTAGCGGTATTTGGTTAGAAAGGCAGGCGGGTCAAGCCGCCTGAGCCAATTTGGGATAAATCGCTTCAACATCCACTTCCAAAAGGGCTTGTTGACGAAGCCAACGAAGCAAAAGACGACGGTGCTCAGCCTGGAATGCCCGTCGAATAGAGCCAAGCGTGACATGATGATCAAGGTCAGACTGCTGAACTTCGACGCGGCGTAGATCGAGTAGATGAAAGACAAAGGCCGCCAGGGTCCAGAAGCGCAAGATGGCCTGAGCAGAATGCAGTTGATAATGGTCAGAACCCAGCAGTTCTTTCAAATCGGCAAAAAAAGCTTCAATCGCCCAGCGCACGGCCAGGTGCTCGACCAGAGCCTGGGGCGAGAGGTGAGGCTGATTGCTGCACCAGTAACGGGTCGTCTGTGGGTTTGCCGGGTCGGTACGGGTGAGGAGCACCTGACAGGGGCCAAGTTTACGGACACGGGTCTGAACACGATGCCCATAGACGGTTCGACCACCCTCTTGATTGGGCCAGTGCAGCGGTTCAAAATCGTCAGGCGCAAGCTGGGCGGCGTAATCGCTCAACTGCTGCCAGGTTGTGTCAAGTATTCTGTGTAAATAGCAACATTTCATAAAGGGAA
>JBNKDD010000175.1:0-6227 GCA_050288085.1 Anaerolineae bacterium
TATGGGCTTCCGTCATAGCTCTGCCTGCTGGCCGGTTCATCACACCCCCCTGCCGCCACACACGCTTCCCAGTTCGCATTTGTCACTTCATACTTATCGATATAAAACGGGCTGAGCGTCACCGTGTGCGCCAGAAATTCCACACCATCCCCCATCGTGAAGGTTCCTCCAGCTATGTAGATCATCTGTATATCGTTCACCATTATCCCCTCACCGTTAGAGATGATCGTTGGGCCAGGAATAGTGGGAACTTGTGTTGTCGAGGATTCATTCGTTGACCGGGTTGGCTCTATAGTCGGAGGTATTTCACTTGCCGTGGGTGTCGGCATAGGTGTGTTGGTTGAAGCTATCTCCGCTGCCTCCACTGTTGATTCCGGTAAGGCGGCAGCCACCGTCGGTGATGCTTCTGCCCCCTCCTGACCTTGCAGCAGCCCCGCGACCAATCCATCAGGCCGTATCTGAACTACCGCCCAAAGCAATGCCAGACAGAGCAGCACCACACAGACCACGGCCAGTATCACCCCGCGCGCTAATGCCGTTAGCCTGACAGGCTGATCTTCATCCTTTTTAGGTTTCTTCTTCCCGTTGAGTTTAAGGCTTGCCAGTTCTAACTTGACACGAGGATCAATGGCGGTGTAACTTAGATCCAGCAGCAGATTGACCAGCACAAAAAAGATGGCAAAGGGCAATATCATGGTGATGGTCAGTATGGGGTCGGCACGTTTGATCGCCTCAAGAACGATATAGCCCGCCCCCCGCCACTCGAAGATCGTCTCAATGATGGGCAATACAGCAAGGCTAAAGCGGATAGAAACCCCGATGGCGGTCACCAGCGGCACGCCGGCACTACGGATAATATGCCGTGTGATCACCGCTCGTGGTTTCAATCCTTTGGATCGGGCCGTGCGCACATAATCCGCATCGATTACGTCTATCAGCGCGGCATAACTGAGCCGTGTGATACTGGCTGTCGGGATTGCGGCTAGCGCTAGCGTAGGCATGATCATGTGCGCATCCCAGCCCACCCCGAAAACCGGCAGCGATATACCCGTATTTTTCCCCAACCACAGACTGAACCACATCAGCAGCAGGGCGGCCAGGAATGATGGGGTCGAGATACCCAACACAGATAGGAATAGGAGTGTGCGTGACCGGCGGCGATGTCGCCATGCTGCCGCTAAACTACCCACCGGAATCCCGATCAGGCAGGCCAGCAGCAGCGACGCAATCAGCAGCGCCAACGACCGGAACAGTATGATCTTCACATCCAGATCGATGGGAAGCGTTTGTGTGAACAGACCCATTATGTAGATACGGCTAAATTCGAGGCTGGCCGGAATGGCACCGGTAAAGGCGTTTAACCCACCCCGCACTGACATTTCAATTGCCAGTGACACAAAGAATATAAGACTGGCGAGCAATAAACTACCCGCCAGCATTCGTCTGAATAAAAAATAAGACAGTTCAGCAAGGCGCTGCCCACGATTACCAACGCCTGCCGCTGTCTGCTTCTGTGAACGAGCTTGCATGGTTGCCCCTGAGAGCATTCGAGGGAAAAGAGTATATTTACCGGTCGGGATTATACATCCTCAGGATAGAGCTGACGACAGAGCTACAGCTGTGCGGCTTGCCGATTTCGCAAACAGGATAGATTGCTACCACTACCCGGGCAGACTTTTGTCTTCGCAAACAGGCCGCGGTAAGCGGTTCGATATGGCTCCCCGCTACCAAAACAGACCATACCGAATGCCAGGCTCAAATGTACCGTTTCATTGGTTTTCCCCTATCACAGTCATCGCCATGATGCCGGGAAATTCAGCGATCTTTACCGGGGCTGGCTGGAGAGGGGAAACGCTGTATAGATCACTTTCGCTGATAAAATACAGCCACCCCAATTCCTGCCCCCATATGACCTGCGCGGTTGGTCTATCAAAGACCTGAAGCGGGGGATTGTCCAGTCCGCTGGAAATCTGACTAACCCACAGCCCATTTGAGGAAGTCCAGGCTAACTGCCGGGTAGTCGGTTCAACCACAGGCGGAAAGGCATAGGTATCAAGGTCGAAGGAAACATCAAGGTCAACGTAATCAAATCCCGATGATACGGCGATAGGGCCATATTCCGTGTTTGCAAAGAAGAGCTGCGCATCCGGTGACCAGGTAATTGACCGGATCTCCTCATCAAGGATACGAACAAAATCCTCTTCTCTGAGAAACAGTCCTGCATCTGGCGGTGTGTTACAGGCCGCCGTTTCTGAGTTGACGGCCAGCAAAACCATCCCATTAGATGGAGCAAATGCCACCTGAGCAAAGGCCCCTTCCCACAACACCTGCTGTGAGCCGGTTGCGATGTCAACCACGCGTAAGTATTCGTGTCCACAATCGATATTCCACGAGTGGGTGAGGAAATGAGACGAATCAACCCAGCCGTCGATAATTTCATCGCGGCTGCCCGGTTCATACAGCCGCCTGACTTCAGAGCCATCTACCGCCGCCGCCCATACACCCAGAACGCCAGCCTCATCCGAAATTGTGATGCCTATTCTCCAATCCTCCACTGCGTTTACACCGGCATGGATGATGTATTGGCCATCAGGTGACCAGGTTGGACGGATGGCCTGTGTTGGCCCATCGGTCAGGCGCGTGAGGTTTTTACTGTCCGGTGAAAAGACGTAAAGGTCAGAGGTAGGGCCGTTTATCAAGCTCGTGAAAGCCAGGTATGCGCTATCCGGCGACCAGGCAAAACTCTCAACATCAACGATAGTGCGTAAAGCTTCCAGCTTTGGATCGCCCTCGCCTGCTCCAGGGTCAGGATTGGTATCCCGGCTGGTGAGGGGGAGCATCAGATAGAGTTCACCGGATGGCATGGATAAGATGGTAAGCACCGGATTGTCGTAGATGTATCCCTGCGGAGCTGTGATGAAAGCCAGGTATCGACCATCTGGTGATAGGCGATGTTCGAAGAAGTCAGCATCAGGCGCAAACTCATATTCGTATAACAGGCTCTGGTCAGAGCCATCTGGGTGGATCCGCCACAGACCATCTCCCCCCATATACACAATCCATTCAGGAGGGATGTCTTCCAGCGGCTGATCGGTTGGTGGCGGCGGAGAAGGTTGGGATGCCTCCTGAGTGGTTGGCATAACGGAGGGTTCAACAGTGGGTGCTGGAATGGACGAGGTTATTTCCTGTGCCGGTTGTAGATCGG
This sequence comes from Anaerolineae bacterium, assembly GCA_050288085.1. Classification (GTDB taxonomy): domain Bacteria; phylum Chloroflexota; class Anaerolineae; order Aggregatilineales; family UBA3940; genus JBNKDD01. The sequence goes on from JBNKDD010000175.1 coordinate 3,206, forward strand.
TGGGTGTTTGTTCAGGCTGCCCCACACAAGCGACCAGCATGATCAATCCAACGCCGAGAGAAAGCAAACATGATTTGCTCATCATGCCCATCCTTTTCGTATCGCCAACAAGAAAAAAGCAGTTCTAATATCTCTGTTTGAGGATTTTTGAAAGGTCCGATTGGACGTCCCGTGCCCAATTGCAAATCCATATCCCACAGCCAGTATAGCATACAAACAACTTTGCAGACTATCAAGCCAGGGCACACTAGCGGGACAATATGGCTCATTAACTGTCTAGAAAATCGGGTAGGGTAAGCTGCTGCTCTATTCAAAAAGTCAACCCCGTCAGAGAGAATTCTGGCCGGGTTTTTCGTCCTTGATTGGCAGTCATTTATTCATACATAGGCCCCGATCCGGCAGCAGGCATCACACTGTAAATGTAAGGCTCGACACCCGTACTTTCTTGATAAGCATGCACAACGTGTTGTGCAAAAGCATCCACCTGGGATTCCTCAACCAATGACACCATACAGCCGCCAAATCCGGCCCCAGCCTGACGAGCCCCTATCACTCCGGGACCGCTTAGCATGACCCCCATCATGGCTTCCATCGCCGGAGCGCCAATTTCATAGAGATCACGAGCGCCTGCATATGATTCGGCCAGAAGTTTATGCAGCCGGTCAGGGTCACCGATCGGCAGGGTATCGGCCAGTTCCAGCACCCGCTGATTTTCCTCAATGATGAATCGACATCGTCGGGCGATGATAGGAGGCAGATCGGCCTCATGCACTTCGAACTGCTCCAGGGAAACATCACGAAGAGCCTTGACCGTTGGATACCACTGCTGAAGGAGACGAACACCTTCTTCACATTGGGCACGGCGATCATCATATTCGGTACCGCTCAAATTACGCTCTGCTCGTGTATCGCAAATAACGACGCGTAAATCATTGGCGATTGCCATCGTTCGACTGGTTAAATCACGGCAGTCAAGCAGCAGCGCACAACCTTCCCTGCCCATCGCTGAACTGTACTGGTCTAAAATACCGGAGTTGACTCCCACAAACTGGTTCTCGGCTTGCTGTCCGAGCAAAGCCTTCTCGACCGGATCAAGGTTGAAGTCACTGCTTAACTGGAATATCTCTGCGGCAGCCATCTCAATGGCGGCTGAAGAACTTAACCCACTACCAAAGGGAATGGTGCTGTGGATCAACCCATTGAAGCCAACCAGTTTATGGCCTGCATTTTGCAGCATCTTTGCCATGCCACGCACATAGTTTGTCCAGGGTGATTGCTGATCATGCACAAGGTTATCTAGGTCAAATGTCCCGCCGCCGTCTAGATTCTGTGAGTAGATTTCAACCCTGTTATCTGTTCGAGGTGAAGCCGCAATCCAGGTATCCCGGTCGATGGTCATGGTCATTACATAACCCAGGTTGTAATCAGTATGGCTGCCCATCAGGTCAACCCGCCCTGGGGCACGCGCCCACATCTGAGGAGCCTGCCCAAATTGCTCCTCGAAACTTTTGATGATCATTGCTTTTCTGGTTTCAGTATTCATATTGCCGCCTAATTGATTATAAGAGGCTGATTTTACAGCCTGCTTGTTCAGACAAGGACCGGTATCAACGACTATGATTCGGTATGCTTAAAACCTTCAAGCATTGCTTCGACATTTTCCAGGGGGATATCAGCCATCATCCGGTGAGAAGGCGCTATCAACAGTCCGGTTCCATCAGGGGCCAGTGTTCGCTTACAGGCTGCGGTCGCTTCCCGGACTTCATCTGGAGTGCCATATGGCAGTACGGTCTGGGTTGAGATTCCCCCATAAAATGCCAGTGAGCCGCCAAATCTCTCCTGTAACCACTGATGATCCAGTACTTCCGGCTGTACAGGATTGAGTGTTGTCAGCCCAATCTCGACCAAATCAGGCAGGATTTGTTGTATCTGACCATCGGAGTGCATCATGATCGGCAGGCCACGCTCGCGGAACGGTTCGAAAAGGCGGGCGAGCCGGGGCTTGATGTATGTGCGCCACATCTTCGGGGAAAACAACAAGTTTTTCTGCGACCCGTAATCATCACCAAAATACCCGCCATCAACTCCGGCCTCAATGAAGCGGTGGATAAGCACCAGTTGGATTTCGGTGATACGCTCCAGCAGGTCACCGGTAAAGTCAGGAGCTAAGGCCATATCCATCATAAAGTTTTGCAGCCCGCGCAGTGACCAGGCCCGCTCAAACAACGCCCAACCGAAGTTCGGTGTGATGAAGTACTCGTCACCATACTGTGCAATAGTCTGTTTGGCCTTGTCTAGCAAACCTGGGGCATGTTGATCAGGCCAGTTGTAGGCATCAAGGTCTTTATCATTTTCCAATGGGCTGATGGCAATGAAATAGCCCTCCTCGCCCGTATCATGGCCTGCACCCCACCAGTCAAATTTGACACTTCGATCCGCGTTATACCTGGCCTCATAGGTCAAATCTACTCGAACCATGTGATTATCGAGGGTGCGGGGAACCTCATCCAGGCTAACCCCAAAGTGATCAGCCAGGGCTATCCCCATATCGGCGGTATAGTTCACCTGCGTGGGAAGGCGATCAACTTCCTTGTATTGAATCGCACGAAGCATACGCTCTTTATGCGAGAGTGTCATCAAATCATCTCTTTCATATGATATATCCGCCAACCCTGAAAACGGAGTAACGATTGGATTCTAATCTAACGTGGAATACTCCTCAAAAAGCCAGGAAACGGGCCGGGTTCTTGCCCATCAGCATTTCAATATCTGCATGGGGGAGCCCGGCCTCTCACATGATGGGGACGAATCTCTTCAACCTTTGATGAGCAGGTCGATCTGTTTCAGGCACCTCACTGATCGGCCAGATGCACCTCGATACCGCATTCTTGCAAACCGGTAACCATCTCCGGCGGGGCATCGCTGTTAGTCACCACGATATCCACATCTTGAAGACTCATTACCCGTGTTAAGGTGCGAATACCATATTTCCCCGAATCGATCAGCATAACCGTCCGGGCAG
>JBNKDD010000175.1:6325-11851 GCA_050288085.1 Anaerolineae bacterium
GCATGACGATGCATCACCTGCTTTAACTGGACATAAAACGGACTGGGATCGGTGAACTCCGCATCAAGGGTCAGCCCAGCGGCACTGAGAAAAGCGGTCTGTACCCGGAAATCAGCGAAGAACCGCTCGGCCTGCGGCCCGAAAAAGGTTCGTGTTTCCTGGTTGAGTATTCCGCCGCAGCACAAGATAGGGCCCTTCAACATGCAGGCATGGGCAAGTGTCAGCGCGTTCAGACCGTTGGTCAGGATGGTCAGATTGGGCTGATCAAGATAGGGGATCATGCTGGCAACGGTCGTTCCCCCCTCCAGGGTGATGCTCTCCCCAGGTTGGATTAAGTTTTGGGCGACATAACGACCAATAGCCACTTTGCGAGGATCGAATACCCCAGGCGTAATTTCAAAACCGGTCTGCACCGGCAGCGGCTCACGAGCTTCAACACAGGCCGCGCCTCCCCATATACGCCGGATTAACCCCTGTTCCTCAAGTCTTTTCAGGTCGCGCCACAGTGTCATCTGAGAGATGTGCAGCCGTTGGGTGAGTTCCTCGGTAGAGATGTATTCCTCTGCGTTCACCCAGTCAACAATCGCCTGCCTGCGTTCCGATATCAACATTGTTTCTCACCCCCATGAGAATTTTATCATATTATATCATTATCATGATATTTGACAAGTTCAGGCTTGCTGCTTATCAAGTGTCGATGTTATAATCCGCCGCACAACCACACCCTGATGATAATATATGATAAAATATGAGATAATTACACAAAGGAGCCAAAAAATGAGTAATGCCCCTTTTACCCGTGAATACCTGGCTAAGATGATCGACCACTCGCTGCTCAAGCCAACCTTGACCCGCGAAGATACGATCAAAGGTCTGGAAGAAGCTCTGGAATACGATGTGGCTGCCGCCACTGTGAAACCCTGCTATGTCAAACTGACCGCCGACGTCCTCAAGGGATCGATGGTAGCCGTTAACCCGGTGATCTGCTTCCCCCTGGGCTATGACACCACCGAGGTTAAAGTGGCTGCTACCAAGCAGGCAATTGACGAGGGAGCAACCGAGATCGATATGGTGATGAACCTCGGTGCCTTCCTGGGCGGTGAATATGACTTTGTCCGTGATGATATAGCGGCGGTTGTTGAGGCATCACAGGGGATGCCGGTCAAGGTGATCTTCGAGACCGGTTATTTCACCAGCGATGATCAGATCGTGAAAGCCTGTGAACTCAGCGAAGCAGCCGGTGTAACCTTCGTCAAGACCAGTTCCGGCTTTGCCTCCTCGCCCTGGACCAACAAGACTGGGGAGACAGTCGGCTATACGATGGATATGCTCAAGCTGATGCGGGCCAGCGTCAGCGAGAAGGTGCAGGTCAAGGCCGCTCAAGGCGTCCGCACGCTGGACGATGCAATAGAGGTTCACGAAATCGGCGTGACCCGTTTTGGAGCCAGCCGCACAGTCAAGATCATGGCTCAGTATAATGAGCGTTTTGGATAAACCTTCAATGGGGGGGCGGCAGGCCAGTCGCCCCCTTACTGGGATTACCAGGACCTAAGCGTTTCGAGGCTTTCGCCTTCGACACGGAACAGCCAATTGGTAGCGAGGGCTATGCACCCGTAGACCCCTACATCGTCAATAATTGGGGAATACCGGACGGGAAGGTTGACGGTCACAAAGGGGTAAGACCGTTTGAGGATCGCCCGCCGGATCGATGTGAGCATCTGGTAGCCACTATGACTGACACCGCCACCTACCACAATCAACTCTGGGTTAACGGTGTTGGCAGCCCCAGCCAGCACATATCCAATCATCCGCCCAATCTCATGGAAGATACTCAGAGAAGCGCTATCCCCTTTGGCGGCCATATCGCCCACATCTTTTGAGGTCAACATCCCGCCGTTCTCCTCCATCCGCTGGGCAAGCAGTTTGCTCTTGCCATTGGCAACAGCATCCATACCCAATTTGGCAACCGCCCGCCCACCGGCCATCGCCTCCAGACAACCCTGGTTTCCACAGCGGCAAAAGGGGCCATTGAAATCGACACAGGTGTGGCCTATATGCCCGGAACAACTGGTCGCACCGCGCATCAAATGCCCTCGGATCACCACGCCCGCGCCAATTCCCGTACCGATTTTGACATAAATGAAATTCGAATAATCTCGTCCCAACCCCCGACGCTGTGAGCCAAGCGCCATCACATTCGCATCGTTATCGACCATAATTGTCGCGTTGGGAAATACCGGGTGAAGAAATTCCTGGACAGCCAGCCCTTCCCATCCAGGCAGAAAGTGCTCACCGTACACCACGCACGAAGGGAAATTGACCGGGCCGGGCAGGCCAACGCCAATCCCACGCAGTTGATCGATCTCCACGCCCTGGTCATTAAGCGCCTGTTTGAGGAAATCAACAGCATGGCTGAGTACCTTGACCGCGCCATCTTCAACCACCGAATCAATACTGTATCGTGCCAGGACATGGCCCGTTAAACTAGCCAGGCCGACATCCAGGCTGGTCGTGCCGACATCAATCCCGGCAATGTAGCCAAATCCAGGGTTTAGATTGACCAGACGAGAACGGGTCTTTTGCTCATCGTCCAGGTCGGCCAGAATACCACGGGTGATCAGATCGTTGACGACAGTACCCGCTTTGGCCCGCGAACAATCCATTGCCCGCGCCAGTTCCGTCCGAGACATGGAACCATGATGCAGGAGCGTTTGCAATACCTGCCCCTCATCAAGCGTTATTTCTATAATATTTTCTTCGCCTGGAGGCTGCATATTCAGGTTAACTCTTCTTAAATTATTGGGCTTTTTGATACTGGCTAGCCCAGACTGCCATGCCAATAATCCCGGCATCGCTGCCAAGCTCCGCCAGCACCACCTCAACCTGATCAACAGGCATTACAATCACGCGCTCTTTTAACACCCGCCGGATGGGATTTAACAACAAATCCCCGGCTTGCGCCACCCCCCCACCAATAATGACCCGCCGGGGACCAATCGTTGCGCAAACATTCGCGGCGGCATAGCCAATATAAGAACCAGCGCGCTCATAAATATCCTGGGCAATTGCATCACCCTCTAACGCTGCTTCAGCAATAATGCGCGGGGTAATCCGGTTGAGGTCGTAATCAACCTGCTTGCCAATCGAGGTAGTCAATCCTTGTTTTACAGCTTTGATACCCATTGAGGCAATTGCGGGGCCAGAAGCAAAGGCTTCCAGGCAGCCACGGCTGCCACACCCACAGACTGGACCATTATAATCGATTGTCTGATGGCCCAACTCGCCGCCAGTTCCGCCAATGCCCAGGTGAAGCTGCCCATTGATCACCAGGCCGCCACCGACTCCGGTACCAATGGCAAACACTGCAATTGTATCAACTCCTCGCCCAGCGCCAAATTTCCACTCCCCCAGAGTGATGGCCCGGACATCATTCAGGATAACAACCGGGTAATTCAACCGCTTTTGAATGCCATCCCGCAAGGGGACATCCGGCCACTGTCCCGGCAAATTGGGTAGAAAAAGGACAACGCCGTTGTCAAGGTCGAGAACGCCGGGAGCGCTGGTTCCGATCCCGCCAATCTCATCTCGATCCAGATCGCTGGTTTCGATCAACTCCTCCATCAAATCCGCCATGCGTTCAATGACAGCATCATGGCCCTTATGGGCGAGCGTTGGTGCTGATTTAGTCTGGAGAATTTCACCGGTTTCGATATTGACCAGCCCGGCTTTTATATTGGTTCCCCCAAGGTCACAACCGACGTAAACTTTTTTCATAGAACCTCCCGGTCTACAATGGTGGCTGAGGATCAAGGAAAACCGTCCAGCCCCCTCGATCCCCAGCCGATACTGGTAGGCGATCTATTTGATATACGGCATCAATACATCGCGGGAGAGCAAGAAGCCTCGCTTGACCAATTCGTCCTCGCCTTCAAAGGCGCGGTCTTCATGTTCAATGCTGACGACAAAGTCATAGCCGAAGCGATAAAGGGCGCTAATAAACCGGCTCCAATCCACCTCACCCAGGCCGGGCAAACGTGGAATCTGCCAGCCCATCCCCAGGGACAGTGTGCCATTTTCATACAGACCATCACGGTCGATCTCCAGGTCTTTGGCATGGACGTGGAAAATCCGGTCGGCGAAATCACGGATGACCCGTTCGTAGTCGATCATCAACCAGACCAGGTGCGAGGGGTCGAGGTTCAACCCGAAGTTCTCATCGGGGATAATCTCGAACATCCGCCGCCAGATGGCCGGAGTAGAGGCCAGGTTATTGCCGCCGGGCCATTCATCGTATGAGAAGATCATCGGGCAGTTTTCAATAGCGATCTTGACATTGTGTTCAGCCGCAAATTTAACAATCGGCGTCCACACTTTTTCAAACTCGACCAGGTTATCCTCGACGTTCTTATCCTTATCACGTCCGACAAAAGTCCCGACGACCTCAACACCGAGCATCTCGGCTCCGAGGATCACCTGCTTCAAATGATCGACCACCATCGCCCGGTGCTCAGGATCAGGGTGGAGAGGGTTCGGATAATAACCCAACGAGGATATCTCCAGCCCTTTTTCATCCAGCAGGGCATGCACCTCGTTGACCCGTGCTTCGTCGAGTGAGTTAACATCAAGGGTGGTCACACCGGCATAGCGGCGCTCTGCTTTACCAACCGGCCAGCAGGCCAGTTCTAACATCTGGAAGCCGTTATCCGCTGCCCAGGTTGCGACCTCTTCAAGGGATTGACCCGGAAAAGCGGCAGTCATCAAACCAAGTTTCATGGTTTCGTTCTCCTGTAGAAATTCGGTGTATCGATAGGGGCAAGGTCCCGCCCCTACCCGCTATCTAGTACTCGATCTCCATCCAACGGCCTTCTTTGGCGCTGCGATAGATCGCATCATCCAGAACCAGGGTGCGATGCCCATCTTCAAAGGTGGGGAAGTCCCGTTCGGCTGAGTAATTCCCCGCCGCGATGTAACGATAGACAGCCGTCTGCAACTGCTTGAAGGTATCAGGGAAGCCCTCGGTGTGGCCGCCGGGATATGAAGATGTCCAGCGTACATTGTCGTCTATCAATGAAGGGTCTTTGATGATCGTTTCATTGGGTCGAGGACGGTGTCCGACGGTCAGTTCGTTGGGACGCTCGGAGTCCCAGAACAGGGATGATTCGCTGCCGTAGACTTCGAAATACAGCCGGTTCTTACGACCGGAGCAAACCTGCCCGACCGTCATCACGCCGCGTGCGCCATTGTCGAAGCGCAGCAGCACAGAAGCGTAATCTTCCGTATCGATGGGCTGTTCGTCGTACTCGATAGCCGTTTCGATTTTGCCGCCGAAAGTATCGAGTTCCTGGCGCGGCTTTTTACGCACCGGGACAAAAGTTTCGAAGTCAGCAAAAACAGAAGTGATCTTCGCCCCACTGATGAAGGTCAACAAGTCGGCCCAGTGTGAGCCAATATCTGCAACAGCTCGCAGCTTGCCACCGAGTTCTGGAACCAGACGCCAGTTCCAATCGGTGTCGTACAGCAGCCAGT
>JBNKDD010000176.1:0-11844 GCA_050288085.1 Anaerolineae bacterium
CTTTCATGATCATTGGGATGAACAGCATGTTCTTGCCGTTGTTGGGAATTCTTTAGCTGAATTAGGGCAGCAGCGAGTTATCGAACTGCTCATCATTCCTCTTGAAAATACTACAGGCCCCTCTGACCATACCGGTTTCTTTGCCTCAGGTAGACTCAAGGCAATTGGTAGCCAGATCATAGCACCGATGCTGCCACTACTAAACCATGAATCAAGCTATGTACGCCGACTTACGCTGAGAGCGTTGAGCGAGTTCAATGATGAGCAGCTGGTTGAACCACTGATCACCCTTCTGGAAGATGAGCAACCGGAGGTGGTGAGAGCAGCGATTCAGATGTTGGGGCGATTAGGTGATAAACGAGCTGTTCTACCACTGCTGGATTTATTGAGCGATACTGATCAAGACATTGTGAAATGGATCATTGAAGCCTTGGGCCAGCTTGGCGACCCCCGTGCCATTGAACCGTTGCTCAAAACCCTCAATGGCCCGAACAAAGAGCTTTGGGGCTATGCCGGACAGGCATTGGTGACTCTTGGCTGGCCTGATGTGGTAAAAATCCTGGAGAAAGCCCTGCACAAGAGCAGCGAAGAAAATGCCGTTGAGTTAGCTCATGCACTGGCAGATGTAAACACATATGAAGCATTTCGCATTCTGGAATTGGCTATCTGGCAAAGCCGGTCCCCATGGTTGGGAGAGGCAGCCATCCGTGCTATGGCGAAGCCTGAAAACCCACAATCGATTCCAATAATAGCGAGGGCATTGTTAGAGCATTCCAATGTCACGATACGAAGGGTTGTCGTAGAAAGGCTAATAAACTACCCGGCTACACCGGTTGTTATTGATGCGCTGGTTGGGGCACTTGGTGATAGGGATGATTATGTACGCTGGAGTGCGGCGCGTTCTCTGAGAAAGGTTGGTGACAGTCGGGCTGTAGAACCGTTGCTTGCAGTTCTAGATGACCGTAATGATATGGTCAGGGAGTGGGCTCTGTTTTCATTGGGTGAGATAGGTGACCCACAAGCTGTTGAATCTCTGATAAACATCTGGAATAATGATCCGCCAGATGAAAACGAGAAGGTCCCAGCCTGGGCAGCGAAAGCATTGGGAAAGATCGGCGACAAGCGGGCGGTCGAACCGCTGGTGGTAGAAATCGTCAATCGGGGCTGGCTGTGCAGAGAATATGCCGCAGAAGCTTTGGGAAGGCTTGGAGATAGTCGGGCAGTCGAACCCTTGATAGAGATACTTACTGACTTTGATGATGGAGGTTGTCGGCAAGCTGCCAAAGCGCTGGGCAAACTGGGTGATGAGCGGGCGGTCGAAGCCCTCAAAGCTGCCATGTTCTGGGCTGATCGGGAAGTTGCAGATTTCTCGGGGGATATTATGATCAGTATAGATGAACGTGGTCGGTTAGCCAGTTATAACCTGATGTTGCACGATTGTAGAGAAGCCCTCGAAAAGATCGGTACGCCCGAAGCCCTCGCCGCGATTGAAGACCTGCTATTCCGCGATTTAGGAGATTGAACCATGACCACTGACCGCGAACCCTCCCTCGGTGGCGACAAGCGGATCGACACAACCGGCGCAGAACCCAAACTCGGCGGCGAGGCGGCGATCCTTCATCTGGTCGAGATGCTCAAGCATGACGACCGGAAGGTGCGTTACCGGGCCGCGTTGAAGCTGGCCGAAAGCGGCGATGATCGGGTGTTTGATACACTGATCGAGATGCTGCAAGATGAGAATGGATCACCTCGTTTGCGAGAGCGGGCAGCATTGGCGCTGGGGCAGTTGGGCGATGAGCGGGCTATCGAACCCCTGGTGGCTTCCCTGGATGCCATCGACTCCTTTTATGCTGTGAAAGCGATCATACAAATCGGAGGTGAGCGAGCTGTTGATGTCGTCGAGGAACTCTTCTACAGTCATTCGAGCGATGCCAATGTAGCCCGTGCGATCCGCGACAACCTACTCAAAACAAGCAGCCAGAGAACCATCAACTTTCTTTTACATGTGCTTGCAAATGCAACCAGCCACAATCCAGCCCCTGGTGACCTCGCAGCAACAACCCTCAACCGAATTCCCATCGACAGGGGCCACCAGGTGATTGAACCGCTTCTCCAACTGCTGAAACATGAATCAGACCATGTGCGCTTGCGCACATTGACCGCTTTGGGTATTCGTTTCAAGGATGAACGGCTGGTTGAATCACTGATCAATTTGTTGGATGACGACCATCCACGGGTGGCTATAGCTGCTATCCATAGACTGGGCAAGTTGGGTGACCGGCGGGCTGTTCCGCCGCTGATCGAACTCCTGGGTCATCCAGCACAATTGTTTGTGACTTCTGCCGCCAGGGCACTGGGGGAGATTGGCGACGCCCATGCGGTTGAGCCACTACTTAAACTGTTAGACAGTCCAGACCCATTGATTAAGAGCGTGGTCGTTCATGAGCTGGGGGAAATCGGAGATCCCAGGGCGGTCAAGGACCTGGAGAAGGCTCTGCTGGACAGTGAGGGAAGTGACGTTGTTGATGTGGCTGGCGCATTATCTGCAATTGGCACGGATGAAGCTCTTCTGACCCTGGACAAGGCCATTCATCAGAGTGGGGTGACAAAAGTCCCTGGTGATATTGAGCTGACTTGGATTGCACTGCTTCGCCATCTCGATCCTGTTATGCGGAAGAGAGCCGCATTGGAATTAGGAAGATTCCCAAATAAGCAAGCCGTCGAAGCACTGAACGAAGCACTTGCCGATCAGAATGTTAGTGTGCGTATTGAGGCTGCCCGTTCTCTGCGGATTATTGGCGATAACCAGGCCGTTGAACCGCTGCTCCAGGTTTTGCATAATGATTCAGATCCTGTTCTAGAGCATGAGTCAGTCACGACACTTGGCAAGTTGGGAGACCCGCGGGCGGTCGAGCCGCTTATATCAATCGTCAAAAACCAGAATAGTGCAGCCAGAGGGAATGCTGCAAACGCCCTGGCGGAATTGGGAGATAAACGGGCTATTGAACCCTTGATTGAGTTCCTCAATGAATTTGATGAGGATAGTTGGGAAGCAGCTAGTGCATTAGGGGACTTAGGCGACGAGTGTGCGATCGCTCCTCTCAAATCCGTTATGTACAGGGCGGATCGGGAGATGACCAGAATCAGGGAAAACGAAGCCTATCAAGACAACAACTGGTTAAGTCACTACTATGTTTTATTCAAAGCAAGTGAAGTCGCTCTGAAACAGATCGGCACGCCGGAAGCCCTCGCCGCGATTGAAGACCTGCCCTTCCGCGACCTGTGAACCAAACACACCGGGACATCGGCCTTTATCGTCCAATGCCCCGGCGGGCGGGAAACCGGAAAGCAAGTCTGGAAAAGAAGATGCAGCTTCTCCGGTTTCCTGGTGTTGATTACTGCTTTTCGCGAAACAGGCACATCAGTTCGTTGGCTTTCTCCAATGCCACCGGACTCTGGCTCCGCATCGCGGCATCATGGGCGGCGATCAGCACCGTCAATTGCTCGACGGCTTCGGTCAGGTCTTCCAACCGCTGGCCGACGTTCTGATGCGTCCGCTCGACGAATTCGTGCCATTCCTGGTCACGCTCCTTGAGATGAGTCAGGAAGCGCTGCACCAGGTAGGCCATCGCCAGCACAAAGGGCGCTTGCACCAGCGCTGAGATGATCGGTTCGGGCATGGTTCCTCCTTGTCAATCCTGTTTTGTATTCGTTCCGGTTGTCTGCGCGAGTGTCATCAGGTCGCCGACCAGATCGATCAGTTCGGACAGCACCGGCTTCAGTGTCGATAGATCGGTACTTGTCGCAGCGGAATCCTGCAAGCTCACCAGGTCGGCAGCGTCCAGATTGGCTATCGCTGCGTTCTGAGCGTCAAGCCGATCTTTCTCCGCTGCTTGAGTGGTAGAAAGCTGGGTTGGATCATGGGCGGTGGCGATGACTTCGGCGGTGGTCAGGTCGATATTTGTGAAGAGCTTTCCATCCACCCGTTGGAGCAGCGCTTCGATGATCTGTCCGGCCTCCCAGCGAACGTAGACCGTCACCGGGAAGCCCAGAGCCGCCGCGAGTTCTTCGGTTAGCCGTTCCGGGTTGGCATCAATCAACGTTAAAACGATCGTATCCATATAGCATTCCTCCTCAGGTCTTCGTGTAGCGCATCCGGCAGCCCAGGATATACATGTATTGGTATGAGCCGGATATTTTCAGGCTGCAAACGTCGCCTGCTGCCAGGCTGTTAAACACGCCGCTGATATCGACCCATTCCATCTCATTCAGGATTACATCCACCGTCTGGTTGGTCAGCGCCTCACTGTGATGGTCGTAGTCTTCGGCATTGTCAGGGTTGCCATAATCGCTGCTGAGGTTATAGGTTCTCTGTCCCGTTTGCGTACCGAGTATGGCAACTTCCAGGCTCACAAGTTGGTCAAAGTCAGCCGGGATGTCGAACGAAAAAAAGGCTGAAAAGGCGGCTATGCTGCCGTTGATGACATACCAGTCATCTGCTGCGCTTAGATTGCCGTGAGGCGGTATCCAGCGGGTGACGGTCCGTTCGTGCAGGTATTCCAGGTTATCCACCACATCCTGATTCCAGATCGCGGCGGTAATCAGGTCGCCTGTACTGCGGGTAGTTGGATCAGTCCAGGTCATAGATTCCTCCTATCAATTTTCATGTAGGGGCGACTGGCCAGTCGCCCCTACATACATGTATGTGTTTACGACCCGTTCCCGTTCGCTTTGGCCTTGCCGTCCTCGTGAGCGATGGCGGCGATCACCAGGCTGCCGATCAGCGTGAAGATGGTCAGCAGTTCGCTGCGCACCGCTTCAAACTCCGGCACATAGGCCACCAGCACATCGATCACCAGTGTGAACACGGCGATCAGGAACTTGCGACTCCGCAGCAAATTGAGCAGCGGGTCGATGATCGGGGTTAAGTCTTTAAAATCCATCGGTTTTTCCTCCGTAGTTTCATATTTGTTGCGTTTGACCTCACCCCCCGCCGTCGCTAACGCTCCGGCTTTCCCCCTCTCCATTTTGGAGAGGGGGAGGGAGAACCGCCGAGGGCGGTTCGGAAGAGGGTGAGGTTTAGTATCCCAACCGGGTGGTCTCGCCCAGTTCGCCATAACCGGCCTGGGCGAGAATCCAGTAGGCTTCCAGGTCGGCGGGGCTGGTACGCCATGTCACGCGGTGTGACGCGCCCCCACGCCCGATCTCATGCCGGATCGCTTCAATAAAGCAGGCTGCCTCATCAAGCGCTATGTCGAGATCGGTGACGTGCAGCCGGTCGCCCACGTCGCGTCCCAACCCGTGTGCCAACAGCGATGCGCTTGCGGTCGCCTCTACCTCGACTGTTAACCAGGGATGAGGGTCTTTGCGATTCACCAGGAGCGCAGTCGCCATATCACCGGCCACCGCCGTATCATCTTGCAGGGGCAAATCAAGAGTTAGCGGCAGTGACCCGTAGATAAGTTGGCTGTCTTCATCTTCGACGACGACCGTCGCCGGTTCATAGGTGCGCAGTGGGATACCGCGCACCTGGAGTTTGGACACATAGATCGGCCTGCCGGTCGGCAGGTTGTTGATCAGGGTTAGCTCAATCGACGCTGCACCGATCTCTGATTCAACCAACAGGTATTCGGTCGCATCGTAGCTGTAGGTAACTCCCTTATATCGCAGCCGCCACTCGCCGACATAATCGTCGTTCTGCTGGGGGGCGATCACATCCATTGCACCCATCAAAGCGACCGGCTGATCCGGGTCGCGATAGCGGCAGATCAGGGTTACAGGATATCCTTGCTTGACCAGGATATCGTTGGTGCTCTCCCAGACTACCTCAACCGAGCCGGATATCTCGCGTGGGTGAGCGGTGATGGTTGCCCGGTTGGCGATCCGGTGCTGTCCGCGTTCGATGTGCAGACCGGCCAAAGCCACGTCGAAGGTCGCATCGGCGGCCAGGTGTTTGGGGCGCGCGTGCCGGTCGTCGAAGGTGGGTGTACCGTCCCCGGCAGTAAAGAAATAACCGCCCTCACTCAAGCACACATCGCGCAGGGCCTCAGCCGCCGACGGCGCACCACGCCAGGTATCACCCACCCAGGGGAAGATACTCTGTCCAATATCAAAATCCTTGCCGGTATAGGTATCGGCTAGCTCGGTGCTGATCCCCAGTTCTGCGACGCTGGAGATGCCCAACCGCCAATAGCCGAACGCTTCCGGCGGCATAAATCCCCGATTAACCAGGGCATTGACCGCCTCATGCGGGGTTACATCGAGCATCAGCGGGAAGGCATCGAGCCGTACCCGGTGCAGGGCGGCCATCTCATCCAGGCAGATGATTTCGGTTTGCGGGAATGACTGCCGTGTTCCATTGGTTTGCCGTGGATTAATCTCGACGATCCGCCCATAAAACAGGCTGTGCGTATTGCTGCCATCGTTGGCCCGCAGCCGCATCCTGATCCCCACCTCGAAGCCGGTGGTCGCGTTGGCGTGACCGGGTGTATAGCGCCCATCCGGGTTATACAGGGCGAGGATCATCTTCCCGATCTCAGCAACTCGCTCTCCCGGCTTGATCCCCCGCTCGATGATCAGCGGTGTGGCGATCTGCCAGTCGTCGCTGATGTCTGTCCAGGTGTTGTATGAAAGCTCGACTTCGAGCATATAAGCTGCACGTGGCATGTGATTTCTCCTAAAGCTGCATCACTCGATGATCCGCGTCCAGCGGTGGCGGAAGCGCACCCCGTAGAAGCGCGTCCCCGCGTACTCGATTACGCCCGGATTCACGCTCAGAATCTCCACCTCCCGGTCGAGCGAGTCGTCGAGCGTGCCATCCGCGCTGATCGCGTCGAGATAATCGTCAATGGCGCTGATCAGGTCGGGCAGCACCGCACTCAGGCCCGCATCCGACCAGGCCGGTGACCAGTACAGGACATGATCGACCTGAAGCTGAGCCATCCAGGTCGCGCCATCATAGGTCAGCGTCGAGAGTCCCTCATTGCCCGACCCGGCCCCCTCAACAAAAGTCGGGGCCAACGCCGGGAGATCGGCAGCGGGCAGCGTGTTGGGTAGATCGTCCAGGTCGTAGCTGGTCGTGACCCCCGCCACACTGATCGCTGCCAGGCTGGTAAATGTCGTTCGCCAGGACATGGTTTAATCGTCCTCCTTAAAAAATCCGTTATGTAGGGGCGATGTAAACGCCGTTGGCTTTGTAATCTGACTTGACCCCCCCATCCTCGCTATCGCTCGGATTCGCCCCCCTTTGCGAAGGGGGGCAGACACCGCGTGGCGGTGGCAGGGGGTTAAAATCCAACGACGCAAATCCCACTAACAAGAGAAGGGGTGCAATCACCCCACCGCCGCGATCCGAACACGCACATACGGCCCGATCAGGTCGAGTACGTCGCGGGGCAGGCGGGCCGGAGCAATTGATACCCCCCGGTCGGTGACCTGCACCTCGCCGGTTTCTGCGCCGGTATCACGTTGGCGATACAACCAGGCAGCCAACCGAAGCGCGGCCTGCTGGATCGGTTCGGGGGCGGTTTCGCTGTAGCCCCACTCGCCTTCGACCTCTATCGCGGCTTCTGGATCGGTGGTGTAAGCCCAACTCAGGCCGCTGCTCTGTTTGAGAGCTACCCCGAAATAAGGCTGCCAGTTGACCGGGCGCAGGATCACGTCATCCAGGCTGATCGATGAGCCATCACCGTTGGTCAGTGAGGTGAGGCTTAATAAGTCGGCATCGAACAGCAGCAGCTTCCCGGTAATGTGCGACCCGACTGCGTCGTATCGGCGGGTTTCTTCCTGGGCCACGAACCAGCGCCCGCAGTGATCATCCAGCATCCGGCTGGCCCGCGTGACCAGATCACCCAGCAGGGTGTCATCCCCGGAGCCGGTGATATGTAAATAGGTTTTCAATTCGTTGACCGTCGTATAATCTGCCATCGTCTTTCCTTCTCGAATTTATGGTGATCATCACCCCTTCCTGTTTGCTGTGTTTGTGGGGGAGGGGGTGTTTCTTATGAATTTTTTATGAATTTCATCGTGTTTTTGTTGAATTCCTCATCGAATATCGATATCTTCAAATTAGGTCGGGAAGATGACCTATCACTCTTCTCTTCTTTGTAACCCGGTCATACGATCTGCTAAAGCTGCTACCGATGTGCTCCCTTGCAGGTGCTTCCCGGCCCTCCTTTGTGATGTAGTAGGCCCTGCTAGGTAGGGACACGGCATATCAATGTCGTGTCCCTACTTGCTTTTTGAACCCCTCATCGCGATTCGCCCCCCTTCGCGAAGGGGGGCAGACATCGTGAAACGATGGCGGGGGGTTAGGCCCGGATGCCCTTCAACACCTCGAACGAATCCGCGTGACGGACATTGCAGTCAACCCGCATGATCGCCCGGATGAAGACCTGGTCATACTCGAAGGCATTGCCAGCCGCATCGCTGGCCCGCAGTTCGAGCGCCTTCCGCTGCCCGATCACAAACTCCGGCCAGCAGCCCAGGTAGACGGTTGAGCAGTCATTGTTGATGCCCTGCGTCTCGTTGATCGGGACGGCTGTGGTCGTAAAGACCGGGTATCCCCACAGAGTCGGCGGGTCACCGGGGGCGGATGGATCGGCCCACAGGTACTTATCGGCAGTGTCTTTGATCTGCCGCAGCGTATTGACCGTGCGCGGATGCACGATCCAGGCACGGCCCTCGGCGGGCACGTTGTCCGCGTCGAGCGCATACAGCATGTCGGCCAGGTTATCGAAGTCCGGCGTGCCGCCGTCGGTGCCCAGGGTGGTCGTATCGACGTGTACCCCGGAGATTTCCTCCAACCCCTCAGGCGTATTGCCGGAGCCGTCGCCGGTCAGGTACTTGATGTCTTCCTCAATCGCCAATACGCGGGCGAGATCGGCCATCACCAATGCCTCGACACCCGGATCACTGTCCTCGAACAGTTCCGCCGAGAGCTTGGTCAGCGCGGCCAACTTCTTGGCCTGGAGCTGCACCTGCCCCCAGGTCTGATCTGAGGCGGTGATCTGCGCATTTTCTGCCACCCAGTAGGCAGTTGCGCCACCCGTCTGGGAGGGGATTTGCAGGGTGTCGCTGTTCATTGGGATGATGGTCGCCCCGGCGGCACGGACGGCGGTCTTGGCGGCCAGCAGTTCGACAAGCTGGCTGCTGTGCTCAACCGGTACCAGGTAGCCGCCTGCCGAATCGGTTCCCTCGGCGAGTGCCTTGCCTGCCAACTGGAAGCGCACCACGTCGAAGTCGCCCCGGCGCATGGCCTTGATCGCATCGACGAAAGGCGTGCCGTTGTCGGTCAGGAGCGGTTCCCCGCGCTGGCGGATCAAAGCCGGTGCTTGCCGCGTCAGGAACATGCCCTGTGGCCCGGTGTTGTCGTCTTGAAGATCGTCAATGGCAGTCGTGAGTTCCTGTCGCATGATATTGCGGATAGTTTGTTCATCCATAGATGGTTCCTCCGTTATTGATTTCGTGTTATTGATTGCCCCTACATGTGCGGGTGATATCTGTGTGCGTTTTGACCTCACCCCTGCCGTTTCTTTCCCTCGCCCTGAGGGAGAGGGACGGCGAGCCAAAGGCTCGACAGGGTGAGGGCTGCCAAACACCTCCACACCACCCAATCCGGCGGCGGCGAAGATCGCCTTCGCCCGCGCCATGTCTATTTGATAAGGCTGCTCCGGGATGGCGACGGCATACGGATTGACCGGCTCATGTTCCCGTAGATCGATCAGCGAGAGTTCGCCCACCGGCCAGACGAGAATCTGTCCATCGTTGGCAACCCGCACCAGGTGATTGATCGCGCCGGACGAGGCACGAGCCAATCCCTGCCGGGCGGCGTCCCAGACGCGCCGGGCCAGGGCGCTGGCCTGATCCAGCATCACCCGGAACCACACACCGTCGGGACGCTGCTCCCAGCCCAAATCCTCGCCGATAACTTGCGGCGTTGAATCTTCCAACCCGTGATAGTAAACAATCGGGCGCTTGGGGATACGCTCCAACCACAGGTCGGTATTCTCGGTGAAGTACTCACCCTGTGCATCTTTCCCCCCGAATGGTCCGCCGTATGGCACGCCCAGCACCTCTAATATCCAGTCCTCACCCGGTTGGTGATTATCCTTCATGGTTGTGACATTTCTGGTCACAGTGGCCTCCCAATTTCACTAATACCCCCCATCCTCGCTGTGCTCGGATTTGCCCCCCTTGCAAGGGGGGCGGATGCAGCCTTCAGGCTGCACAGGGGGTGTTATGGTCTAATCCCATACCTCGCCGACCGCATCGACCTGCATATCGAACAGCGCCCGCACCTCGTCAACCGTATGGGCGTCGTCCAGCATGTCGTTGATCTCGTCCCAGGTTTCGACCGGGATGACGGTCGTTTCGAAGTCGCGGAGCGACTGCCCGGCCTTCATCCGGCGCACCGCAAAACGTTTCCAGCGCCGTAACTCGGATAGAATTGCGTCCTCGTTGGTGATGGCCTTTGACCCGTTGCCGCGTACCGGCGTCGAGTCCTGGGTCAGCGTCCCGACCGAGATTGGATCGTCGGTGGGCGTTTGATCGCCGTTCTGATCGGCGGGTGTGGTTGGCGGATTGCCGTCCGCTTCCTTGTCGGGTTGGGAGTTCTGCAATTCAAAGATGAACCCGTCATCCTCTCCCGGCAGCAAGATCATCCCCAGCCCGGCCCGCACCTCGTTACGGGTGATCACCCCGGATTGGAACAGGGCGGTCAGGCGTTCGGCCTTGTCGGTGGCCGATTCACGCAGGGCGGCGATGCTGTCTAAATCCCAGGCCAGCCGCGCATCACGGGCGGTCAGATCGGGGTAGTGGGGCAGCAGTGACCAGTTCAGCACCTCGGCGATGTACTCCAACTGCGGGATGATGGTGTCTTCGTAGAAGCTGGCTTTCTGCTCGCGGGCAGTGGCATAAGTGGCGGCTTCCCAGGCCCCGGCTAATGCTGTTGGCACACCGAACACCGCACAGATCGCCCGGCGGTCTTCGCCGCGTAAATCACTCAGGGCAAGATCGGTCGGCGGGAAGGTGATCGTCTGCCAGCGCAGCCCACCCCCAACGATGCCGGTCTTCCATTTATTGGCCGCGCCTTTAAATAGTTGATCCCACCAACCGCGAATCCGCTCGGCTTCTGAATCGACCAGCGGCATGTCGGTGCTCAGTAACCCGGCGGGGCGGGCATCATTGGCGAAAAAGGCCGACACAAAGCGCGAGGCGTTCAACTCGGCATTGATCTCGTTTAGCGCCACCGAGAGTGGGCTGAGTCCGCCCAGGTCATCGAGCGGGTCAAAGTTGCGGAAGGCGATCACCTGCTCTGGGGCAAAGGTGTAGGTTTGCCCGTTGACCGTCTGCTTATAGGCGGTGATCCCGCGCTGACCGTCCACCACCGGCTCGACCGTCTGCGGGTTCAACCAGGTCAACCACTTGACCCCGCGTGCGCTGCCGTTCCCGTTGTCCGACCGGCCCCCGATGGTTTTCAGCCAGTAGGCCGTCCCCCAGATGTTGTAAGCCGATTCGGTCGCCCGGAGCAGGTCACCCAGGTTCATGGTGAAGGGGTTGACATCCTGCAATAAATTCAAAATCGGGTGATCGCTGATCGGCTCCCCGGATCGATCCAGCAATACCAGCGGCACACCTGCCACCGAATCGGCCCGCAGCTTGATGCAGCGGTAAGCCCAGACCGCGCTGGCATAGGCCCGTGCCATGTCAGGCCGCGAGGCGTTCAGATCGCGCTCCTGCCGCTGGTGGATGCCATGAAACGCATCGAACAACGGCCCACCTTTGATCCGGGCCGGGCGGGTGCTCCCATCTGCTCCGACCCAAACCCCCTGTAGATTGGTCATA
>JBNKDD010000177.1:0-11668 GCA_050288085.1 Anaerolineae bacterium
GTCACAAACAGTTCGACCGGATGATAAGCCTCACGGATGCGAGCCGCCAGATTGTTAGCCAATTCAGGCACACCGCTGTGCACCACCGCGATATGAAGCCGCTTGGTGATATCTATCTTTTCAAAGAAAAGCTGGTAAATACGTTCCAACGCTTTTTTGCGGGTGCGCGTTTTTTCACTCGACTCGACCTGCCCGGAGACGTGATCAATGTGCAGCACGGGTTTGAGATTCAAAGCAGAGCCGATCAATCTGGCTGCACCACCAATCCGGCCACCCTTATGCAGGTTATCGAGCGTATCCACAAAGAAAATAAACTGCATGGTTTTCCGTGCCCGGTCGGCTGCATCGATCATCGCCTGGGCATCGCCACCTTCCTCACGTGCCCGTGCAGCCGCTAAGACCTGCAAGCCAAGCCCTGTTCCCCCGGAGAGTGCATCCACCACATGCACCGGAATGTCGGCCTTCTCGGCTGCCTGCCGGGCCGATTCAACCGTGCCACTCATCTTGTTACTGATCGTGATCACGACGACCTCTTCCGCACCCTGCTGTTTTGCCTGATCAATCAATTCCAGGAAATCTGATGCGGTCGGCTGCGAACTCAATGGGAAATTGGGATCGGTCTTGAGGCGAGGATAAAACTCCTCCGGGAAAATATCAACCCGATCCCGGTATTCCACCCCACCCCAATTCAGATATAGGGAGGCAAATGTAATCTCATACTGCTCAAGCATGTCGGCGGGAATATCACAGGTACTATCGGTGATCAGGGCAATGCGATGGCTCATCAAGCAGCCTTTCTAAACAACGGGGATAGTCAAGAATAGGCCAAACTTTACATTGCATCAAGGTTTTGTGCAATGTTCAGGAAAGCATTGTCAGACTGTAGGTAAAACGCATAAATTAAATCGCTGGGTGAGGATAGTATTGTTGTTGGTGAGGAAAGGACAATATCCGATGATTACCTGGCAAGATATGAAGCGATACTCAGCACAGCTTATCATCTCATTGCTCCTCGTGGCATGCAACCGATCAGACGCCGTCACGAGCGTTTTAGTAAAAATAACACCGGTCGAGCAGATACCAACAGACGTTGTAACGCCCTCAACCCAGGCAACAATCAATGAACCAATTACCTCTGCGACACATAATCACTCGCATCTTTGCCCTGAACCAGGAGAGGATACAAAGCTGTATCTCAGCGAGGAAGATGGCTACTGTTTTCTCTACCCGGCGGATTTCGAACAAAGCAAAGATTGGCCCGGATACGGCCCAGGCAACGTGAGCCTGGCAGCTCCCCAGCACGATCCAGGTCAGTCTGTCTATTTTTATGTGCAGGTAATGTATAACGGTCAGGCAGTCGAGGGTGAAACGGCCCAGACTTATGCCGATAAATGGCAGACAATCCATAATCTATCAGGCGTTATTCTACCTACCACAGCCGACACTATTGGCGGTGAGCAGGCGATCATCGTACAGAATATGCGTGGCGCTGGCATCAGTGACCCCTATTTGAATCAAACGGCTTTTGTGATTTCCCACAACCAGAAATACCGGATCGCCCTACACAATGCGGATGGTTGGGCGCAAGCCTTCGAAGAGCAGGCTCAGGTAGCCTGGGAGACCATCACCAGTTCAATTGTCTTTTTCCCGCCGGGAGACGTACAAGAGACGATTACCGCCAACCAGGTCTGCCCCCACCCCGGTGAGGATACCCAACTGCTGGTCAATGAAGCCCAGGGATTCTGTTTTCTATACCCCTCAGATTTTGAGCCCGATCAGCAGACTACAGGCGGCTTATCAAAAAACCTGGTTATTGATACGGTAGACGGCATGGAAATCCGGCCCCAGTTAGGGTTTGTCGTATCAGGTGCAGCACAAGGTCTGACACTGGCCGATATCGCGCAACACAATGGCGTCAACTCCGTGCAGGAGATCACCATCGACGGGCAACCGGCCATCACATTTCTGGATGAAGCCACCGTTCCAGGGCCAGTTTATACCGGAAGGGTTATAAAAAACGGCCTCGTCTATAGTATCTGGGTCAGTCCATATGACCCTGAAAGATACCCGGAGGCCGTTAATGATCTGGATCGTATCTGGCAGACCGTGACCGATTCTCTTCGGTTCTTCAGCCCGGTCTGGTGAGTTTCAGGGCAATCCTCAGGCTTCAGCCGCAGCAAGCGCAGGCTTGAGCAAGTGGGATTTAAACCAGGGCAGACCGGAAAATACTTCCAGCGGGGCATAACCAACGCCAACCATGCTGGGGCCGGTATGTGCGCCTAACACCGGGGCCATCGGGATGATCGACAGCCAATCACACTCGAAGAACGAATCGACCAGCTCACGCAGCATTTGCACCCCTTCCGGGTTAGCGGCATGGGTGACCATTACCCGCAAGGCTGTACCGGGAGCGTATTGCTTGGTCATGGTGTTGACCAGATACTCGACCGCTCGTTTGAAAGTACGGGCCTGCCCCAACTGCTCGTAGGTTCCGCCTTCCTTTTCCACGCCGATAATAGGCTTGATATTCAGCATGGAAGCGATCAAGCCCTTCATGTGGCTGATCCGTCCACCGTGAATCAGGTACCTCAATTCGGCCAGGGTAAATCTAGCTTCGGTCGCAGCACGGATGCGCTCCAACATCGCCAGGATATCGGCCTTTTCCCACCCGGCCTTGATCGCACGGGCTGCTGCCTCAACCTGAAAACCAGCCGCCCCAGCAAGCGTTTTCGTATCGAAGACGGTGACATTCGCTTCGGGCACCATCTTGGCCGCCTGACAGGCTGAATTGTAAGTTCCACTTAACCCCGATGACATGTGTACCGACAGAATATCCGGATCATCAGCAGCCAGTTTACGATATATTTCGGCAAAGTCACCCGCTGAAGGCTGCGAAGTGGTCGGGAAGCTCTCAGTAGAAGCCAACAGTTCGTAGAATTCCGAGTGCTGAATATCCACGCCGCTCCTATAAGATTTTCCATCAAGGGTGATAATAAGTGGTGCGAAGTGGATATCCAGGCCCTCCATTTGTTCAGAGGACAAATCCGAACCTCGATCACTGACTATTTGCATTACCTGGCTCCTTTATTGTTGCAGATTATGATGTGTTTGTTGGCTTAAGTGTATCGAGGTCTGTGTTCACCTGCATACCGGCTTTTCACCAACAACGTTGAAAGGTAAGTATAAACCGGCTTGGAAAATTTTTGTATTACGAATAGGCTACAGTTATGCTGTGGACAAAAAAATGCCCGCCTATAAGCGAGCATTCTTCGAACTCTAGAAATAAGGATCACCAGCCGGAGATGAACTCTACCCATTCGCGGTGATGTTCCAGCATATGCCCGAACAGATACTCTGCCGATGCACTCGGTTCAGCCGGATCAGACAGCAACGTCATATTAGCCTCTTCGGGAGTCCGGCCACCCTTACGACGATTGCAGGGAGCACAAGCCGTCACCAGATTGACCCAGCTATGCCCCCCACCCCGGTGACGGGGTATCACATGATCGATCGTCAGATTGTTTTTCCGGCCACAATACTGACAGGTGTATCGATCCCGGCGGAATATCTCCCGCTTGGTTAACTTCACCCGGGGTCGGGGCCGGTGCACCATATAAGACAAACGAACAATCGAGGGGCGCGGATATGAAGACGAGGCGGTTTTGATAACGCCTCGTCCATTTAACAACATCTCAGCTTTGCCAGCCATCATTAAACCAACCGCGCGCCTGGTTGTACACACATTTAACGGTTCATAATTGGCGTTTAACACCAATACCGGCTGGTTCACAAGGTGCTCCTCAATCCTACACTACCACTACAATACGCTTGCCGACTGGCGAACAGCGCACATTCTACCATTTCGTGAGGATCGATGCAATTGAGACCTTTTGTGTCACATAATGTTTATGGCCCCCAGCTATACCCGTAATAGGCTTCAATCGGATCATCCAGGTTTTCCGGACCGAGACCAATCGGAGAGGGCGAGAGCTGGTAGGGCTGCGAACCTCCCCCCGTCTGCACAGCAAACAGATATAACCGTCCATCGCCCGGAGCCGTTGTGTAAATGATCAAGCCGCCATCCGATGACCAGACCGGAAAGGCTTTGGTAGCGCCGTCGTTGGTCAATGCGGTTTTGTTCTCGCCATTAAGATCACTGACCACAAGCTGATCATTCTCGATAAACGCCAGTCGAGCGCCATCCGGCGAGGCAGAAGCAGAAGCAGGCAAGCTGTCCACCAATTGACCGGTCAGGTCAAGCACCGACGATCCGGCGATAATTCGCTGACCAAACCAGGTCGGGTAAGGAACGCCTCTCCCGAAGGTGATCTCTTCGGTCAGGTTGCTTAAAACGCCGGTCGCCGCGTCGATCAGACAGATATCATGCTGACCATAAGGAGAGCAATCGGCCAGGATAAACGCACCATCTGGATGCCAGGAGAGCGAACTGAGTTCATGATAGGCATGGGTCATCTGGGTGACATCCGCCCCGTCCACATTGGCGATGTATAATTCGCCACCCTTCACAAAAGCGATCCGTGTGAAATCTGGAGCCCAGGTCGGATACTCCCCCTCGATCGGCAAGCGGGTCAGGTTCGCCCCATCAAAGCCGATGATGTAAATGCCACTCTCCAGGCAGTTCGGGCAGTTAAATCCATTGCTGCCAAAGACCACTGCGTTGGTCACCGCAGCCGATCCACGTGGCGCGGTTACGATTAGGCTCGGCTCATTTTCGACCAGATAGTCCACCAACGGGATATCAATAGGCAGCCAGGCATGGCCCCAACGCATCCCGCCATCTTCACCCAGATCGGCGGTCAGGCTGATCCGGTTTGTCCCATCGGAGTTGACGATGTGCAGATCGATATTGCCCTCACCAAAATCACCCGCGAAGAGAATCCGTGCGCCATCTGATGTCCAGACCGGAATCTGATTCCAGGCCGGGTCGCTGGTGATCTGTGTCCGATTGGAGCCATCGGTATTCATCAGGTAGATTTCCGACTTCGGATTATCCGCCGTAGACGATTCAAAGGTGATGATCTTCCCATCCGGTGAGACAGATGGATAGGCATTATAGGCCGTCTTATCTTCGGTCAGGCGCGTGACCTCGGTGCCGTCAGCGTTCATGATGTAGATTTCGCTGCGGCGTCCCTGGGTAGTATCTACATCACGGGTAGACATGAACACGATCCGGTTGTCACGTGTCCAGCCGGGGAACCAGTCTGCGGCATCCTCGTCCCCCGTCAAAACCTGGCGGCCCGTCCCATCTGCATTAATCACGCATACGTCGGTCTGATTGTTGCATGAATAAGCAATTTGAGATCCGTCCGGCGACCACTTGGGATGATACCCTTCACCAAAGGTCAACTGGCGGGGCGGATTGGGACAGCCCTCCGGCGTAATTACGCAGCTCATATCGGCGATGAAGATACCCAGCGGCAAGAAATCTCCCTGGATCGAAACGAAAGCAAGCTGTGTTCCATCCGGCGACACGTGAGGCCAGACGGCATACTCAACCGATTCGCCCAGGTTCACGGGAGCGATGTATTGACCATCTTCCGAAAGCACATACAGGCCAATTGCCCCACTACGTGCCGACCCGTAGATTATCGCGCCCCGGACAATCTCGGCGGGCTGATCCGCCACAACCTCGCCAGCTTCGGCAGGTTCGGCGGAGCCGCTCGTCAGCGTGGGGGTTGGTGTCAACCGCGGTTTGGTCGGGATGGGCGGAATCGTATTTACAGGTGGGTTGACATCGGCGGGCGGTTCGGACACGAACACCCCGCAGGCCAACGCGGACAATGTGAGCAATGCTAATGCAAGAACAATTCGACGGTTCATGCAGATGAGTTTCCTCCCCTACAGGTAACCTCTCAAGCTCACACCCCCAATGGGAGTGTAGTTGCAAAAAACAAGTTGAGAGAAGTATAGCACAAGCAGCAAAGGTGTGTATCTCCTGGAACAAACCCCACCGGCCAAACGTCTCATAGAAAATGGTAATGAAAGGTTTGGATTAAAGATGAGAAAAAACGCACATCGTTATATGATTTTGATTACTGTGCTTCCAGTTATGATTCTGGCTGCCTGCAAACCACCGGTAACTTTGCCGCCGGACAGTTCACAAGAGGGTCAGGAATCCGTCCAACCGACCCCATTATCGGAGATTGTGCCCGTGATAAATACCGCCGCCGAACGAGATACCAATCCAAGCGTACCGGATGGCGACCTGAATGAGTTGGTAAACGGAAATTCGGCCTTTGCCTTTGACCTGTATCAGGCCGTGAGTGAGGGCAGCGAGGGCAACCTGATCTTCTCACCCTACAGCATCTCACTCGCGCTGGCGATGACCGAGGCTGGAGCACGTACCACCACCGAGCAGGCCATCGCAGACACGATGCATTACCTGCTGCCACAAGATCAACTACACCCGGCCTTCAATGCTCTAGACCTCGATCTGACCACCCGCGCCGAACAAGCTGAACCTAATCCCGACGCTGAAGGTGATCGCTTCCAACTCAATATTGCTAACGCTATCTGGGGACAGGAAGGATATCCCTTCAAGGATGAGTTCCTGACCACGCTTGGCACCAACTACGGCGCGGGGCTGCAAACCCTCGACTTTGCCCAGCAGCCGGAGGAATCGCGGCTGGTGATCAACCAGTGGGTGGAAGACCAAACAGAGGAACGGATCAAGGACATTGTTAGAGAGGGCGATATCACACCATTGACTCGGTTGGTGCTGGCAAACGCGATCTACTTCAACGCATCGTGGCTTCATCCCTTCCAAGAAGTGTCTACAATAGACGAGCCATTCACCTTGCTGGATGGCAGCCAGGTCGCCGTCCCGATGATGACCCAGCAGGAAGAGTTCGGCTACGTTCAGGGAGAGGGCTATCAGGCAGTCGGACTGCCCTACTTTGGTGAAGATATCGAGATGATCGCCATCCTGCCGGACGAGGGGCGCTTTGAAGAAATCGAGCAAACCCTTAGCGCTGACCTGTACGACGACATCGCCCAATCGATGGCTTACACCGACGTACTGCTGTCGATGCCACGCTACGAATACGAGAGCGATCTCCCCCTGACCGATTACTTAGTCGAAATGGGGATGGGCGAGGCTTTCACTGCGGGGGCGGATTTCTCCGGCATGTCCGACGAGGAATTGTTTATCAGCGAGGTACTGCACAAAGCCTTTATCAAGGTGGATGAAAGCGGTACTGAAGCCGCCGCCGCTACGGTGGTTATCATGAAGGCTTTTGCAGCAGAGCCGCAGGGGTTGGTTACCGTTAAGCTCGACCGGCCCTTTATCCTGTCGATCCGAGATCGGCAAACCGGGACGATCCTGTTCCTGGGCCGCGTGATGAACCCGGCTTCCTAATTCACCGGCAGTTACCAATAATCACGGGGTACAGTCCCCATGCTGTACCCCGTTTTTCTCCTGTACCCGGTAAATTTTGCACAGATGACTAAAAATGCCCTTTGGTATATGATTTTGATGGCTGCAAGTTGATTATGGCTCTGGCTGCCTATACCCCGCCGGTAACGTCACAGTCAGATAGTTCACAGGGCAGTTCTGTTCTGAGCCACCTACCCCCTACCGGAGGAGGATATATCTGACATGAATTTCAGCATCAAGCGGGATACCGCTCCAGACGTGGTAGAGGCCGATCTAAGCAAACTGGTGAATGGAATTTCTGCCTTCGCCTTTGCGCTTTACCAGGCTGTGCGCGAAAGCGGTGAGGATAACCTGATCTTCTCACCCTACAGCGTCTCATTGGCATTAGCGATGACCTATGCGGGGGCACACACCACGACCGAGCAGGCGATAGCCGATACCATGCATTACCTGCTGCCACAAGACCGGCTGCACCCTGCCCTTAACACTCTGGACCTCGATCTGACCAAACGCGCAAAACGCGCCAAACAGCCTAAACGGCGGGCTAAGCCCGCCCGAGATGCTAAGAGTGAACGTTTCCAACTTTACATTGCCAACGCTATCTGGGGACAGGAAGGACTTCCCTTTAAGGAGGAGTTCCTGGCGACTATCGGCATGAACTACGGCGCTGGGCTGCAAACCCTCGACTTCGTGCAGCAGCCAGAGAAGTGCCGGCAGGTGATCAACCGGTGGGTTGAAGACCAGACCGAGGACCGGATCAAAGACATCGTGCCGCCGGGCAGGATCACATCACTGACGCGGCTGGTGCTGGCAAACGCGATCTACTTCTATGCATCCTGGCTCCATCCCTTTGAGGAATACAATACTAAGGACGAACCTTTCACCCTGTTGGATGACAGCCGGGTCACCGTCCCGATGATGTCCCAGAAAGAAAACTTCGGCTATAGTCGGGGCAAAGGTTATCAGGCGGTTGGGCTGCCCTACTTCGGCGGCGATATTGAGATGATCGCCATCCTGCCCGACAAAGGCCGCTTTGAAGCAATTGAACAGAGGCTTAACGCCGACCTGTATAACGACATCACCCGGTCGATGGTTTACACTGACGTGAGACTATCAATGCCACGCTACAAATCCGAAACCAACCTGCGCCTGACCGACATTTTAACCGGTATGGGGATGGGTGAAGCCTTCACCGATAAAGCGGATTTCTCTGGCATGTCAGAGGAGGAAGAATTGTTCATCAGCGATGTGCTGCACAAAGCCTTCATCAAGGTAGACGAAAGCGGTACCGAAGCCGCTGCCGCTACGGTGGTCGTCATGAGGAGTCTTGGTGTAATGCCTCAGATGCCGATTGTCGTTAAGCTCGACCGGCCCTTTATCCTGTCGATCAGGGATCGCCAGACCGGGACGATCCTGTTCCTGGGCCGTGTGATGAATCCGGCCTCCTGATTCACTGTTTACAACCAGTAGACACGGGGTACGGCCTTGACGCTGTACCCCATCTTGCGATTTAAGGGATCAGGCGCATGAATCTGATATGCCGCCGGATGGACTTTTCAGGCTGGCGGGCAATTATCAACAGGGCTTTTTCGGATGGTTGTTGGTGATGGATGAGGCTACGATGAGAGGTATGGTATTGTAAAACCGAATGTGCTGCCTTTTTGGTACTCACTATAGAAAATGAGCTCGCCATGATTCCGTTCGATAAACTTCACGACCAGGTATAAACCAAGACCTGTTCCTTCAATGGATTTTGTTTCATCCATTTGAGCACGGAAAAATGGTTGGAATATATTTTCGTGCTGCTCAACAGGAATGCCATAGCCTGTATCAACCACCTCAAATTGCGCCATTCTATTTTGCTTCTTTAAGCTTACGTCAATCCTGCCGCCTTCCGGGGTGTATTTGATGGCATTGGTGATCAGATTGGCCATCACCTGCTGGATTTCGATTTCACTTCCTCTGATTAAGAGAGATGATTCCGGCAAGGACAGATGGTAAGTCTGCGACTTTTCTTCAGCCTGATCATGAAGGCTGTCAAACACCCTCTTGACGAGGTTTGATAAATTAACCTGCTGGACTCTCGCCTCATCTTGAACCGCAACTTCAATTCGCTCTAAAGAGAGAAAGTCCGTTATCATGGCTTGCATCTGCTGGACAGCATGATCTATCACATCAATATAATCCCGGTGTTTTGGTGTCAGTTGATCGGCCAACGTTTTTCGCAGCAAGTGCGTTCTTGTCAAGATGTTGGTGAGCGGGTTGCCCAGATCGTGGGCAGCGAGCCGGATCATATCCGTCTTGAGCTGTTCCAGTTGGCTGACCTTCTCATAGAGGTTTTGCAGTTCAGCAAGCTGGTTCTGGCTGGTGGTATAGAGTTGTGCATTATCGATTGCAACCGCAATGCGAGCTCCAATCAGTTTAAGGAGTTCGAACAACTCGCCGTTAAAGTGTTCGGATTGATTTGTCTCCAGATTGATAATGCCGACCAGCCGTTCCTGTGAAACAAGCGGGATGGTTATCTGAGAACAAGTATCAGATAAAATACAGAAATAATCTGGATCGGAATCTACATCTACTATCCACTCCGCTTTGCGCTCTCGAGCCACCCGTGCAGCAATTGAACGACCGGCCAGGGAATAATGCTGGTTCAATTCTTCAGGGTAGCCAATCGAGTAGACATCTCTGATCTCTCCTTCATCGATAAGGGCAATACTGCCCCCATTAGCCCCACTTAGATCCATCATCGTGTCCAGGGCCAGGGTTTGAACATAATGAATATCCAGCCGGCGGGTTAACCGTCCATCAATCTGGCTCAATGTTTCCAACTGCTGGATATGCGCTCGCATTTGCAATTCGGCTTGCTTACGCCAGGTGATATCATGCCCGATGCCCAGTATCTGCGTTTCCCCTTTGACTCGGATCGGCATGACGCGGATATCAACCACGATCTCCGTTCCATCTGACCGGCAGACAGTCAGATCGGTTGGCTTTGAAAACAGCCCTTTACTCTGGTTATCAAGGGACTCGGAGACTCTCGTAAGTTGTTCAGGAGCCAACAGATCCATATCGGCGAAGTTCTTGCCGATCAACTCATCGATTTCCAGATTGAGCAGTTCTTCCACCGCCCGATTACAATCGATCAGGTTGCCGTCCAGATCGTATACAAAATAAGGATCAGGAGCTTTTTCGAACAGCATCCGGAAACGCTCCTCGCTTTCCTGGAGGGCTTCTTCTGCGCGGCGTTTGTCTTCGATCAACTGCTGGTTATGAAGGGCCTGTTCAATGACGGTTGGCAGCAAATCAAAGTATACGCCGTCGATGTCTTTGACAACATAATCAACAGCTCCCAACTTCAGAGCTTCTACAGCAATCCGCTCATTGCCTGTGCCGGTCAACATGATGGTAGGAGGTAGTTTACCTGCTTCGGCCAGGTGCTTGATAATCTGAAGCCCATTCATGCCAGGCATATTGTAATCTACGATAAGGGCGTGGTAGGAGTGTGCCTCATAGCGTTCAAGTCCAGCTTTGCCATTTGATGCAGTATCGATCCGATAACCGGCGCGCGTTAGTCGCTTTTCCATCAAACGCGCGGTGCCCTCATTATCTTCCATGTAGAGGATATGCACTTTTTCTGACATGATGTTCAACCCTCGTGCGGCAGCATAACGACGGAAAGAAACATTCCGAGCCTTGCAATTGCCTCCGCGAACTTTTCATACTCAACCGGCTTGGTAATATAAACATTGGCGCCAAGCTCGTAGCAGCGGTTAATCTCTTGTATGTCATCAGTCGTTGTCAAAATAATGACCGGTATGGTTTTTGTCCGTTCATCAGATTTCATCTTCTTAAGAACGCGATATCCATCAACTACCGGCAGGTTCAGGTCTAACAAGATCAACAGTGGTGAGGGGTGTAACGTGTTCACATAGCCCTGCTCGCCGAAAAGATAATCGAGTGCGCGTTGACCATCCTCAAGCTTGATAATGGGGTTAGCGATGGCAGCCCGGCGCAGGTTTTTCTCGATCAGACGGGCATGCCCTTCATTATCTTCAATTAACACAATGGACACTTCATTTATTCTTGGCATCATATCTCCAGATGCATGCCCCTTTTCTGCATTCTTTCTTTAATTCATAAACGGGAGTTCATAATAATCAGTCTAATCTTTCATATCGGACAAAGCAACCATGAAAGAATTCTTACTTTTATATTACCCTTATGCAGGCTGCCAAAGCAATTTCTATCTATGTTATTGCATTATATTATTCT
>JBNKDD010000178.1:0-11645 GCA_050288085.1 Anaerolineae bacterium
TGATCCTGTTTGTTGACGTGATGGAAGAAGCCATCGACTCCACAACTTCCGAAGAAAGCACCCCCTCCGAATCGTGAAAGTTCAAAACATCGTTCGTCAAATAACCGGTTCTGTTGCGTGGTTCTTCAAGACACCCGGTGGGCAGATTGCCGGGCTGCTCGTAGTGATTGCCTGCCTGATGCTGACTGCCATTCACCCGGCCATGTTTGACGCACTGCCCGACACCCCCGATGGGACGCTTCACCTCTACCGGTTGGTAGCCCTTGACAGTGCTATTCAGCAGGGCGATCTCTGGCCGCGTTATATTCCGATCCTTCACTTTGGCTACGGTGCGCCGATTTTTAATTATTATGCCCCGCTGTCCCTCTATCCAATGGAAGGGCTGCATCTGCTGGGTTTTGATTTCCTGGACGCTTTTCTGATCGGGATGAGCCTGTATGCCGTCCTGGGGACAATCGGCGCTTATTTGATCGGGAAATCGCTGGGTGGCCCAGTCGCCGGAATCGTCGCGGCGGTCGCTTTTGCCTCTGCGCCTTTTACCTTCTACGATTGGCCCCGTCGGGGAGCTGTCGCTGAATTCGCTGCATTGATGATCTTGCCCTGGCTGTTATGGGCCTTCTGGCGGTTGGCGGTCAAAGGCCGCCGCCGTGACTTTGTGGTGGCGGTGCTGCTGTTTGCCTTGTTTATCCCTATCCACAATATTTCAACCCTGCTTGGTACTCCCCTGCTGATGGCCTTTTGCCTGTACCTGTGGTGGGTCAGCCCTGATCCCCCGCGAGCGCTGGTCCGAATGCTATCGGCGGGCTTTATTGCCGTTGGCCTGACCACTTTTTTCTGGCTGCCTGCGTTGGGGGAGACAAGTTATGTGCGCCTGGATCGCCTATCCGGGACGGTTTCAGCGCTTGATTTCCACAATAACTTCGATCCGTTAAAAGAGATTTTCTCCCTGCCGGTCACTGCCGATTTGACTCAGATTCACCCGCCTGTCCCACGCTCATTGGGCTGGCCGCAGATCATCCTGGCAATTGTAGGATTGGGCCTTTTGGCCTGGACACGGTTTTACGAATACCATCATGAAGACGATCACCCTCCCATCCTGCGCCGCGAGGATTGGATTCCCGTAGCATTGCTCCTGTTTATCGGCCTGTTATTCCTGATGCTGAGGATATCAACCTGGCTGTGGGAGATCATCCCGCTGTTTTCTTATATCCAATTTCCCTGGCGGCTGCTCGGTCCGGCCAGTTTATGGCTGGCCCTATTGACCGGAATGGGTGCGGTGCTGGTTGCCAAACGCATCCCCTGGCAGGCTGCCCAGATCGCCTGGCTGCTGGCCTGCCTGTTAGCAATAATGGCTTACGCCCTACCCTGGCTGTATGGTATCTATCTGCCCGATCTGTCTGCCGGTACTATTGTTGATGTGCAGAACTTCGAGCGGGAAACCGGCTGGCTGGCGACCACCTCCGTCAATGAATATATTCCGCCCTGGACGGAGGAGATGCCAGACATGGATCGGCTGACGGGATTGTATGCTCAGAGCGATGTGATCCCCCGCCTTCAACCGACCGAGGTTGTTACGGTTGAATCAGCTGCCTGGAAATCGATGGGGGCCAATCTGAGCTTTACGGCAGAATCGGATACCACGCTGATTTTCGACTGGATTTACTTCCCCGGTTTTTGGGCACAGTTGGATGGAGAACCGGTCACGATCATGCCATCCACGACACAGGGCTTGATCAGTATCGATGTACCTGAAGGGGAACATCAGCTTGAGATCGGATTCGGGCCGACTACCCTCCGCCTGATCGCGATGATCGTCAGTGGGGTGTTTGCACTTGGGTTGATCGTTGGGCTGATCCTGGTCAAGAAACTGTGGGGTGATGGACAATCCGGCCAACCGGCCATACAGGACAGCTTGATGTACCCGGTTATGATCGGAGCTGCCGGGATCGGATTGGCATTGTTTGCCGGTAAAGCCCTGCTGATCGATAACCTGGAAACACCTGTCAAGCGGGCACGCTTTGCCAACGGGCTTGAAGCCGGTATGCAAACTACCGTTCAGGCTAACTTCAACCATGAGATTACTCTGCTTGGCTATGATCTACCTCGCGATACAGTCCGGTCAGGAGGGCAGGTTCCGCTGGATTTGTACTGGCAGCTCGCCGGGGATATGGTCGAAGAGAGCTACTCCTCGATTGTATACCTGCGTGATCTGGAGGGTAACATCGTCCGGCAAACCGGGTCACAGCACCCCGGCAATTGGCCCACCCGCGATTGGGTTCCCGGCTTTTACATTCAAGAGCAGCTTACCCTGGCTATCCCACCCGGCACACCGCCCGGAACCTACAGCATTCAGGTGGCGCTCTACTCACATGAAGCCAAGCGGAACCTGGATGTGTTTGACGTGGGCAATAACCCACTCGGCGTGACCGTCAATATTGGATCACTGCTGGTTACTGATCCGATTAGCCCGGCTCGGCTGGCGAAGCTGGAGATTGAATCGCCGCTTGATCAGCGCTTGAATGAGGACTTAACGCTGCTTGGCGTCAATCCGCTGCCTGAAGAAATGACGGTTGGCTATCCCTTTGCGTTGATTACTTATTGGCGGGCAGGGTCTCGAATTGATCAGGTTTATTTGAGTAGATTGGTCTGGTTAGATGCGGATGGTGAGGTCGCTGCTGCTTCGCCGGATTTTGCGCCGGTAGTGAATTATCCCACCGATCGATGGAAGCGCCGCGATTTGTGGAGAGGATTGGGTGTATTCCATGTTCCGGGCCGGTTAGAAGCAGGGGATTATCAAGTTGCGCTCCAACTGGTAGATGAGGCCGGTGACACCCTCGGCGATCCGGTTGTGATTGGGCAGATGGCGGTAGATACTCCGGCTCGAACTTTCACCCTGCCAGATGTAGAAGTCGAAGCTGAAGCAGCGTGGGAAAATGGAATTACCCTGGTGGGCTACAATCTCAACGATAGGCTGATCAGGCCGGGAGAATCACTGCATCTGAGCCTATTCTGGCAGCCCGAAGACGAGTTAACCGACAGCCTGACGGTGTTCGTCCACCTGATCGACGAAGCTAACCAGATCGTCGCCCAGCACGATCAGATCCCGGTCAGCGGCGGGCGACCAACTACCGGTTGGGCACCCGGCGAGATCATCGAAGACCCCTATGCTTTGCTGGTTAAACCAGAAGTGCCGCCCGGCGATTATCGCATTCGCATTGGGTGGTACGATGCGACAACCGGCGAACGGCACTATCTAGCCGATGGCAGTGATGCCTGGATCATGCCGGAGATGATTTTTGTTCGCTGATACTATTTGTCGCTGCCTCGCTTGCTGTTATCGTCAAAGAAGCGTTGGGCCATTGCGGTAAACTCTAAGGGGAAGATGTACTTGGTGCTGGGGCTACTTCCCAGATCCCGCAGTGTATTGAAGTATTGGAGTGCCATCGTATTCTCATCCACCCCCTGGGCGATACGATGAATGGCTTCCAATGCCTGGGCGAAACCTTCTGCCCGGAGGAGTTGTGATTCTTGTTCAGCCTGTGCAGCAAGAATAGCCGATTCCTTGAGACCTTCGGCCTCCAGGATAGAAGCCTGTTTCTCTCCTTCGGCCCGAAGAATAGCCGACTCTCGTGCACCCTGTGCTTCGGTGACGGTAGCACGGCGGTTACGCTCTGCCGACATCTGGCGGTTCATCGCATCCTGAACCTCGCGCGGCGGCTCGATCTCGCGGATTTCGACGCCGGTGATCTTGACGCCCCAGCGTTCAGTTACTTCGTCAAGCTTGACCCGCAGCACGTTGTTGATCTCCTCACGCTTGGCAAGCACGTCGTCTAACGGGATGTCACCGATCACGGCCCGCAGTGTGGTCGTCGCAATACCTAACGATGCCCGTAGGAAGTCGCCGACTTGCACGACCGATGCTTCTGGTTCAACCACGCGGTAGTAGATCAGGAAGTCGATGTTGATCGGGGCATTGTCTTTGGTGATCGAAGTCTGGCGGGGAATCTCCAGAACGTTTTCGCGTAAATCGGTTTTTGTAGCGTTTTCGATCAATGGGATTACAAACACGATACCGGGGCCGCGTGTCCCGGCTAAGCGCCCCAATCGAAACACAACCAGCCGTTCGTACTCTTTGATGATGCGTATTGACCGGGCTGCCATTACAAAAACTACGAGGCCGACAGCGACGATAATACAGCCTAGTACCCAGCCGAAATCTCCCATTGTTATCTCCTTATCATGATAATAAAAGTCAACAGCCCCAATTCATTTTACAGTCGTTGAAGAATTGTGCGCAACTGGTAACCGGTTGTGCCAACCTTTGATCCCGGATATTATTGAGTCCACCGAATGAAAGAAAGATAGCTTTGATTGTATTGGTAGTGAGTAGTAAGCAGGAGTACGGGAACGAATGACTGATAATAGTTCACCCGGTTCGTCGGATACCCCCGAATCACATCCACCAGAAGAAGAGCAGCCTACCTCCGCCGAAGTACCAGAATCAACTGACCAGGGCGAACGGGGAATACCAGAATCAACTGACCAGGGCGAACAAGAAGAATCGACGTCGACGAGACCCGTACCCCGACCAGCCCCGCGCCGCCCCAATATCCAATCGCTTGACGACGATGATCTTCCTGCCTGGCTTCGTTCTCCTGATCCCCCAACGCGGCAGCGCCCGCCTGCGCCGTCGCGACCAGGTGGCTTACCCGGTTCACGACCGGGCGGTTTGCCTGGTTCGCGCCCCGGCAGTAGGCCGCCTGGTGCACCTGTGCCTCGTAGACCGACTGCTCCCCCACCTCTACCTAGACCCACCAGACCCGGTGCACTACCCGGCAGTCGCCCTGGCGCAAATGTACCTATCAGACCACCGTACTTCCGACCAGTTACGGATCACTCCAGTTTGCGTGGACGGGTGCAGCGTCACATGACGGGAGAACTTGGCCCCGGCGCGATACTCAATCCTGATGACGAACAGCAGGCCAGTGGGATGCGGGCAATGATCCGGCGGCATCTGGAATCTGTTTTAGAAGAGGACGGATTGATCCTGGATGATGAGACCCTGGAAGGGCGTTACCAGGAATTGGTTCATGAATTTATGGGCTATGGCCCCCTACAACCCCTGCTCGATGATCCAGAAATCGCTGAGATCGTCGCCATCGGCCATGAGAAGGTCTTCGTGAATCGTACCGGTGAGCGCGAAGCCGTCGAGGTGACTCTGGAAAACGACCAACATTTGCGTCATATCATTGACCGGCTATTAGCCCATCATAACCAACGGCTCAATGTTAATAATCCGCTTTATAATGTTTGCCTGCCGAACGGCACGCGTTTGAGCATTACCTCCCCGCCGCTGAGTAAAGAGGGAACAATCGTTACCATCCGTAAGGCAGTTGACCGGCTTCCTCTAACCGACCAAAATCTGATCGATTATGGGACGGCCAGCACCGAGATCATGATCTTCCTACGGGCCTGCGTGCAGGCAGGGATGAACATTGTGATCTCCGGTGGACACAATGCCGGAAAGACTGCCCTGCTCAATTCGCTGTTAACCTCTATCGGTGAGGATGCGATGACGATTCTCATCGAAAATGCGCCTGAACTTCAGCCTCCCTCATCACTCGCTATTCGGCTGCAAACTCATCCCACTGATGCCACGTCCGGCGGCCCACTGTCACGTAATACCAGTATCGGAACGGCACAGTTGATCAATCAAGCCCTTGAGATGCACCCTGATTGGATTATCGTCGGAGAGGTGCGTGATACGGCCATATCCCGCCTGTTTTACGCTGCCTTGCTTGGGCATCATTGGATGACAACAATATTCAGTAATGATAAAGACGACACCTTCAAGCGGTTGCAAGCCATGTGCAGTACTTTTGCATCCGGTGGCAGCCGGGGGAACCAAATTGCTCTAGCCGATTCGGTCGATCTGATTATTCACATGGAACGGTTGGGAGATGGTTCACGGCGCATCACGAATGTTATGGAAGTGTTTGGGTATGAAGACAATCAATTCCAGACCGCTGATCTGTTCGTGTTTGAAAAAACCGGGCTGGAGGGTGACCGGATCGTCGGTAGACACCGGGCAACCGGCGTTGAACCCCACTACCTGAATTACATCGAAGGGCGCGGTATTGAGCTCCCGAAGTCGGTATTCGAAGTGAAAAAGTCGCGGAGAAAATAGCTGCCTGCACCTGAGGAGGTCCTTTGAGCCTTTTCAAGATTATTGCTGTATCAACCGGGTTGGTGATCGCCGGGGAAGCCGCAGTTTTATTGACCGGGATGTACCTGTTCGTCCGGCCTGCCTCGCCCTGGCTCACTCCCAAGAATAATGTCCTGGCGGTGGTAGATATCATCACCGGGACGATCCTCGTTATACTGGCGATCACTGGCAAATCCCCAGACTTGTTCTATGCCATTATAGTAGTGGCGTTGTTCACACATGCCTTCCGGGATTGGGAATACCTGGCTTCTGTTGAAATCCCCTTTGTCTTCAACCTGCCATTGTTTGTTGTCAATAATTTGAAATTGGCCGGGGTTATCGTGTCTGTTGTACCAGGGATCGTGGCTGCCTCTTGACATCTGGCTCGATCCTGTCCAATACTGGGATAACGAGCATGATTGGTTTTATGAAGATAATTTTTGTAAAACTCAAGTGAGGGTGATTATGTTCAAAAGGAAGAAGAAAGATCGACAAGCCGTCGAGTCTCCAACCGCTACCCCCACCGCTGCACAACTTCAACTGGCAGAAGATAAACTGCTAAACCTTCCCATAGGCGATAGCTATTATGAGAATACTACTACCCTGAACGGCATCCTGAATATGCTGAGAAAAGAGAAATGGGGAGGCGAATACGGCAGCACCAAGATGTTCAACAAGGTCATTTTTAATTTAGGCACGGGGCAGTTTGAGACGACCCGCAGTGCGACAGGCAGCCTGCGCTTCAGAAAGCATGAGATTCACGTCTTACGGGTCGCGGAGAATTCCTACTCCTGGTATATACCAGAGTAGACTCAAAAACAAACCTCTGGCAGGGGAGCATAGCATGTCCCCTGCCAAGTTATCTTTTGGCCGGGAGGATAGCGGAAGCCTGATCACTCCGCTCCATTTGAATGCACCCAAAAATCCTCAAGCAGCCGGTTTGCCGCCAGCCGTGCAGAGACCAGCGCTGTAGGCAACCCTGTGCCCGGTCGGGTGCTGGCTCCGGCGAAATACAGGTTGTGATATTGTGGATGCCGGTTGGCCGGGCGGAAATATCCTAACTGGGTCAGGTTATGGGATAACCCGTGAGTCGCACCCTTGACCAGGTTATAGCGTTTGCGCCAGGACAGGGGCGTATAGTTCACTTCGAACTTGATATGTTCTTCCAGGTCAGTAACACCCAGAATCGACAACCGGCGAAATACTTCCTGCCGTGCCCGGTCGCGAATGGCCTTCCAATCCTGGCTACCGTTTTCGCCCAGGTGCCCTACCGGGACGTGAGCGATCAGCGTGTCCTGACCAGCCGGGGCCATGTCGGGATCAAGCCGGGCCGGGGCGTGAACGTACAGGCTCGGATTCTGAGGCAGCCCCAGGTCACCGATGATGCTGTCAAAGTTGGCGCGATAATCGTCTGCCAGGAACAGAGAGTGCGGCCCCAAGTCGTCATAGGTCTTATCTACTCCCCAGAAGAAGCTGACAGTGGAGCAAGAGTAGCGTTTACGATCCATCCGGTCGGCCCGCTGACCAGATGGCAGTAAATCCTGATAAACGTGAGGCAGGTCGGCGTTAGCTAACACGGCATCCGCCTTGAGCTGTTGACCATCCTCCAGTATGACGTTCCGCGCTTTTACGCCATTAACATCGATCCGCTCGACCGGCGCATTGTATACAAATTCGACCCCGGCCTCGGTTGCAAGGTCTACCAGGGCCTCCACGATCCGGTACATGCCCCCCTTGGGATACCAGACACCGTGTGCCAGTTCTGTATAGGACATCATCGAGAAGGTTGCCGGAGCCTCGAACGGGCTTAAACCCATGTAGACATCCTGGAAGGTAAAGGCCGATTTCAACCGAGGGCTGTCGAAGTAAGCTGACATGTGCCGGTAGTGAGGAACCAGCGGCTTGACCTGATACACTAACGGCAGGTTGCCGAAGTTGAAGAAGTCCGTTACCCGGCGAAAGTCGCGGTCAACCAGGCGTTCGGTTGCGATATGGTAGTGGCGGTAACCTTCTTCCACGTAGCGCAGAAAGCCGTGATAACTCCCCGGCTCGATAGCTTCTAACTGCTCCCGCATGGCGTTCATGTCGGAGGTGAGCGCCAACTGGCTGCCATCATCGAAGATCAGGTGATAGGTCGGATCAACACGCTGCAAATCCAGCAGTTCATGCAGAGAAGTGCCCAGCGTTGCAAGCTCAGACTCGTATAGTAATGGCATGACCAGCAGCGTAGGGCCGGTATCGAAATGATGCCCTTCCCGGCTGAAGCTGTCGCAGCGCCCGCCGGGACGACTGTTCTTCTCCAGCACGGTAACTTTTGCCCCATGCCGGGCAAGATGTGCCGCCGCCGTAATCCCACCGATTCCAGCACCAATTACAATTACAGAAGGAGTTCTCATGATCTTTTAACCTTGTGTCGCAGAAAAATGATGGTAAACCGGCATCGGGTAACGATAGTTAAGAGCCTGAACCAGTGATAAGCGGCTCATTCTCAGGGCTGTGCACAATGATTTGCATTCCGGGTAAGTGGCTCGCAGCCGGTAATCGTCATGCTCGATTGCATCAAGCACTGATTCAAACCGGGCGATATAAGCGTAACCTGCCAACCGGCAGCGGAGATTCTCGACCTGTGATAGATATTCGCGGCCTGCCTTAAAGCAGTCTCGTGCTAACTCTACTCGCTGTTTCACCCAGGCCCGGTAAGCAACGCTGTGAACATCGTAGGGATCAATACCGCCGGATTCGACCACCTCACGCGGGATGTTGATATAACCGGCTTCAACATCTTCTAGAGTGTCTCGCAGCATGTGGGTGATGTGTGCCCCGGCTACTGCCTGAAAGCGTAGTTCGTTCCGGGGTGCTCTGCTGTTGTGACCGATGAAATGGTGCAGTGCTTCGGTTACTGCCACCGCCAGCCAGTGAATGTAATTATTCAGTTCGTACCCGGAAATCAGGCGATCACGCCGCTCGGCATCGAAAGCCATCACCGCCATCATATAGCGGATGTAGGATTGCAGACCGCTGTCAGGTTCCCGGTCGCTCTGGATCAGGTCGATCAGCAGACCTTCTTCTTCCGGGAAATGCGTCGGCCAATACCCCCGGTAGCAGCGTTCAATTAACAAACTCTGCCGCTCGACAAAGGCCATCCGTTCCGGTTGGCTCAGTCCGCCCAGATCGAGTTGATCGTCAACCCAACGAAAGTAGGCATAGGCCCGGTAAGCATCGCTCACCCGGCCCCGGTCAACCAGGGTGCACACCGTGTAGTATGTTTGTTTGCTGGCCGTCCAGGTGATCGAGGGGGCCAGTTTTCTGTCAGGGCGGGCTTGACGGGGCGCAACAACCTGTGGAAATTCAAATACCGTTGACATTGTCTCCTCTATCAAAAATTCGTATCTCAGGTCCAAAAACGGATAATTCTAACCAATACCTTCGCCAAATTGATGTGTTCAGATAACGTCCTTCAACAACTTTTCCGTGTGTAACATCCTTACTGGTTCGACTGCGCCGATGCCGGAATATCCCGCGAGAGCAAGTTGGGAAGATGCCAGGGATGGCGTTTCAAATACCTGCTAATTGGTGGTGCTTCCGGTGGGTGGGCATTTAATCTGCGTGCCGATGCAGGCCACTCAAATGGAAGATGTCTGATCTCGCCCGGCTCTGTCATCTCAACCAGTGCATTTAAGGTTGAACGCAGAACAGTAAGTTGACCTTCTTGATCGCCTGGCTGTCCTAGTAGATAACCTAAGGGATGCTCGATAGCCGCAAGCCGTGGCACGCTCACTGAGGCTGTCAGATCGGGAATGCCTGACAACGTAATGGTGCTGATGCCCGCTGCTTCAATTTCTCTCTGTACCAGTCCTACGGACCAGCAGCAAATCGGTCAACCTGGCACCAGGATAGCAATGTCCACCTCATCCTGTTTCATGTGCCGGATCATGGCCGGTACACTCTCCTCCAACAGCACCTGCGGCTGCATGATGTATCCCATAAAGGAATAGTGATGAGCCGCCGAACGGCCAATCTCACCCCGCGCTTCAAGTTCTAGCAATCGCTGGAGAGGGAAGAGTGTGTTCAGGTCCTCCTCCGCAACACGGGGATGGATATGCAAATGATAGAGCCTGACATCCTCTTCTGTTGCTGTGCGTGGAAGGACGCGGTAGGAAGGATCACCCCACCAGGGATTCAACCGCTCGCCCTCCTGGTCAAATGGCTGATCTGTTTTAAGCGCAAGTCCTGCCGAACTGATCAGCGCGACCGTGCTTTCTTCTAATGATCTGGACAACGGTGTCCAGGGGATCTCTCGCGGAGTCTCAAGCTCGATCCACGTTTGAGCCAACTTCTGGGTAATCCGATCCAGAAAACGAAATGAATTAACTTGTTGTGTAACTGTCACGTGTTTACTGCCTAGTTACGTTTAGTATCAATAGTCACAAACTAATACGCAGATTCCCGGTTTTTGTTCCAGCTCCATCAGTTCCACCGGTCTCATGAATAATACGAATTTCTTATGCTTTTTATTCGCAAGATTGGGGTCATCCCCCCAATATTTGGGGGGATGATAAAACATTCTTCATCAGTGGCATCTCGTGGGAGGGCATGTATAATTTGGCCCATGCAAGTTTCGTTGGTCTCTACAGTATTAAACGAGGGTGAGTCAATCCGGGAGATGATGAAAACCATCGCCGCCCAGACCCGCCCACCCGATGAGGTCGTTATCTGCGACGGTGGTTCAACCGATAACACGGTTGCCATCCTGAATGAATATACTAACCAACTGCCGCTTAAGGTCATCGAGCAGGCCGGGGCGAATATCTCCGCAGGGCGGAACGTTGCTATCAAAGCGGCTGCCCACGATCTGATCGCGGTGACTGACGCCGGAACCCGGCTTGACCCGGATTGGCTGGCTCACCTGATCGCTCCATTTGAGAATCAGCCTGAAACGAATGCTGTTGCAGGCTTCTTCCGGTCTGATCCGCAAACCCCTTTCGAGGTAGCAATGGGGGCAACGGTGCTGCCGGAAGCACGGGATATCGACCTGGCAAAGTTTATGCCGTCGAGCCGGTCAGTGGCTTTCCGCCGGGAGGCGTTTGAGCGGATTGGCGGTTATCCTGAATGGATCGATTTTTGCGAGGATTTGATCTTCGATTTTCGGATCGCGGCATCTGCCGGTCCGTTTGTCTTTGCGCCGGAGGCTGTTGTCTACTTCCGCCCACGCCCATCGATGCGGGCTTTCTTTAAGCAGTATTACCAGTATGCACGCGGTGATGGGAAAGCTAACCTGTTCTTTCGCCGCCACTTGATCCGCTACCTGACCTATTTTGTCGCCTTGCCAGTCGTCATCCTGGCCGGAGTTCTGATCCACCCCTTATGGCTGTTGACCCTGTTATTGGGCGGCCTGTATATGGTCGGGACGCCCTACCGCCGGTTGTTTAACCAATGGGGA
>JBNKDD010000179.1:0-11584 GCA_050288085.1 Anaerolineae bacterium
GGCTGCGCGATAATGGCCCCGGCATCGCTCCGGAAAAACAGGCACAGTTATTCACCCAGTTTACGCGATTTGATGAAATGCGTGCGGAAGGGCACGGCCTGGGCTTGTCGATTGTCAAGCGGATAATCGATAAGCTGGGCGGCGAAGTCGGTGTAGAGAGTGAGGGCTTGCCGGGGAAAGGGTCTACCTTTTACTTCACACTGCCACAACATCAGGAAGGATGATCTTAGGGGTAGACTATAAGCCTAAAGGATGCTTCGATAACCAGTCAGTAAATCTCTTTTGCATACGATCCCGTTCCACCTGTGAATTGAGGATAACATCCCCTCCACCATCGTAAGGAAAATACAGCCTGGTGCGTTCCACATTAACAACACCCATGTTCACAATCTGCCAGTCCGCCGCTTTTCGTAACAGGGGATCAAGACAATTCATCCTCCATACGGTATGGTTTATCCAGATGTGCCAATACCAGGGAGTATCATCGCCTTCTTCGAATTCGTGCTTTGCTATACTGAATACCGGTTGGGGATGAATATCTTCCAGCATTCCCCAATCTGTCACAGGAACGGGATTCTTATCAAATGAGCCCTCAGTCATCAGCAATAAAAACTCCGAATTACCATCCAGCAAATCGCCAATCAGCGTGTTATGGCGGCGGAGAATTTCGCGATATTCATCTTCTGTCTCTGCATATCGCTTCGAATCGGGGAGGGAATGAATCCGAAACCATCGATCATGATAAGTTTGCCGCAACAGGTATCCGATAGGTGGACAAAGGCCAAAGTTCGTATCCCAGAAAGAGCGGAATTCATCCGCGTTCATATCTCCCCCTGGTTCTATTTAAAAGTGAGGATATCATATCCATCTCTGACTGAGTTTGACGAGAACAACTATGACCAATCCCTATTTCCCGTTCCGAGCGCTGGGTTTCTGCTGCAATCCCTTCCGGGCCTTGATGCCTGATGAGTGGGCGGCGGTTGCAGTGCTGCCGGAGCCGGTCATCGAGGTGTTGGAACGGGGCTTTCAGC
Source organism: Anaerolineae bacterium (assembly GCA_050288085.1). Classification (GTDB taxonomy): domain Bacteria; phylum Chloroflexota; class Anaerolineae; order Aggregatilineales; family UBA3940; genus JBNKDD01. The sequence continues at coordinate 1,032 of JBNKDD010000179.1, forward strand.
ATTTGCAGATCAGGGGGAGGAAAGGCCGGGGCAAATCCACGACCCTACACGGCTTGATAGATCACTTCGAGGAGGCCGGACTGCGGGTCGCTTATGAGCGGCTTCCACGAGGACAGCATCACTTTCTGACCGACACCAGCGACCTGGATATGTTCTTTCTCGACGAGGCGCAGCGGCTCAATTGGGCGGAGCGCTGGCGGCTGGTGCGGGCGGTCAGAAGATCACAAAACAATAGACCTCACCCCCTGCCGTCGCTATCGCTCCGGCGTTCCCCCTCTCCAAATTGGAGAGGGGAAGGATTGGATAAAGAGAGAGCGGGGATGAGGTTAAACCCAGATCAAAAGCATAATTTACAGCTGGTGCTGGGCACACATGTTGACTTTCGGTCCTGGTTTGCCGTGCAGGGTGAACGGCTGGATACCGTTTCACTTAACATACCAACCCACGATCACCTGGAACGGATCATTGACCGGCGGCTGGCGGCCTTTGCGCTGGACGATCCGCCGCAGGTGACGGTCGCACCGGAGGCGGTGACGTGGCTGCGAGAGCAATATGGCAGCGATCACCGGGCGATAGAGGACGCGCTTTACCGGGCTTTTTTATGCCTGGATTCCCCCGGCGTCATCACGCCCAGATATCTACAGACGGTTCTGAGGGAATCTGATCCGGGTCAGGGGCCATCGAGAACGGTTCTTCGTGAATAATATCTTTGGCTTTGGGAATATCGATGGCGATTTTGACCGCCCAGACGATGTTGATCAGTTCCCCGGCGTAACTCCAGGGACGGTCGGGCAGCTTAAAGCTGAAATTGTCCGACAGCGGTACACCCCCGGTCAAGACACCGTCCTTCGTTATGCTGCTATCGACAACATCTTCGTCTCGGTCGCCTTTGCCCTCGGTATGCCAGGCGATCCCGACTGTCAGGGAGCGGAAGGAAATATCTTCTTCGGGGATGATCTCGACTGAGAATCTAACTTCCTCGCCGGGTTGGTAGTGGGTCCGGTTACCCTCAAATTCTACAATGAATTGGGCTCGACTTTTTCGGCTGAACATTGACTTTGGTCTGTCCTTTCGGATGTATCATCTCCCCCACAGCATAAAAGATAGCGGGCGATTTGGCAATTCGAGGGAAGAGTCATGCTCCAAAAAGTTGTAGAGCCTCCAGAATATTTCTGAAGGCTCTACAACCACTGATATGCTCAACCCATATAGGTTCAGCAGCATATCAGATATTAACTTGTTATCAGGTGTTCAGGCTACTTCATCGATCTCGACAGCCCGCACCCGCATGTTTCCTAAAGCGCGATTGATCTCATCAAGGTTCTGGTAGTAAATGGTGAGGAGTTCTTCCTCAGAGCCATCATATTTATCCAGGACTTGCGAGGCACACATCATACAACCGGGGTCACCGCATAATTCGTGGCTGAGTTTCCCCATCTCTTTCAGTCGGCGGGTGGTCAAAGACAGCGCCATGACCTCTGGGTCAATGCTGTCTAAAGAAGAGATCCATTCGATCAAGTCAGACCACCGCCGCCCGCTCTTGCGGGCTAATGACTTGATTCCAAAAGTTGGATAAAAAGCTCCAGTAAAAAGCGCCATGAGCAAAAACCCCCATTACTGTAAATTGCTACCAAAACGCATTTAACATCTAGCAGTATGTTTATAGTCTAGGTGGATACCCCCAGAAAGCAATAGATAAATGTTTAGAAGTCGGTTTGAAAACGGTATGAATACGCCCTATCCGCGCCATATTTATGCCTAATAATACTACAAAAACTGATACAATGCTACGCAATATAGTTAGAATGAATCTGTAAGCGGCCTTTAAATTAGCGGTTAAGCAGGCGAGTTAAGGTCGGCCTGATCGCCTCTAATGCCCGCGCCCGGTGGCTGATCTGGTTCTTGATCTGGGGCTCTAATTCCGCCATCCGCTTCCCTAACTCGGTGACCTGGAATACCGGGTCGTAGCCAAAACCGTGCGTCCCTTTCGGCTCAAATGCAATCTGGCCTTCACAGGCCCCAGCCGCCGTATGAATGTCGCCGCCCGGTGTACAGATCGCGACCACGCAGCGGAAGCGGGCGCTGCGCTGTTCGGGCGGGACACCGTCCAGGTCTTTGAGCAGCCGTTGATAGCGGCCTTGATCATCTAAACCCGGCTCCCCATACCGCGCCGAATAGATACCGGGGGCACCGTCGAGGGCATCCACTTCCAGGCCGGAGTCATCGGCCAGGGTGGGCAGTCCGCTCTCCTGGGCATAGGCTACTGCTTTGAGGCGGGCATTCTCCTCAAAGGTTGAACCGGTCTCCTCGACTTCGGTATCGATGCCCAGGTCAGACAGCATCAGCCAGTCTACGTTCAGGCCGGACAGCATCTCGGCGTATTCGCGCAGTTTGCCCGCATTGCGGGTCGCAACCAGGATTTTTGTCATGTTTTCTCCCCTTAAAACAGTCATCAAGACTCCAGGACTCTACCCGCCTATGTAAGATTGTCAAGGCAGGCCATGTCCATTTCCAAACGTGATAGACCATGACAGGGGAATTTAACCATGTGTCATAACCCTAAGCGGATCGGGCTGCTGTTTGGCCTGATCGCACTCGTCACACTCACGGCTTGCAGCACCTCCACCGAAGCACCAGAAGAACCGACGTTCGAACCACCTACCCCGGTCGAGGCCCCCACTGAAGATGATCGCCCTGAAAATCTACGCACCATCACGGCCAGTTGGGGGACCGATTGGAAACGTCACACGGTTGCTTACGAGGAGATCATCTCCGGCGGCCCACCACGTGATGGCATCCGCTCAATTGAAAACCCGCCCTTCATCAGTCTTGAAGAGGCCGAACAATGGCTGGCGCCAACCGAACCGGTGATCGCCCTGGAGATCGATGGCGATGCCCGCGCTTACCCGCTGCAAATCCTGACGCGGCATGAGATCGTGAATGATGTGGTGGGAGATGTGCCGGTGGCCGTTACTTTCTGCCCGCTGTGTAATTCGGCCATCGTCTTTGACCGGCGGGTCAATGGCGAGGTGTACGAGTTCGGTGTGTCGGGGCTGCTGCGCAATTCCGACCTGATTATGTATGACCGCAGCACCGAGAGCCTATGGCAGCAGTTTACCGGCGAGGGGATTGTCGGGCAGCACGCAGGCGATCAACTGGATATCATCCCGGCGAGTATTGTCAGCTTCGCCGATTTCAAGGAGGCTTTCCCGGAAGGACGGGTGCAATCTACCCAGGGTCGAAACTACGGCATCAATCCCTATGCGGGTTATGACTCAATCGGCAATGAGCCCTTCCTGTTCAGCGGCCCGACCGATGATCGCCTGCCGTCGATGATGCGGGTGGTGGGTATCACGATTGATGAGATGGCGATTGCTTATCCCTATGATCTGCTATGGGAATTGGGGGTGATCAATGACAGTCAATATGGGCAGGATATTGTGATCTTCCACCGGTTCGGAACTAACAGCGCCTTAGGGGCATCGGTAATCGCCAACGCGGAGGATGTCGGCGCGACCGGTGTGTTTGATCCCAATCTGAACGGCGAGAAGCTGACCTTTAGACTGGGGGAAGACGGCCAGATTATCGATGAGCAGACCGGCAGCACCTGGAATCTGTTGGGGCAGGCGACCGGCGGCGAGTTGGTTGGAGAACAGCTTGAAGCGGTGATCCACAGCGATCACTTCTGGTTCTCGTGGGCAGCCTTCTATCCCGGTACCAACATCTATCAACTCGATGCAACAAACTGATACTCGCGGGGGCACGCCACATCGTGCCCCCTGCTGCCCCCTCCTACCATTTCACTTCGATGAGCGTCTTTTCCCCGCCCTGATCGCGCTGCTGGTGGCTTTCAGTATATTTAACGACAAATCGGGTGTCTTTTGGGACATAGCGCAGCGCCCAGCCGTAATAATTCCCATACCAGAAATCATCGGGATAAGGGCTTATCGTTTCGATCTGATAGTGCCCCTCAGCGATTTTGTGCGTGATCAACCGGCCCACATCCCCTTGATGCTGGGCTTGGTAGACCTGATCGATATTCTCGAATAACTGGGCCGCGCTCAGAGTATCAAACTCCGGCGGCAAAACAGCATGTTCCGCAACCGCCATGCCAATACTAACCAGATTGAACATGGCCTCTGAACCGGTTGTAATATCCTTGAATAACTCAAGCACCGTACTTACCGGATACCAGGCATCTGGGTCAAGGGTTTCCAGGTTGTATTTTTGGGTCAGGTGTTGGATGGACTCGGCCTTTGTGTTTTCGGGCAGGATAAATAAGACCTGGCCGATTACCTTCGCTTGCGGATCAAATGCGACAGACATTGTTGAATTAACTCCTGTTTTTGACGAGATGACATAGTCCTATATTGAATACTATCTACCCACACTTTGGCAATTGAGGATAGAGTCTCTTATGTAAAAATATCTTACAAGTCCATTACAACACTATCAGAAAACTTACTGTTTTTGGGTAATCGGGCTATTATATAATCAGTTTAAAAGGCACATTATCAGTCATTTTGATAAAAGCCAGGGCGTTGGTTGGGATATTTCCCCACCTATCGCAGCAAACTCCTATGCCAATGGGGACGAATATGCTTAATTGCGTCAGTCCAACTTGTTTCCCCATTGAGAGGTACGACCAATGAATGGATCATCACCATCTCGCAAGCAGACAGTTTTTATTATTGCTGTCGTCGTTGTCATTATTGTGTTCACCGGAATTGTTTTTGTTATCCTGGCCCTTAGCAATCTATCGAACACCTGGCAAACGGTTGAAGTTCCTCAACAGCCCACCATTACACCAGCATTACTTGAACCAACGCCGACAACGTCGGATCGGGTGACGGTGCTTGTGCTGGGTTCGGACACTTCGCCAGAAGAACCTTCAGCCACCGATACCCTGATCCTGGTGACTATCGATCGCAAAACGGGGACAGGTGGCATATTGTCCATTCCCTATGATCTATACATGGACATTCCGGGTTATGGCCTGGATCGGGTTGCCAACGCCTATCCATTAGGCGGTGGACAACTGGCAATTGATACTTTAGAAAGCGGCCTGGGAATATCGATTGACCATTATCTGTTGATATGCCTTGAGGCTTTTCCAACACTGGTGGACGAGATCGGGGGGATTGACATTTACGTTACCCAGGAGATCGACGATCAGACCTACCCCGCCACCTGCGCCGAGGGTGTAGATTGCGGCTATGATCCCTTTTATCTCTCAATTGGGAACCATCACATGGATGGAGAGATGGCGACCAAATACGCCCGAACTGATTATGGCAGCAGTGATGATCGTGCCCATCGCCAGCATGATGTCCTCTATGCCTTCCGTGATCGGATCAGTAATCTGGATGTGCTGCCAACGCTGATCCAGAATGCGCCCGACCTGTATAACGCGCTCGGCGACAGCATCCGAACCGATATGACGTTGGAGGAGATGAGAGAGTTGGTAGCATTATATGATGCAAGTTCCGATAACATCCGCTCCGACATCATTGATCAGGATTATCTCTCAAGCTACACCACAGAAGATGACCAGGTTGTTTCCGTCATCAACTCTGATCAGGTGCAGGACCTGATCGATTACGTGTTCTGGGTAGAGGCAGACCAATAATTCTGAATCGTCGCCCACGCTGTCGCGTTCGCCCCCCTTCGGGGTAAACAATAGAATTGCCCCAGACATTAAATGTGTCCCGCTATTGACAATACAATTGGATCATGTTATGATGCTAACACGATTTAGTAACTCGTGTTAGTGATTGGGTCCGATAAATTGGCTTCGCGAAAACCCCATGGCAAACGACCATCTATGAACGATGTAGCCAAACTGGCGCAGGTTTCGCGTACCACGGTGTCTTTCGTCATCAACAATTCGCCGGAAGCAAAAGCCATCCCTATCGAAACCCAGAAAAAGGTCTGGGAAGCCGTGCGTGAGTTAGGCTACCGGCCCAACATCACCGCCCAGAATTTACGGGCGCAGCGCTCCAATACGATTGGTTTTATCTCCGACGAGGTCGCAACGACACCTTATGCCGGTCAGCTTATCCAGGGGGCACAGGATGCCGCCTGGGAACGCGGCATGATCCTTTTGCTGGTCAACACCGGTAAGGACCCGGAGATGGAACAGGCCGCCATCGATACGATGTTGGGCCGCCGGGTAGATGGCATTATTTATGCCGCCATGTATCACCAGGAAGTGACCCCCTCCCCCCACATCTATGAGGCCCCAACCGTTTTACTTGACTGCTACACGTCCGATCACTCGCTGTCTTCGGTTGTGCCGGATGAGAAGCTGGGCGGGAAAACCGCGACCGAAACCCTGCTCAATAAGGGGCATCGCCGGATTGCGCTCGTCAATACCAGCGATAATATCCCGGCGAGAGAGGGTCGCGCCGAAGGGTATCGGGCAGCACTCGAAGAGCATAACCTGGATTATGATCCGGCCCTGATACGGGAAGTGGCTTCAGATACGCAGGATGCCTATCATGCCACACTCCAATTGATGGACCTATCCGACCCGCCAACCGCTATCTTTTGCTTCAACGACCAGATAGCGATGGATACCTACGATGCCCTGCGCCGGTTGAACCTGTCTATTCCCGATGATGTAGCCGTCATCGGATTTGATAATCAAGAGATCATCTCCACCCACCTGTACCCACCTCTAACGACAGTCCAACTGCCGCACTATGAGATGGGGAAATGGGCGGTCAACAAATTACTTAGCTCGGATACCACCATTGAACATCACCTGATGACCTGCCCACTGATCGAACGGAGATCGGTATAGAGCACTTGTTGGTCAGCTTATATTTTTTTGCGACTTACTAACACGTATTAGTAAGAGTGGGCCAATCCAAAATAGGAGAAGAAGATCAAGGAGGAACTATCGAAATATCCGACCCCTTATTCTATAAATCACACAAATTACAATGTGTAAGGAGAGCGAAAGATGAAGAACAGAGTATTTTTGAGCGCCCTGGTTATTAGCCTGCTGGCAGTGTTAATGGTTGCCTGTGCTCCTGCTCCTGCTGAAGCACCCGCAGCTGAAGAAGCCGGAGCAGCCGAGGAAGCTGAACCAGCAGAAGCCGTTACCGTAGACATCTGGTTCCACTCTGGCAAAGGTGAAGAGCGGGATGTGCTTGATGCACAGGTCAAAGCATTCAATGAAATGCAAGATGAAGTCTTCATTAACGCTATTCAGTTACCAGAAGGCACCTACAACGATCAGGTAAATTCAGCCGCTCTCGCAGGCGACCTTCCCTGCCTGCTGGACTTTGATGGTCCAAACCTCTATAACTATGCTTGGGCTGGATATCTGCAACCGTTGGATGCTTATGTATCTGATAGTGTTAAAGAAGACTTCTTACCTTCAATTATTGCCCAGGGAACTTATGGTGGCAAATTGTACAGCTTAGGAACCTTTGACTCCGGCCTGGCCATCTGGGCCAACAAAGCCTATCTTGAAGCTGCCGGAGTTCGCATCCCCACGAGCGTTGATGATGCCTGGGATATGGACGAGTTCATGGCTGCAATGGATGCTGTCATGGAACTGGATGAAGTCGAATATGCAATTGACTTCAAGCTGAACTACGGTGCTGGCGAATGGCAGCCTTACGGCTTCTCACCCATTCTCCAGGCCTTCGGCGGCGACCTGATCGACCGCTCCGATTACCAGAGCGCCGATGGGGTTCTCAATGGCCCCGAATCTGTAGCCGCGATGGAGTGGTTCCAGAGCCTGTTTGAAGATGGCTACGCCAATGCCAGCCCTGCTGGAGATGATGACTTCTATGGCAGCAAGATTGCCGCCATGTCCTGGGTAGGCCACTGGATGTATGGGCCCCATACTGAGGGATTGGGCGATGACCTGGTCTTGATCCCGATGCCCAAACTCGGCGACAAAGCCGTTACCGGAATGGGTTCATGGAACTGGGGTCTCACCTCAACCTGCCAGACCCCCGATGAAGCCTACCAGTTCCTCGATTACATCATCACCCCCGATGAAATCTTGCACATGACCAACGCCAACGGCGCGGTTCCTGCACGCAAGAGCGCCATCGAACAGTCTGAGCTTTATGCCGAGGGCGGCATGCTGAACATCTTTGTCCAACAGCTTGAAGGTGGCGTTGCCGTCGAGCGCCCGGTGACCCCGGCCTACCCGGTGGTCTCCGCAGCCTTCGACACGGCGGTTCGTAACATCATCGCCGGTGGAGATGTTCAGGAAGAGCTTGACAAAGCTGTCGAGACTATCGACCAAGACATCGCTGATAACTCCGGTTATCCGCTGCCTGAGTAGTTTCTCCATTTAAGCGGAAGGTATGTATACCTTCTGGCTAACGGATGAACACAAGAGGGGAAGAAAGTTTTCTTCCCCTCTTGATTGATACTTTCCCAATGCAAATATTTGGAAATTACTTTCCAAATATATGGAGGAAAACAATGGCTGAGAGAAAAGAAAAAATAAAGCTCTCTAAAATGCAACGGCAAGAGACTGTCACAGCATGGCTTTTTTCTGCACCGGCACTCATATTACTGCTCGTTTTCCTGGTAGTCCCTTTCATTATGGCCATCGGTCTCGCCTTTACCGATCAACGCTTAATACCAAACCCCAATCTTCCAACACAATTTGTTGGGATCAGAAACTTCATCAGGCTTCTTGATGATGAGGCTTTTAAGAGGGGGGTACTGAACAACATGTACTTTGTGGCGGTGGTTGTCCCGATACAGACATCATTGGCTTTGGGATTAGCCATGTTGATCAATCAAAAGATCAGGGGGATGAACTTCTTCCGCACAGTATACTTTGCGCCTGTAGTGACGGCCATGACGGTGGTTGCCATCGTCTGGACCTTCTTATACAACCCCGGCGAAGGTATGATCAACGCCTTTCTGCAGGCAATCACCTTTGGAAAACTCGGCCCATACAACTGGCTGCTAAACACCAAACTTGTATTCCCGGCGATCATGCTGCTCTCGATCTGGCAGGGAGTGGGTTTTCAGATGGTCATCTACTTAGCCGGGTTGCAAGAGATTCCCGACAGCTTATACGAGGCTTCTCAAATTGATGGGGCCAACGCATTGCAGCAATTCTTTAACATCACGCTCCCGCAATTGCGCAACACGACTATCTTTGTTGTCCTGTCAACAACCATTCTGGCCTTCAAGCTCTTTGATCAAGTTCAGGTGATGACTTCCGGTGGCCCACAAAATGCCTCTATGACGACGATGGTGCATGTTGTTCAAACAGGCTGGAGCCAGTTGAAAGTTGGATATGCATCGGCAATAAGCGTTGTATTTTTCCTCATCGTACTTACTATATCGCTCATTCAACAAAGAGTTTTAATGGCTGCTGAGTAGGGGGAGACCAATGGAAGCGAATACTGAAGTTCTAGAAGCTGGGGCCCAGGTTAGTAAGACTGGCCTGAAACTTGGATACAAGTTTCAAAAAACTACCCAGACAGTGATCAGATTAATTCTGATGACTATCCTCGCCGCGTTCTTTATGTTCCCGATTGTGTTCATGCTTATATCGTCATTCAAGGTCGATGAGCTCCAGGTGGTATCTGACATGAGCTCGATACGGGCTTTCCTGCCAGTTGGAGAACTCGGTTGGGATAATTATCAAAGTGTCTTCAAACTTGAATTCGGCCATTTGATGTTTAACTCGGTCGTCATCATGTTGTTATCTGTATTGGCCGGTCTATTCATCAACAGCCTGATTGCGTATGCATTGGCACGGCTGAAATTCCCTGGGAAAGGGCTGCTGCTGAGTGTAGTCATTGCATTAATCGTTATTCCCTTTGAAGCCGTAGCAATACCTCTCCTTGTATTGGTTAATCAACTGCCCTGGTTTGGAGGGGCAACCTCCTGGCTGGATACTTACCATGTCCAGATCATTCCGTTTGTTGCCGACGCTTTCTCCATTTTCCTTTTCTACCAGTTCTTCCTCAACATTCCGAAAGAGTTGGAAGAAGCTGCTCTGGTAGATGGGGCGAGTTTGTTCGGCATTTTCTGGAATATTATTCTGCCCATCTCAAAACCCATCTTTGCTACCGTAGCAATCCTGCAAGCTCTTGCCAGTTGGAACCGGTTTATGTGGCCGCTGATGGTTACCAGAGGCGTAGATGTTCGACCACTAACCGTAGGAATCCAGACTTTCTTTGGACAAGACCCAAGACTCTGGGGAGATCTGATGGCCTTTGCCTCCATGATCACTATCCCGGTGCTGATCGTATTCCTGCTGTTCCAAAAGTGGTTTGTGCAAAGTGTAGCATCAACCGGTATCAAGGGATGATGATCAACGCATAAGAAGGGGTAAACAACTCAGTCTCATCATAGCTTATGACCCGCACCACCTTATCATTAACCGATCATTGGAAACTTTGGTAGTGATAGTGCAGTAAGTGATGGGCATCCAGTCCGTACAAAAAAATAAATGTCCATCACTTACTATTTAAGCTTAGAGCCTATCCATAAATCACCGTAGGGGCGGATCGGGATCCGCCCTGGGCGCTTCACGAAGCGCCCCTACAACCGGC
>JBNKDD010000180.1:0-11539 GCA_050288085.1 Anaerolineae bacterium
CAGCAGCCGATAGCGCGTCTTCTGAGCATACTCCCGGTAGCCGGGAAGTTCTTCTTGCAGGGTGCGATCCTCAAGGGCAGTGCGGATGATATAGACGATTCCGGTCAGCCCAACCGGGATCAGCGCCCACAGTGTCCCCAGCAGAAATGGTGTCGCCAGCGATGACAGCAAACCGCCGGTATACCCTGGATGGCGGATAATCCGGTACGGCCCGGAGTCGATCACGTGGTGTCCGCGGTCTTCCTGGATGCGAACCGTCCCGGAGAAAAACTGGTTGACGATCATTGCCCAGGTCGAAAAGGCGTAGGCCAGAACAATGATCCCCAGCGCGATCAACCGGGCAGTAAGCGAGAGCGGCTCGGTCAGCCCGAAGCGATAGTCCAGCCCGGCGACTACCATCAGCAGCAAGGGGCCGTAGATGGCAACGACCGGACTGAGCAGCTTATCCCATGATTTGGCATCCTCCGCCCGCATCGATTTGGCACGCTCCGCCGCCAGGCCGGGATTGGCGCGGATCATCCACATACGGCTGATAACCGTGGCGATAATCATCAAACCAATGTAAACCCAGCCCCACAGCCAGTTCAGTGTGCCTGCCGAGAGAAACAGAACCGCAATTACGATCAACGAGAAAATAGCAAACCTGATAAACATTCTAGGGGATGGCACAGATGTTTGTGACGCTGTGTTGGTGTTCATTTTTGGGCCTCCCGATAGATCATACAAATACATCGCGAAAAAAGACTTTTTACTTTCATCGCCCCCCAATCTTTGCCACGGCTTTCGGTCGCTGTCTGCCCCCCTTGCAAGAAGGGCAGACAGCGCATCAGCGATGGCGGGAGGTAACCATGTTTTACCAGATACCGGGCAGCAGCCGATAGCGCGTCTTCTGAGCGTACTCCCGGTAGCCGGGAAGTTCTTCTTGCAGGGTGCGATCCTCAAGGGAGGTGCGGATGATATAGACGATTACGGTCAGCGTAACCGGGATCAGCGCCCACAGTGTCCCCAGCATAAAGGGTGTCGCCAGCGATGTCAGCACACCGCCGGTATAACCCGGATGCCGGACGATCCGGTAAGGCCCGGAGGAGATAACGCGGTGGCCCCGTTCTTCCTGAATGCGGACAGTTCCAGAGAAAAAGCTGTTGACGATCATCGCCCACGACACAAAGAAATAGGCCAGAACAATCACCCCCGCCGCGATCAGCCGGACGGTGAGCGAGAGCGAACCGGTCAGCCCGAAGCGATAGTCCAGCCCGGCGACTACCATCGTCAGGACGGGGCCGTATATGGCAAGGACAGGGCTGAGAAACTTATCCCAGGATTTGGCATCCTCAGCTCGCAGCGATTTGACACGCTCAGCCGCCAGGCCGGGATTGGCGCGGAGCATCAGCCACCGGCTGATCATTGTGCCCCCGATTATCAGGCCAGAGTAAATCCAGCCCCACAGCCAGTTCAGTGTGCCTGCCGAGAGAAATAAAATCCCCATAACGATCAGCCAAAAGACGGCTAATCTGATTATTATTTTAGGCTCAATCGCGCCGCTGGACGGTGCTGTTGTTTGAGAAGTTGTGTTAGTATTCATTTCGGGCCTCCCCGATAGATGATGCAAATATCAATTTTTCAGATACCCTAAACTTCTTGATAGCTTACACTAATGTCGGAGGAGTGATACCCACGCAGCGTGGGTATTGAATTTCTCTCATATGCGCTGCCAGGGGGTGAGGTGAACAAAATCACCTGCCGGTCAGCCTTGCCCGACTCGTCGTTTCGCCTCATAATCTAAGAAGGTGGAAACACATCAACCGAACGACGGCCTTCGCACGTCTACCTATGGGCCAAAGGAAGAAAGATTGTCAACATGATGCCAGAAACCATTGGACGATATGAAGTCAGGTCAGAGCTGGGACGCGGCGGCATGGCAACCGTCTACCATGCTTACGATCCCCGCTTTGGGCGAGATGTGGCGATCAAGGTGCTGCCCTATGAATTTACCCATGATCACGTCTCAAGGACTCGTTTCGACCGAGAGGCCAAGACGGTCGCGGCTTTACAGCATCCGTCGATTGTGCAGGTCTATGACTTCGGGGAGCAGGACGAACAGCCCTACCTGGTCATGCAGTTGATGCAAGGCGGATCGCTGGCCGATCTGCTGGATATCAGGCCCTTATCCCTGGCCGATGCTACAACGATCATCAGCCGGTTGGCGTCCGGCCTCGATGCGGCCCATGCCGTCGGCGTGATCCACCGTGATCTGAAGCCCGCCAACATCCTGTTTGACAATTATGGCAACGCTTTTATCTCCGATTTTGGGATCGCCAAGCTGTCCGAAACCAGCGGCGGCATTACCAAAGATGTGATCGGAACCCCGGCCTATATGCCGCCGGAGCAGATCAACGGGGAAGAATTAGACGGTCGATGTGATATCTACGCCCTGGGGGTGATCCTGTATGAGATGCTGGCGGGGAGAGCGCCCTTCCTGGCCCAGACGCCGATCAAAGTGGTCTTGATGCACCTGAAAGAACCACCGCCCAATGTCCTGGATGTCCGGCCAGAACTGCCTTACGGTGTCGCCGATGTCATCTTCCAGGCGATGGCAAAAGATCGGGAAGCACGCTTTTCGAGCGCCTCCGAGATGGCCGAAGCGCTGATCAACACCAACGTTGCGCCACCGGCCACCCTGGTGGAAAGACCGGTAAGCTCACCGGAAACGATTGTCAGCCCCCCGCGCCGGGAAACCCGGCCTACCCCCATCGATCCATCAACCAAGGCACTCACCACCCCTGACCGGCGGCGGAAAGGGCTGGGCTGGCTGGGTTGGCTGCTGGCTGTAGCAGCGCTGCTGGTTGCGGGAGCAGCGGGCCTGGGGGTGATTTATTTATTGAACCGGGAAACCCCGGCAGTGACACTCCCCCCGGTGATCGAAACGGTGGTGGTAGTCGAACCCGGATCAACGGCTGAGCCTTTGCCCACCCCAACGGTCGAGCCGCCCACCCCGACCGCGCCCAACATCCCGGCAGCGGAAACCGTCGAAGTCCCTGCCGAGCCCAACTTTATCACGGCGGAGAACTCCGGCCAGATCGCACAGGGGCGGGTGCTGCGCGGCCATAATAAGGACGTTTACAGCCTGGCCTGGTCGGAAGATTCCCGGCTGCTGGCCTCCGGGAGCGCCGATCACAGCGCGGTGATCTGGGATGGGATAACCGGCGACCGGTTGAGTACGTTGGAGGGGCACAGGGATACGATCACCGCATTGGACTTTTCACCGGATGGGAAACGGCTGGTCACCGGATCAAAGGACAGCCTGCTGCGCATCTGGGATACAACCAGCGAGGAACAACTCCAGCTTTTGCGGGCGCATGGAGCCGCCGTCTCTGACCTGGACTGGTCACCGGACGGCTCGTTGATCGCCTCCGGGTCGGTCGATGGGCAGTTGATTATCTGGGATGGGAATACCGGCGAACGGCTTGGGATTTACCTGGAGCATTATGGTGGGGTGCAGAGTGTGGCCTTCAGCCCGGATGGAACCCGGCTGGCAACCGGATCAGAAGACTGGGATATCCTGATCTGGGAAGTGCCATCGATGACTCCGAAGTATCGGATGGAAGAGGATTTGGGAGCAGTCGTCAGCCTGGACTTTACAGAGGATGGAAAACGGCTGGCGTCTTCAGTAGGCTGGCTGGCTTTGATCTGGGAATTTGACGGATCGTCGCGGGCCACCTTGCAATTGAAAGGCCACCAGAAGGAAGTGCTCGACGTGGCCTGGTCAAAAGATGGGTCGCTGCTGGTAACCGCCTCTCTCGACGACCGGCTGTTGATGTGGGATGCACAGACCGGTGATTCACTGGGAGCACTCACCCCGGATTATAATACGCTGCGCCTGTTGAGTGTCGCCTTCAGTCCAGATGGGTACACCATCGCGAGTGGGGCCGGGGATGGCAGTATCATCTTATGGGGATTTGGTGAATGATTATCGGACGCTATGAGGTTATCACAACACTGGGAGCCAGTTCGACCGGTGTGGTTTTCCATGCCCGCGATCCTGAAAGCGGTCGCGACGTGGCGATCAAGGTTATGCCGCGCGAATACCTGGAGGATGTAAGCTACCGCCGCCGGTTGGAAAACGCCAAAGTGATGGGGAACTTAAATCACCCGTCGGTTGTGCCGGTGTTGGAACGAGGCAAAGACCAGGATCAGCCCTATATCGTGATGCCCTTTATGGCCGGGGGATCGCTGACCGATTGGCTGGAAAAAGAAGTACTCACCCTGAGCGAAGCCACTTCGGTGATCGTCCGGCTGGCTCCTGGGGTTGATGCTGCCCATGAGCGGGGCATTATCCACTGTATGCTCAAGCCGTCTAACATCCTGTTTGACGAGTATAAAAAAGCCTATATCGTCGATTTTGGGATCGCCCCCCTATCCGATGTCAACCTGGGTAATACCCATCTCCCGGTGTTTGGCGAACCGGCCTACATGAGTCCAGAACAGATCATGGGTGAACTGCTGGATGGGCGCAGCGACATCTACACACTGGGCATATTGCTATACGAAATGCTGACGGGTGCTCCACCCTATCAGGCTGACAGTCCAATCGGCACGGCGCTCATGCAGCTCAACGACCCGGTGCCCGATCTGCTGGCCGCCCGGCCCGATCTGCCCCGCGCCTGCCAGACCGTGATTGCCCGAAGTCTGGCCAAAGACCGGGAACTGCGTTTCAAGATGGCGGCAGAGATGGCGGTGATGCTGTCCGAGATCGACATGGGGCACCACAGCCAGAAGCGCCCGGCGGTCAGGCCGGTGGCGGTCACTTCTTCCGCACCGGAAGAATCATCAGAAGCACCGCCGGGAACGCGTCAACTCCCGGATTTCAGCGCGCTGCAAGCACAGGCACAGACTTTCCTGCGCGAGACTGCCCTGCCGTTTTTCAGCACATTAGCCCAGAATACAGCCTCGTTCCTGCGTGAGACTGCCCTGCCATTTTTCAGCACATTGGCCCAGAATACAGCCTCGTTTCTGCGTGAGACTGTCCTGCCGTTTTTTAAGCGCCCACCCGCCGAACTGATCCGGGACCGGCGGGTGCAGATCGGCGGCGGGGTGATCCTGGTGCTGATCGTGATCGGTGTCCTGGCGCTGACCGGGGTATTTGGCAGATCGGAGCAGGTTGACCCCATTCCCACGCCAACGGCGACAGCAGTCGCAGCAGCAGCAAACACATCCCCTACAAGAGCCGAGCCGACCGACAGGCCAACCCACCCCCCCGACTCGATCCCCTCACCGACCGCAGCGGAAACAGACACCCCTGAGCCAACCGGTCTGACGCCAGCAACCGCCGGTCAACTGGCCCCGGTCGGGACGCTGCAAGGCCATATTATTGATGTGTGGGGGGTGGACTGGTCACCGGACGGGACTCAATTGGTGACGGGTGGCGGCGATTTGTTTGGGCTGATCTGGGATGTGGCAGCGGGATCGACTCAACTCACCCTGGACGGGCACAACGATTATGTGACCGATGTGGTCTGGTCACCGGATGGCAGCCGGATCGTCACAGCCTCGAATGACAGTGCACTGCGAATCTGGGATGCAGCAGACGGCAGCTTACTACAGACTCTCAATGGGCATCTGGCCAGTATCATCGACGTGGATTGGTCACCAGATGGATCGTGGATCGTATCCGGTGCGCTGGATGGGCAGATCATCGTCTGGGATGCGGACAGCGGCGAGAAGCTGGCCGCGCCCCCTGATCGACTAAGCAGCGTGCGGAGTGTGGCCTTCTCGACGGACAGTTCGCAGGTGGCTTCCGGCTCCGACGATTGGAAGATTCTCCTCGCCGACACCGAAACGCTGACCCCGCGGCAAACCCTCAGCGGGCATATTGCGGCGGTCAATGCGCTGGCTTATTCACCTGATGGGCAGTGGTTGGCATCATCCGGCTTTGACCGGAAGGTGATGCTCTGGGCGTTGGATGGCTCCGAAGCGCCCTTCCTGGTGATGGAAGGTCATCAAGGGGACGTGCCCGATGTGGCCTTCTCGCCGGATGGATCGGTGCTGGTATCGGCAGGGATGGACGGTCAACTGCTGGTGTGGGATGTCAAAACCGGCGACCTATTGAATACACTCACGGCAGGCGACGAAGCGGGCGGCCTGCTCAGTGTGGCGATCAGCCCGGATGGGACGACCATCGCTGCCGGGGCGGAGAATGGGAGTGTACTGTTGTGGGGGATAACTCCATCATAAGGCCAATCGCCCTGTTCCTGTCAAGTAAGTTTAGAAATGGCAGAATTGGGTGGTGGCCTGAGCCGCTGCGGAATCAATTCCGCAGCTACGGATGATACGTCTGTTGAAACAGACCTGATAATCTGCGCAAATTCCGGGTCGAATTGATTCGACATATCGTCTTTAGCCTGAGAATTAATTCTCAGGCGGTGCTTGATTTCCACCAGCCCACACTTTAAGTTAACAGCTATGGGGCGAATGGCCATTCGCCCCTACTAGAGATTCTATCCTTTATTCTCACGAACGATTACGGGTAGAAGCCGGGAATAACATGGATCACAGTAAAAAATCTTTACGAATAATCGGGATGATTTTGGGAATTTTTCTTTGTCTGCTGTTTGTCTTTATAGCATATACCCGATGGAAGACTGCTGATGAACAATATCAGAGTACCGTTCAAGCTACAAACACTGTTGAAAAAGCGTTAACAACAGAACATGGCAGTGAAGTATCATCTGTGATTGAAAATTATCATTTGCAGGTAGGTTCCTTCGAAACAAGAAAGAATCCAGAAAGACTTTCCCAGCTTTTAACAGGTCCATCTTTGAGATTGCTGCAATCTACCCGAAGTGAGGATCTTGAATTTTGGTATATACCAAAATCGGTTGAAGTCGAAGGTGTTCGCATTATTGAATACAGTTCTTCTCAATTCAAAGCTATTGGCTGCGGCACAATATATACAGATAAAGTAACACCTCAGGGTATAGTCATAGAATCTCTACCACCTCGAGAGTTTCGCATTATCTATGTGTTCACTTCAGAAGACAATGTCTGGAAATTAGCAGCTAGCTATAACATTATCGAACCGGATGATGCTCTAAGAGAATGGGAGCATACTTATGATTGGGCCAAAGAAATTATTGGTGATTTGTCCAATTATGTATATAAAAAATGTGATATAGACTAAAGGGGCGGCTGGAACAGACCTTCGGTCTACGTCGCCCCTACACATGTTTATCACCCCTGGCTGACAACCTGCCTCCGGCGACCATCAAGCGTCACCACCCAGATACTCGCCAGCACAAACACCCCACCGATCAAATGCGGCCAGACAAACTGCTCCCCCAAAATCAGGTAGGATAGCAGCACCGCAGTGATCGGCATCAGGCTGGTAAAGACCGCCGAGGTGCTGCCTGACAATTTCGGAACTGCGCTGAACCACAGAATATAGGCGCTCACCGTTGCCGCCGGAAAGAAGACCGCGGGCGGGATGTAATCAACCAGTGGGACGGCGGAAAAGTCAAAGTGCAGCGCTTCGATGATCCCCGGTGGCAGCGACAACAGGAACGCAAACCCGGTCAGGGCCAGGGTTGTTTCCATCGGCCCAACGCGATCCCCGGTGATCTTGCCCAGGAAGGTAAACAACGCCTCACCGATCACGGCACAGAACACCAGCAGGTTGCCCAGCAGCGAGGCCATGTTGATCGATCCGCCGCCAGCCTCCACCCCGATCAGGTTGATCACCAGGATTCCGCCAAAGGCCAAAACCACCCCAATACCCTCATTCCAGGAGGGGCGCTCACGGAGAAATACCCACGATAGGATCATGATGATCGCCGGGGTGGTGCTGGTGATGATCCCGCTTTCGACCGCGCTGGTCAGGCGTAGGCCATAGAGCATCAGCACATAAAATAGAAATGCGCCGGACAAAGACTGGACAAACAGGATCAGCCAGTCGCGCCGGGATAAGGTCTTGAACTTGTGCAGGCTCCGCCAACAGAATAAGACCATGATCGGCAGGCTGATGCCGAACCGGATCAGCGCAGCGAGATAAACCGGCCAACTGGTGGCGATCAGCTTGGTGGCAATAACCGAACTCCCCACGATCATCATCGCCACCGCCGATTTGATATATGCTTCCAGACGTTCACGTTCCACGATAGACTCCATCACAACCTCACCCCCTTCCGAACCGCCAACGGCAGATCGACCGCAGGAAGAGCGGGGGTGAGGTCATTAATTCAATTTTCTCAGCAACAGTCTAATGGATGGAGTCTTATCCGTCTTGTACAGAATTGCGGTATTGGCCGGGGGTGATGCCAAGCACCTGCTTGAAGCGGCGGTTGAGGTGGCTTTGATCGGTGAAGCCGGTGCCGGTGGCGATCTGGGCAATCGGCAGGTTGGAGTCGAGAAGCTGCCTGGCCCGCATCACCCGCACCTGGGTCAGATAGGCGTGGGGCGGCAGTCCGACCGTATCGCGGAATACCCGCAGGAAATGATAGGGACTCAGGCAGGCAACCTGGGCCAGATCATCGAGGGTGATATTTTGCGCGTAGTTGCCCTGGATGTAGGATTTCGCCCGTGCAACCGGCTCCTTCTCCGATCCGGTTGGGCGCAGTTTCACCGGGTCATCGATGTGGCGGGAGAGCAGTCGAGCCAGCGCCATGATCCAGCGCGATTCCCGTTCCAGGCGGTTAGTTGACTGCTCCAGAGTAATGTGCAGCCGCCGGAGCTGCTGCGCGGTGGACAGGTCATCGATCACCGTCTGTTTGAAGAAAGCCGGGTGAAACTCCCGCCCTGTGATCTTTGAGATCGCGTCTTGCAGGGTCGGCAGGTCGATATAAAACATGCGGTAGGTCCAGCCGTTTTCGGTGACCGGGTAGCCGGTGTGGACTTCGCCGGGGTTGCAGCATGCGATCTGGCCGGGGAAAGCCCGGTGAGTCGCACCGCGATAATAATAGGTGTGGACACCCGCCTCAACCATACCGACTACCAGTTCCTCGTGCATATGCGGTGAGAAAACCTGCTTGACGTAATGCGCGTACAGCAGTTCAACGTCACCAAATTCGGGCAGCCTGGTAAACCTGGTATAGTCGCGGCCTGATTCCTTGCTCATGATCCGTGCTCGTTCAATTTCCCGTGTGGTAGTTGGCCCAACTGTATAGGATATAGATAAGTTTTGCTAAAAATAGTTTGAGAGAAAATGCTGTTATTGTTCTGTATGCCCACATCGCCCAGACTGATAGTACAATCATCATATTCGGTAACATCGATAAACATTGCCGAGAATTGGCAGCAAATAATAATGGTGACTGCAATGGGGGACCAGGCACACAGCAGTGTGTTCTCTATTGCAGTTTTCATAAATAGCGGACAACTATAATCTAAGAGAGGCCAACATCATGACCAGAAAGAATTATCAGATCGAGCGGCTGCCGGGTGAACCGATCATCCTGGCAGTGAACTACGAAGAGTTTTCCATTGCAGAAGATCAGCAGCCAGCGGACGCCGAAACCCGGATGATGCTGGATCAGGCGACCGAACCACTCTACCTGATCATAGATCTTACCCGGCAAACAATGAGGCTGGACGACATCATACTGGGGGCCAATATCGGAGCCGGGGGACAGGCCCCCTTGTGGCAGCATCCAAATGTGCAGGAAGTGATCTTTGTGACAACCAAGGCTATTGTCAAACTGGCCATACAGGGCCTGGACAGCCTACCGTTCGGCAATACCCAGGCCAAAGCCTTTGAAACGCAGGAAGAAGCCCTAGCCTATGCCCGTACCCGGATTGCCGAGGTTTGATGAAATATGACCGGGCGAACGCTATGATCCGTCTCAGAGCAGCTACCATATAGCGGAGATAAAAGTCATGGACAAGAAGAGTTTCCATGTTGAACTGCTGCCTGATGAACCGATCCTCTTGTTTGAGGTCACCAAAGAATACGCAGTAGCGAGAGATTGGCCTGAGGGGGATGCAGAAGTCCGGAAGTTCCTCGACCAGGCCAATGAGCCACTTCATCACCTCATTGACCTGACAGAGGCTTCATTTACGCTGGATGACATTGTCGCTGGCGTTAATAACCTGTCCAGGGGGGAGGCGGCCTTATGGATGCACCCGAACATTCAAGAATTGATCTTTGTAACCACCAATATCACCATCCAAATGGCCGCCAAGGGCTTAAACAGCCCGATGTTTGGCAGCATTCAGGCCAAGTTGTTCGAGACACGGGAAGAAGCCCTGGCGTACATCCATGTCAAAATTGCCGAGGATTTATGAAATCCTGATTGGCAGACAACCCATTACGCCTGAACGCCAAACGATGGACAATGACAATCTGCACAAGGAGATAACTGTTAATGAGTACAAAGAACTACTACATTGATCTGCTGCCTGATGAACCTATCATTCTGTCTGGACTCTACAAAGAGTTCTCCGTTGTGGCAGATCAACCCCGGTCAGACGCCGAAACCCGGCAGACCCTGGATCAAGTAAGCGAACCAGTTTACCTGATCATCGACCTGACCGAGATTTCATTCTCCCTGGACGAACTCGTAGTTGGATCCAATTTCGCAGCCAGAGGTCAACACATCACCGATACCAGGGGCCAGTCGCCGTTATGGAAACATCCAAATATCAAAGAGTTGATCTTTGTAACTGACAAAAGGCTGATCAAGCTGGCCGTAATGGGCCTGGACAGCCTGGCGTTTGGTAACATTCAGGCCAAAGCCTTTGAAACTCAGGAAGAGGCGCTTGCCTATGCCCGTGCCAGGATAGCCGAGTATTAAAGAAACGCTGTCCGACCAAATCCACAACCAGGCGGAAGAAAAAAAACGGCTCGCATTAAACGGCGGGCTGTTCTGGCATCTTGCCAATCTTTCGGTGATGTGCCTGACGCGACAGGCCGTTCATACCGCCCTCCAATCCCGGTGATGGCGCAGTAAAAGGAATGCTGCTATTATTCTGTAAGCTCTCATCGAGAGGCTGTTAGTATAATCGTCATTAATTTCAGCAGACATAATCAAGTGTTAATAGTGGCTGTAATGGGGAACAGCACACGCAGTGGTGCGTCCCCTATTGCAGCCACTTTTTGCTGAAGGATGACAGGCAGTGATTCTTTAACTTTGCAGGCATATCATAATCAACAGAGGAGACTACATAGTGAGCAATCAGAACTACCACATTGAACTACTACCAGATGAACCTGTCCTTATTTTTACTGCTTATAAAGCATACAGCCTGGCGGAAGATCAGCCTCAGGCAGGAGCCGAAGTCCAGCAGTACCTTGATCAAGCCAGCGAGCAGCTTTTCCATATCCTCGATATCACCGAGGCTTCGCTCTCACTGGACGATGTTATCCTTGCTGCCAATTTCGGAGCCAGGGGCCAGAATACCAACCCCAACGGTCAGCACGGACCGGTCTGGAAACACCCTAATCTCCGAGAATTAATCTTTGTGACCGATAAAAAGTTGGTCAATCTGGCTGTGCGGGGCCTGGACAGCCTGATGTTTGGCAATATCCAGGCCAAGGTTTTCTATACACAGG
>JBNKDD010000181.1:0-11388 GCA_050288085.1 Anaerolineae bacterium
TATAGGTTAACACAAAATCCATAAAGGTTAATAAAATGTTATCAAAGTGTTAGATTGTCCGGTGGAAAAAACAGGCATCTGAGCAATGGAAATTAAGTGGAACAAGATAATGGCTTTGGTAAAGCTTCGGTTTTTATAACCTTATCTTGTTCCTATACAGTTGGGCCATTTATCCATAATTCAATGTCTGGCCCAACTTAAAAGGGCGCACTACTGTGCGCCCCTGTTCAATCAATCCCGGCGACCGCCGCCGCCACCGCTTCGACGATCTCCGCCGCCGCCGCTGCGTCCGCCACCGCCGCGACGATCTCCGCCACCACCGCTGCGTCCGCCGCCGCCTCGACCGCCACCACCGCGACCGCCGCCACCGCCGCTGCTGCGACCCGCTCCGCGATCTCGTTCGCGGGCTTCCTCAGGAGTCCAGCCTTCGAGGACAGCCTGTCGGCTCAGGCGGATTTTTCCGTCACGGCCAATGTCCGTTACCATCACCATGATCTCATCCCCAACCCGAACCACGTCAGATGGGTTTTCAATCCGGTAGGTATCAAGTTGGCTGATGTGTACCAGACCATCTGTACCCGGCAAAATCTCGACAAAGGCCCCGTAGTTTTCCACCCGGACAACCTTACCGGTATAGATGCGCCCGATCTCAGCTTCCTCGGTCAGAGCTTCGACCATCTGGACAGCCTTATCTGTCGATTCTGCACCGACAGCATAAATCTGGATCGTACCGTCATCCTGAATATCGATCCTGGCTCCGGTCTCATCCTGAATATTGCGAACCGTCTCACCACCCTTACCGATCACAGCCCCGATCTTATCAGGGTCAATCTTCAGGGAGATAACTCGCGGTGCATACCGGTTGAGTTCGGCACGGGGTTCCGGGATAGCCTCGATGATCACATCCAGGATTTGTAAGCGGGCTTTGCGGGCCTGCTCAAGAGCTTCTGCCATGATTTCACGGGAAAGTCCCTTGATCTTGATGTCCATCTGCAAGGCGGTGATCCCCTCGCTGGTTCCGGCAACCTTAAAGTCCATATCGCCCAGGTGATCTTCCAGACCCTGAATGTCGGTCAGGATGGCGTATTTATCGCCTTCGGAGATCAGGCCCATCGCGATTCCGGCAACCGGCGCTTTGATCGGCACACCACCATCCATCAGGGCCAGTGTGCTGGCGCAGACTGAAGCCATTGAGGTCGAGCCATTCGAGGACATCACCTCGCTGACTACACGAATGGTGTACGGAAATTCCTCAGCAGGCGGGATCATGGGGCGGAGGGCCGTTTCGGCCAATGCGCCATGCCCGATCTCACGCCGCTTGGGGCCGCGTAAGAACCAGGTCTCGCCGGTGCTGAAGGGTGGGAAGTTATAGTGGTGGATGTAGCGCTTTTCCTGCAAGGGATTGACGCCATCCATCGTCTGGGCATCACGCGGGGTGCCGAGGGTCAGGATGCTCATCACCTGAGTCTCGCCGCGCTGGAAGATACCCGTTCCATGTGTCCGCGGGAGCAAGCCCCCACCTGCCGCCAGGGGCCGGATCGTAGTGTAATCACGACCATCAGGCCGGACACCCTCATGGAGAATCCGGGAGCGGGTTTTTTCTTTGATCACATCGCCGATAACCGAGCGCACTTCGGCCAGATCAACCTGCTCCAGGAATTCATCTTCCTCGTAGCGGGTCGTGATCTGGTCGCGCAGGTCTTCGAGTTCGGCGTTACGCTCATCGCGATTATAGTAGGTCTTGACGATCTCGGTGATCCTGCCTTCAACCTGGCCAGTCACTTCGGCACGTAGTTCTTCCGCGACCTCTTTAACGTCATACTCCCGCTTGGGTTTGCCGAGCTTCTCACGCATCTCGTGCTGAAGCTCGATTAAAGGCTGCATGGCATTGTGCCCAAAGGCCAGGGCATCAACCATCGTCGCTTCGTCAACTTCCTGTGCGCCACATTCGACCATCAGGATTGCGTCTTCGGTTCCCGCCATACGTAGATCAAGTACCGATTCTTCCATCTGCTCGAAGGTGGGATTGGCGACGAACTCGCCGTTAATCATCCCAACCCGGACAGCTCCAACCGGCCCCTCCCAGGGCGTATCAGAAATGGTCAGCGCGGCACTGGCTGCGTTGATGCACAGCATATCTTCCGGGTGTACCTGATCAATGGAAAGTGAGTATAGGATGATCTGTACTTCGTTGCGCATTCCCTTTGGGAAAAGAGGACGCAGGGGGCGATCCGTCAACCGGGCTACCAGGATAGCCTGCTCCGGGGGACGGCTTTCACGCCGGAACCAGTTGCCCGGAATCCGGCCAACAGCGTATAGACGCTCTTCGTAGTCCACGCTCAGGGGGAAGAAGTCGATATCGCGGGCGTGTCTCGCCATCGTGGCGGTCGCCAGGATAATTGTTTCCCCGTCGCGGATGGTAACTGCGCCACCAGCTTGAGGGGCCAGAACACCAGTCTCAATGGTGATGGTGCGACCGCCAACCTCGGCGGTAAATTGTTCCGCTTTCATAGAGTTATGCCTCCAATGTTGTACCGGCTCAAGTAGAAAGGGTTGAACAGACCGCTTTTGATAAACGGCCTAAAGCATTTCCCTTTCTGCAATTGAGCCTGTCATTTTTTACCGGAGGCCAGGGACTGGAAATCGGCATCAAGTATCAATTACTCAATGGCGCTTTCCAATTCCTGCCCCTCCGGTTTCAATTTGCCCATTTTAGCAGGCTCTCAGAATAAGCGAAAGCGAGTAGAGCAGCCCGTATTTGCCTACTCTACTCGCCACGTATTCCGACAACCAACCTGCTGTTTTCTAGCGACGTAGACCGAGTCGTCCCAACAATAGGGTGTATTCCTCGGGTTGTGTCTGCCGCAGATAAGCCAGCAACCGCCGCCGCTGCCCCACCAATTTGAGCAAACCCCGGCGTGAGTGGTAATCATGCTTATGTACGCGCCCATGCTCAATCAGTTGATTGATCCGCTTGGTCAGCATCGCAATCTGTACCTGTGTTGAGCCGGTGTCGCCATCGTGGGTACCGAAATCGGCAAAAATTTCTGCCTTTTCTGCTTTTGTTAAGGGCATCTTATCTCCTAAGTATAGTCACCTGACAGGCCGGAGAGTGGCCTGCCGGTCGGATTATTAACGACAAGAGTATAGCGTGGGGGCAGAGATGCTGCAAAGTTGTGTCATCTAGAAAGGTGATCTTTGTCACTACCCCAATCAAACCTTATTCAATATATTGAATATTGAATAAGGCCCAGGAGGTACTATGGACGGCTATGAACAATTAGCGGCGATCATGAAGGCACTCGGACACCCGGTACGCCTGCAAATACTGGAGGAACTGGGCCGGGATGAGGCCTGTGTCTGTCACCTGGAGCACGTTCTTGACCAGCGGCAGGCTTACATCTCCCAGCAGTTGACGCGCCTACGTGACGCCGGATTGGTGAACGATCGGCGCGAGGGTATGAACGTCTTTTATTCACTGGCCAATCCATCGATCAGCCTGCTGCTTGAGGAGTCCCGCCGGACGCTGGAGAGCTTTGGCGCTGAGCCATATGACTTTAATTTATCCAAAATCGGATCGCCCTGCCCCTGCCCAAAGTGCCAGGAGCGTCTGATCCATATTCAAGAAGAGGTATTCGATGAACAGCAAGATTCCTGATAATTCCGGCGGGGGCTGCTGCTGCGGTGGTGATCCGTTTGCCGACCTGCCGCCTGAACTTCGCCCGGAAAGACCCCGCAAAAAGTCGGGGCTGCGCAAAGTCACCTGCCCAGGCTGCGGGCTGACCTTTCAAACCAACCGCACCACGGATCTGTGTGTGGATTGCGAAAAGAAGGGGATAACCGTCGACTAAGGCGGTTAATGATCCTGGGCGAGACATATCTCGCCCCTACAAATCATCATAACGGAGAAAAACCTGATGTTATCAATCAAAGTACTTGGACCCGGCTGTGCCAACTGTGAACGGATGATGGAAATGGCCGAAACTACCATCAATGAAATTCTGGTCGAGAATCCCAGCCTTGAAGTGTCGCTGGAAAAAATCACCGACACGCTGAAGTTCATCGACTACGGTTTGTTGAGCACCCCCGGGCTGGTGGTGAATGACAAGCTAGTCAGCGAGGGACGTGTGCCTTCACAGTCAGAAGTATCAAATCTTATCCGCCAGGCTATGAACTGATCCAAAGGAAGCGGCAGCATGTTATCCAATCCGATTATCAAGCGGGTATTTCGAGAAAAGCGTTGGCCTTCGCCGATGGCCGTTTTGAGCTTAACATTGCTCTTGTGGGTTACCTGCCTGATCATCATTGCTGCCGCCTCCTCGCTGATCAACTCACCCTCGATTTTCAACGGCGTTTTGATAATCCGGTATGCGCTTTTCTGGGGAATAACTTTACTCCCTCTGGGCGTAATGATCGCGGCGGCAATCATCATGAACCGGGCACAGAAAAATAACGATTTCACGCTGCTGAGGCAGTCATTGATCTCCGATCAGGCTGTTACGCAGGGATATGTCCTTGCCATCCTTTACCGGCTACGGCTGCCCCTGGCACTGATCACCGGGCTGCTGCCTTTTCTAACCCTGGTGTTGATCATACCGCCAGCTTCCGCCGGAATTTTGCGGCCTACTGCGCCGAAGGTCATCTATCCACCGAGGTTGATCGATCTGATAACCCCGCTTCCGATGGTGATCTGGTTGTTGGGCCTGTGCCTGTTTGGAGCGGTCTCCGGTGTGCTGATAGTGCTGCGTTGGAATAGAATCAGGCTGAGGATGGCCTGGGGAACTGCTGGGATTATGTTTGCCTACAACATCATCCTTGCCATAGCCGACCCTCAAACCGCGCTTCCCGGTGCAGCCTACTATAACTTTCCTTTACAGCATTTCATTTCCCGCCATTTACCATCATTACCAATCCTGATAATTCTCATCTTGCTGCTACCATTCGGATTGAGCCTGCTGGCAACCCGGATGCCATGGCGCGAATCGGGACGGCGCAGCGTGGAAGTTAGCGCGGCGGTGTTTACCCTGGTGCTGCTGCTTGCCGCCGATTTCACGGCAGTGAATCTGGTGACCGGCCACAAGCAAAACCTGAAAGACGAGATGGGGCGTTCCCATCAGGCAGCATCGCTTCAGGCAGCCGATACCCTGAAACAGCTTGGGTGGCTGTCCGACGGAACCCTACAAGGAGTCGAGCTGCAAAACGCCAATTTGATCGGAGCTAACCTGAAAAGAGCGAACCTGCGCGGGGCAAATCTACGAGCCGCCAATTTACAGGAAGCACTTTTACAGGCCGCCGATCTGCGAGGATCTGATCTGTTTGGCAGTAACATGGCAGCCGCCGTACTGACCCGCGCCAACTTGATGGGAGTCAGTTTGCGGCATGCCAACCTGGAAAACGCCAATCTGTCATTTACCGATCTGAGCCAATCCGGGTTGGAGGGGGCTAATCTCAAGCGTGCGGATCTGAATCATGCCGATCTCAAAGGGGCTGATCTGCGGCGAGCTGAATTGCAGAGCGCAAATCTGAGCTACGCTGATCTACAGGATGCTAACCTATGGGACGTTAACCTGGAAGAGGCAGACCTTACCCACGCCAATCTTGATGGCGCGGATCACCTGACCTGCACACAACTCCGCCAAACCGCCAGCCTGGAAGGGGCCATACTCCCGGCAGACCATCAGATTGCCGCGGATGATTGGTATGAAGCCGATGGGATCGGCTGTAGGCAGTGGTAGAGGCTATTCATTTTCTAAGGAATTACTACATATGCAACCCATTCTTCAATATCTCGGCACATTAATGTGGGCAGGCTGGACCGGTTTACTGGATTACCTGGCCGCCCATGTACTGCTGTGCCTGGTTCCGGCCTTTGTGATCGCAGGCTATATGAGCGCGATGATCCCCAAGGAGATCATCACCCGCTACCTCGGCCCTAAGGCACCCAAGTACATCAGTTACCCGGCTTCAGCAGTCGGTGGATTTATCCTGGCAGTTTGCTCATGTACCATCCTGCCGCTGTTTGCCGGAATCTGGAAGCGCGGCGCGGGACTCGGCCCGGCGATCACCTTCCTGTTCGTCGGCCCGGCAATCAACATCCTGGCGATTGCCTATACCGGCGCGGCCATCGGCATGGATATTGCCATGGCCCGGATTATTCTCTCGATCATCTTCGGGATTGGCATCGGCATGATCATGGCCTGGATGTTCCGGGCAGAAGAAGCCGAACGCGCCGCAGAGATGCAGGACAGCGGCATGTTCGACCGGCAGGCAACGGTTCAACCCGCTATCTGGGTTGTCTTTATCCTGCTGGTGGCGGTACTGATCGTTGGTACACTGAAGGTTGATCTGTTAACCGGGACAGCCTTCACCCTACATTTACCGTTCGAGCTGCCGCCCGGACTGACGGCCATGCTCGAATCCGTGAGCCTGGCCCCACAGGGCGCACTCCTGATCCTGATGCTGATCCTGATCGCCCCGGCGGCTTACCTCGGCCTGGAACACGTCCTCGAACGCTTCAACCGGTGGACTTACGTTTCGATAGGGCTGGTCGCCCTGACTCTTTTGCTGGCTGCACCCAGCGTCAGCGAAGGCAGCATCGTAATTGGTTTCACCGGGCGATTCATCGGCGAGGTGGTTCTGATCGCCGCGATTGGGATCGTCGCTGCTCGCAGCTTTGAGCAGGATCAGATCGCCTCGTGGCTGTGGGAAACCTGGAAATTCGTTAAACAGATTTTCCCCCTGCTAATCGTCGGGGTGTTTGCGGCAGGCATCGCCAAAGCCGTTATCCCGGAGCAGTGGGTACAGACCCTCGCCGGACGGAACACCATCTGGGCCAATTTGATCGGCGTGTTATTTGGGGTGTTTATGTACTTCCCCACCCTGGTCGAAGTACCTATCGCCAAAATGTTCCTCGACCTGGGGATGCATCGCGGCCCGCTGCTGGCCTATCTCCTGGCCGATCCAGAGTTATCGATCCAGAGTATCCTGGTAACCGGTAAAATCCTGGGCCGACAGAAGACAATTACCTATGTCGCCCTGGTGACCGTTTTCAGTACGCTGGCCGGTTACATCTTTGGGTTGGTACTAGCCGCCATCTGAGCGCCTATGAGGCAATCATCATCGTAGGGATGGCCGTCCCTACGGTGATGATTTTCAAGTAAAGTCTGGATAAAACTCATCATTTAACCCCTTCCCCTGTGATGTACAATATAGATTGGGTGAGAATCACCTCATAATCTCCAGCCCGAAAGATGGCTGGCACGCTCAAGTTATCTGCAAAGGAAGCTGATCCATGCTAATCGATGACTATGTATTGGATATTTTTACGCCGCCTTGCAATCCCAATTCGGTGGTTTATGCGGCCAAGGCGCTGCTGACCGTTGACCTGACGGATGTACTGCCCTACCTCAATGCCACGCTCTACGAACCGCTCTACAATCCGTCAGTAGAGGCGTTGACCTGGAAAGCAGACGGCCATATGGTTGTCTTCCAGGATAAGTCAATCGCCATCAGCAACCTGGAAGATCGCGCCGAAGCCCACCAGTTCGCCGACGAACTGATCGCCCTGGTCAACGATACCTGGGCACGGCGGGATCAGATCGAGCCGAGCTACCACGTCAAGCAGCGCCCCACCCCTCTGATGATCTACAAGCTGCTGCCTCAGACCAACTGCAAGGAATGCGGCGACCCAACCTGCTACGTCTTCGCGACCAAACTGGCCGCCGGACAGCATCAATTAGCAGACTGCCCGGCGCTGCAAGAATCGGATTACGAACATAACTTGCAAGAGCTTCAGGCGTTGGTTCCGGTATAGCGGACACATCGATATTCGCTAAACACGTTATACTTGTGTAGGCGGTTTTTATCCTGCAAAAACGGAGCAAATATTAGGAATGGCCGGTTCGTCTCATAATCATCTGCGGGTCTTGCATCTATTCACCCTGATCGTGGTCGCCCTTGTTTGCGCGGGCTGTGGTTCCAAACCGGCAACCCCGATGATTCCCACCTACCCCCCGGCCACTGTCCAGCCTCGTCCGACCGAAACTCTCACCCCTGAGCCGTCTCTGATACCCAAACCGACCAAAACCCTGACCCTGACGCCGACCATACAGCCCTTCGTGGCGGCAACAAAAGTCCCCTCCGAATTTGCCGGACCGACGGCAGGTGGGCCGCTCGATGAGTGGTCACCCGTAATGCGAAACTTTGATGGGGTAATGATGGTCTTTGTGCCACCGGGCTGTTTCATGATGGGCAGCGATTCCGAGGGCGAGGACGAAGGCCCGGCCCACGAACAATGCATCGAAGAGGCTTTCTGGCTCGACCGCACCGAGGTGACGAACGACCAATTCGGATCAGAGGGTTTGATTGCCGGGCCGGATCATCCCCGTGATTCGGTCAGCTTTGCCGAGGCGGAGGATTATTGTGACAGCCGGGGCGGACGGCTCCCGACCGAGGCTGAATGGGAATATGCCGCACGCGGCCCCAACAGCCTGATCTATCCCTGGGGTAATGAGTTCGACCCGGCGAAAGCCGTTTATCTGGGAAATTCGGCGGATGGATCGATGGCGGTCGGCAGCCACCCGGACGGGGCATCATGGGTCGGGGCACTGGATATGGCCGGTAATCTCTGGGAGTGGACGAGCACGATCTACAGCTTCTCTTATCCCTATAGCTCCACCGATGGCCGTGAAAATCCCGCCGACCTGGACAGTCCCCGCACAATCCGGGGCGGATCGTATGACAACCCGGACGTTTTTTTGCAGACAACCAGCCGTAAGGGGAAACACCCCAGCGAGGAGTGGTTCGGTTATGTAGGGTTCCGCTGCCTGCGCCCGATTGGCGAGGTGCGGGGATGATTCCTTCTAAGCTGCTGCGCGGCGAAAGAGTCCGCCTTAACACGATCAGCGAAGACGACCTCCAGCAAATCGTTCGCTGGGATGAGGACGCCGATTTCCTGCGCCTATACGATGCTGAACCGGCGATCCCAAAAGGGCAAGCTAAGTGGAAAAAATTACTGGACGAATCCGCCGAGTCCGGCCTGCAATATTTATTTGCGATTCGACTGGTTGAAGATGACCAACTGATCGGCTACTGCGAGCTAAGCGACATCCTGTGGTCCTGCGGGGTGGCTTACCTATCCATCGGCATCGGCAACCGCGATTATTGGGGCAAGGGTTATGGCACCGAAGCTATCACCCTGCTGGTAGACTTTGCTTTCCGGGAAATGAATCTTCACCGCCTCCAACTGACCGTGTTTGATTACAACACCCGCGCTATCACCGCTTATGAGAAGCTCGGTTTTCAGCGCGAGGGGAACTTCCGCGAGTTCGGACAGCGGGATGGTCGGCGCTACGATATGTACCTGTACGGCCTGCTCAGCCGCGAGTGGATGGAGAGATAGATTCGACGTTCAGGACTATTTGGCCTTGATGCTCCCCCCATGATAGTGCAGATGGTAGATTTCACGTCCCTGATACAGTATCCGCTCAATCCCAGTGAACCGGTCAAGGCTGCCTTGACTTTCATCAAAGTATTCGAAATCACCTTTTTTCAATGTCTGAGGGCCGCGAAACGGCCTGTCAATTTTGACTTGATGCATGGCATTCTGAAGGAAGCTATATACCTCGGCGGCTGGAACAACCTCATCAAAAACTAACCCATAATAATTCATCATCCAGACAACCTGAGCACCTTGCCAGACCACTTCTTCCCCGCCAAAAGGATTCCAGCCAAAATACCGGTCGCGATATTTGAATTCGCCTTCATGATAGGTAAGTTCCAGGCTGCCATCCGGTAGACGTGATTCTCCCGCTTCTCCTTCACTGGCATAGGCATTGATTTTGGCTTTGACGAGGAATTCCTCAAGTTTCATCTGTCTTCTCCTGTGCCGGTCACCGGATAAACGGGATATGCCGCCAGATCCGAAGCAGCAAAACCAGCAGATCGGCCAGCCGTTTATTAATCGATAAAGCCGTCTCCATGCTGCTGATCTGGTAATTAGTGTGATTGGTGAAGAGCGTCTGCGGCTCGGTGTATTTACGGATACCTGCCGGGCCATGCCGCCGCCCGATTCCGCTTTGCTTGAAGCCGCCCATCGGCGCACCCATCGCCCCCCACGAGGTATAGGTATCGTTGATGCTGACCGTCCCTGCTTCGATCTGCGCCGCGACCTGTCTGCCCTTCCGCCGGTTGCGGGTGAACACTCCCGCCTGTAATCCGTAATCGCTGTCGTTGGCTTGCTCAATCGCTTCCTGGGTACTGCTCACCTTGTAGATCGATGCCAAAGGCCCGAACGTTTCCTCGCGATAGACCAGCATGTCGGGGGTCACATCAGCGAGCAGGGTTGGCTCATAAAAGTAGGGGCCTTTATCGGGGCAGGTTTCGCCCCCGGCTAAAATCTTCGCCCCCTTGCCGACCGCATCCTGAACGTGTTCCTCGACGATCTTCAACTGCTCCTCGCTGATCACCGTGCCCAGGTCGGTATCAAAGGTTGTGTCGCAACCCATCCGTACCTTTTCCAATTGGGCCAACAGCTCCTTGATGAATGGATCGTAGATGCTCTGATCCACATAGACACGCTCGTAGTTAATGCACACCTGCCCGTTGTTGTTGAAGCAGCCTTCGATCACCCCGGCGGCAGCGTGTCGCAGATTGGCATCGGGCAGGACGAGCACCGGATTCTTGCCACCCAATTCCATGCTGTAAGGGATCAACCGTTTGGCGGCCCGCTCGGCGACCTTCCGGCCAACGTCGGTACTGCCAGTGAACATCACGAAATCGACGTGGTCGATCAGCGCGTTTCCGATCTTGCTGCCTGCACCGGTCACAACCTGGAGCAAATCTTTTGGCAACCCGCACTCGATCAGCTTTTGCTGCCCCCAGATCGCCGTCATAGGAGTGAGGCTGGCCGGTTTGATCACCACCGCATTTCCGGCCAGCAAGGCCGGGATCGTATCGCCAATGCTGAGGATAAACGGGAAGTTCCACGGGCTGATCACGCCGACCACCCCCAGCGGGTGATAGACTACCCTGGCGCTGTCACGGAGCGGGATGGCAAAACCGGCACGGTGGGGCCGCAGGATCCGTCCGCCATGATAGGCGTAGTAGCGGGCTTCACTGGCAACAGCAAATAATTCCACAAAAGCATCTCGCCGTGACTTGCCGGATTCTTGCTGGATGGTGTCAAACAGCTCGTCTTTTTGCTTGAGGATCAGATCATGGAAGCGCTTGATGATCCGGGCACGCTCACGGAATGGTGTGGCCTCCCAGGCCGGTTGAGCGGCCCGTGCCTGCTCAACAGAATCAATTACTTCGGCTGGTTCGCAGCGTGGCACCAATCCCACCACTTCCTTGCTGATCGGATTGGAGACAACGAGCATACGGTTTGTC
>JBNKDD010000182.1:0-11392 GCA_050288085.1 Anaerolineae bacterium
TGTTTGCGGATGGCTGTGGTCATAACTTCAGCCAGATCGGGTTGGAAGGTCGCCGCCAGGCCAAGCATCTGTGGGAAGATCGTGCCTCCCAGCAGCATGGCACCACAACAGCATTCTTCATGGATAAGAGCCGGTATTCCCAGCCGGGTTTGCTCAATCAAGAATTTTTGCAGGTAATTGGCGGTTTTGGCAGCAGCGGCGGGGTCGAGTATAGTTCCGCCTCCCAGGCGTGTGATCTGCCCGATGCCATCTTTCAAGTTGGCCGCGACTTTTTGCTCATCGAGTTCACCCGCCGTTTGCAGTTCGTACATTAAGCACGACCCGATTTGAGCTAGCTTCTCCTCCAGCGTCATCTGGGAAAGCAGTTTTTCCAGGTGTTTTTCAAGTGATAATGTCATCAATCCCTCAAGAGTTTCTTATTTTGATCAAGCCCTTACCCGATTTTTTTATAGGGACACGGTATCCCACATAATTCTGTCTTATTTAGATCGGCACCCAGCCCGGACGCAAAGGAAGCTATGCCATCTCCACTTAGCCCTTGATCGCGCCGCCGGTCAGCCCGGTAATAATATGCTGTTCGGCCACCATATAGAATATCACCGCCGGGAGTGCGGCCAGGACAATAAAGGCCATCAACTGCGACCAATAGGCTGTATATTGCCCAAAGAACTGCATGGTGCCCAATGGCAGCGTATAGAGAACCTCGTCATTCAATACTAGCAGGGGCAGGAAAAGGATGTTCCAGCTAAACACCATCGCCAGGGCCGCATTAGCCGCCAGGGCCGGTCTTGACAGCGGCAGCAGTACTTTCCAGAAGAACGTAAAAGATGTTCCCCCGTCAATGTAGGTGGCATCTTCAAGCTCTTTGGGGATGGATCGGAAGAACCCCCGCATAATCAGGATCATCTGGGAGAGTTGAAAGGCCCCTTCAACCAGGATCAAACCGATCAAGCTGTTCAGAAGACTTAACTGCCGCATCAGGATATACAGGGGAAGGATCGCCGCTGAGATCGGAAACAGCAGGCCGATCATGAAAAAGTTAAAAAGCGTGTCCCGTCCTCTGAAGTTCATCCGGGCAAAGACAAACGCTGCCAGGCTGGCACTCAGGGTAGACAGGGTGACCGTACCAACCATGACAATGGTGCTGTTCAATAACTGCTGCCAAAAGGATTCTAAATTGAAGATGGCCTGGTAATTATCAAGTATCCAGACGCTGGGCAGTGCGAACGGGTGGTTGACCAGTTCACCGGATTCCTTGAACCCTCCAAATACGGCGATATACAACGGGCTTAAAACAATCAGCGCGACAACAGTGGCTGCGAGATATCGCAGCGCAAGAGTTAAAACTTTCCTCATCCGATTGGATTTCATTCTGATTTCCCCTTTTGTGCTTGTGTCGATCTAAGATGGGCCAGAAAAATAAAATGGCCCAACTGTATCGGAAATAGATAAGGTAGAAAAACCGAAAGGTTCAAAAACAATTATCTGTTTCCACTTAGTCAGCAACGCCAGCATACTCTCCACGCATGAATAGCCGCTGGTACACCAATGAGAAAGCCAGGCAAATGAGGAAGAGAATGACAGCCACACTTGAGCCAAAGCCCAGCCGGAAACTGACGAAGCCATTTTTATACATATAGGTGGTAATGACTTCACTGGCATTGACTGGCCCACCTTTGGTCAATAACCACACTATGTCGAATAGTTGGAATGATCCCAGAATAGATAAATAGACCGTGGTGACAATGGTTCTCGATAACATCGGGATGGTCACATACCACAGGGTCTGGAGGCCATTCGCGCCATCAATGGCCGCCGCCTCTTCGATATCTGTCGGAATCTGCTGAAGACCGGCCACGTAGAGAATCATGTGCAGGCCGAAATACTTCCAGGTCAGCACCACGAAGATGGCAATCAACACTTTTTGGGGATCGCCCAACCAGGCTCCTGGCTCAAAGAAGGGAATTAGAAAATCCAGCACGGAATTGATTACTTCACTGGCAGCGAAGCGCGGATTAAATATGAAGAACCAGATGACCGATGTAATGGACTCGGAAATGATATAGGGGACGAAGAAAATAGCCCGGAAGACGGCTCTCCCCGGCATTTTCCGGCCCACGAGCATAGCTAATCCCAATGCCATCGGCAATTGGACTGTGATTGACATCAGGGCAATCAGAAAGTTGTGCAGCAGGGATTGTCTGAATGGTTTGTGATTAAACAGATAGGTGAAATTGTCAAAGCCGACGAAGTCTGTTGGCGGGCCAAATCCCTTCCATTTAAACATGCTGACATAAGCGCCCTGAAAAATGGGGAAGATGACAAAGGTTAAGAATAAAAGTGCGGAAGGTAACAGAAACAGCACGATAACCAGGTTGCGGTTTAACCGGTTACGTTTCATGTATCCGGCGTCTGATCCTACCAGGCTTTGGGGGATATCTTCTTGCAAGGCTGACCTCCTTCTAGGCCACCGGCATACTGTAGGATGCAGCAGCCAGACAGTGCATGTCATCTTTTCGACCTAGACTTGATGGGGCGGAGCAAACAGGCCCCGGCCTGCCTGCTCCGCTTACGATATCATCCGCCGATCAGTTCACACCAACCGGTAGAATGTATATGATTGACTACTCACCTATCTCTAGGGCGTATGCGTCGTCAACTGCCTGGGCGACTTCCTCAGGGGTTGCCGTCCCGGCGTAGAGTCCCTGTACCGCTTCATTGAGGGCTGTACCCACTGCGGGGGGCAGGTACTGGTCGTAGTAGAGCTGGAAGTAATCCGCTTGTGCTACGGCATCGTATACGAAGAGCATATTGGGATCGGTCAGAGCTTCTTGTGCACCATCGACGACCGGAAGGATCGCCCCGGTTTCGGTGACCAGGATCTGGTTCTCAAGGCTGGTCATGAACTTCAAGAAGTCAACGGCTTCATCCGGTGCGTTTGCACCCACAATGGTGCCGTTGCCGCCGCCCATGGCGTCGTTCAGGGAACCTGCGCCGCCTTCCACAGCCGGGAAGACGAAGAAGCCGAGCGAGTCACCAAGGCCCTCGCCACTTGAGCTGTTGACCCGCATGACCTCAGGAGCCCACTGGCCCATCAGCATCATAGCGGCTTGTCCATCACCCATGACGGCTTCTGAGTCGTTGTGGGTGGCGGCCATGAAGCCGTCCTGGAAGGGCTCGAGTGCGACCAGTTCCATGAGCTTCTCGCCAGCTTGCACGTAGGGTTCATCCGCAAACGAACCGCTGCGGCTGTAGGCTGCATCGAATGCAGGCTTGCCGCCGATGCGGGTTGCCAGGTAGGTCCAGTAGAACATACCAGGCCACTTGTCGCCTTCACCCACGGAAATCGGGGTAATCCCGGCGGCCTTGAGAGTCTTTACGACCTCCAGGAACTCGCTCCAGGTTTCGGGCGGTGCATCGATTCCGGCTTGGGCGAACAGGTCTTTGTTGTACCAGAAGCCGATCATGCCCATATCCCAGGGCACGCCGTACTGCTTGCCATCGTAGGCATAGACACCCAGTGCACCAGCGCCGAAGGAGTCACCCCATTCGCCCTGGATTTCTGGTGTGATGTCCCTGAGCAATCCAGCCTCAGCGAATTCGTTCATGACG
Source organism: Anaerolineae bacterium (assembly GCA_050288085.1). GTDB lineage: Bacteria > Chloroflexota > Anaerolineae > Aggregatilineales > UBA3940 > JBNKDD01. Next base: position 3,613 of record JBNKDD010000182.1, read on the forward strand.
CCACCACCCCAGCTCTGGAAGAGGTCGGGCGGCTCATTCGCCTGCATGACGGTGGTCAGCTTGGCCTTGAAGGCTTCGTTCTCCAGAATGGTGATGTTGATAGTCACATTCGGGTGTGCGGCCATATAGGCATCGGCCATCGCCTGATTGGCATCTTGATGCGGGCCTGGGTCGGATTGGATATGCCACCACTCGATGGTAACCGGTTCAAGAGGTTCAGGAGTAGCAGTAACGACTACTTCCTGGATCACTGTTTCGCCTTCGACCTCGACTTCTTGTGTGACAACAACGGTCTCAACAATAGTCTCCGGTTCGGGGGCGGCGCAGGCCACCAACATCAGGCCAGCAATAGCCAACAGGCTCAGGGTTAATAGTAACTTCTTGCGCATTTTTTTCTTCTCCTATCCTATTCTTTGGATGGGTTTGTATATTCCCATGTGGTGCTTTACTCCACACAGCTTGTGTAGGCCTTCCGATACAAATCAGGGCTGAGAGGAAGACCCATATGCATTCGACCAAACTTCCGTCAAATGAGTGCCTTTTCACCTCCTTTTATCTTCGGAAACATTCCCGGTAACGTTCTCGAAAGAAATAAAACGTTTTCTAACGACTTGTGTAGGAGTGTATAAGCTGTTGTCTTCTTTTCGCCTGACCTTTACCAGGCTTATCGAAAAAAAACAACACAATCCGTTAGAACCGGAAGTGTTCCAGCTATCCGTTCACGGCCCGACAGGATTCCCGAATTACCAGTTTGGTGGGAAATTTTTGCGGGTCGTACTCCAGGGTTTCACCGTTTATCAGTTTGACAATCATGTCGGCGGCGAGATATCCCATCTCAGCTACCGACTGGTCAACCGTGGTTAATGCCGGTCTAATAAAAGCTGCTTCGCGCAGATTGTCGAACCCCACCACCGATAGGTCATCCGGGATTCGCACGCCAAGTTCCTCGGCTGCCTGGTAGACCCCCATTGCCGACATATCATTCGAGGCAAAAATAGCCGTCGGCGGATCATCCAGGGCGAGGAGATTCTTTGTACAGCCCACTGCCGTCTGAGTGGTGTAATCGCCAATTTGAATCAGGTCTTCATCCAATGGAAGCCCGGCAGCAGCCAGGCCATCCTTGTACCCCTGTAAGCGGCGATTGGTGCTGACCAATTCAATCCGCCCCGTAATAAAACCTATCCGGCGATGCCCTAAGCCGGTCAGATGGGTCATGACCTGTAAGGCCCCGGACCGGTTCGTTGAGATAATGGAGGGGCACTCCGGGCTTTCATTGTTGGGGTCAATTGCTATCACGGGCGCAACAGTAGGGAAGTTAGTGGCCGCCGGGGTAACGACAATCACCCCATCGGTCACCCGTCCATTCAGAAGCGATACATAATAACTTTCCTGGGCCGCCGAGGCATTCTTCTGAACATCACCATTGGTATAAATGATCAAGTCATAATCCATTTGAGCAATAGCCCGGTTGACACCCTGCATCACTGCAATTGAATACAGCGAACACACGTCCGGCATAATCAAGCCGATTACATTGGTACGGCGGCTGCGCATCCCTCTGGCCGCCAGGCTCGAAACATAGCCCAGTTCGTCAATAACTTGCTGCACCCGCATGTAAGTTTCTGACGCCACATCGTCTTTGTCGTTTAATACCCGCGAGACTGTCGAGACCGAAACCCCCGCTGCTTCAGCGACATCATGGATGGTAACCGGCTTCTGGCTGGCCCGCATGGAATTAATTCCTAATCCGTATCTGACAAAGGATTGCTGTAATGATGAAATGGTGATGGTAAAATCAAGACTGCTCGACGGCATCATTACCGGGAACGTTTCCGGTAACCTTTTCTATTCTTGCATACTTTTTTTTTGATGTCAAGACTTTACCAGACCATTTCACCGAACCTCGCGATTCTGTGCTTGATTTCAGCAGGTTTGAAATGATTGCCCTGGAGCATTTCCTATAGGTTTTGGAAAGACAGATACTCCTGCATATAATAGTGAGGTTGTTTTTTAGAATTAAAGCAATTCCTGTAGTTAATGCCCACTCAAGGTATAATCCGCCCGGCCTTAAGACTAAAAAGACAAGGAAACAATATGAAGCTTGCTCTACTTGATTACCTGGTTTGCATTCAGTGCCAGTCTACCCTGGAATGTGACGAGCAAAATGATGAGGTCATCGACGGCACATTGACGTGTACGGGGTGTGGGCGGACTTACCCGATTACAAATGGCATTCCCCGTTTTGTCACGCAAGAAAATCCCCTGGAAGGGAAAAATGTTGAAACGGCAGATGCCTTTGGTTGGGAATGGCAGGAATTTAGAGAGCTGCATGACATTCAAAAATACACCGAGCAATTCCTGGATTGGATTTATCCCATTGAGTCGGACTTCCTGAAAGACAAAATCATACTGGATGCAGGTTGTGGAATGGGTCGTTTCTCCTCAGTCAGCCACACATTTGGGGCAAAGATGGTATTTGCAGTTGATGCCAGCGAAGCGGTTGAGGCGGCCTATCAAAATAAAAGGGACTACCCCACTGTTCATGTGATTCAGGCTGATATCCATCACATGCCTTTCCGACAGGGGGCAGAGGCCCCGGTGGATTTCGGCTTTTCGATTGGGGTGCTGCATCATCTGGACAATCCAGAAGCAGGTTTCCGGGCATTAGCCCGCCATATTAAAGTGGGCGGAAGCATTTTCGGCTGGGTCTACGGGCGGGAAAATAACGGCTGGCTGGTCCACATCGTCAACCCTATCCGCGAGTCGATCACATCTCGGCTCTCCCGAAAAACCCTATATGTTCTATCCTGGCTGATGACCGTCATGTTGCAGCCGGTGTTGAAGGTGATCTATCGCCCGGTCAGCACGGTAGAAGGATTGAAGGGTCTGCGAAAAATCCTGCCCTATTTTGACTACCTGGCCTGGCTGTCGGCCTATGGCTTCCGGCACAATCACCATGTCATCTTTGATCATCTGGTGGCCCCGGTAGCCTACTATATCAGCAAGGAAGAATATCAAGCCTGGTTTGACCACGCCCACATCGAATTGATCGACCTGACCTGGCGCAACCGGAACAGTTGGCGTGGACATGGCCGCATCACACAGGCAACTCACCAATCATAAGCCATGCGTATCCTGATCATCAACTACGAGTTTCCGCCGATCGGTGGTGGAGGCGGCACGGCTTCACTCCAGGCAGCAGCCCGGCTTTCTGAGAAACACGCGGTCAAAGTGCTGACATCGCGTTATGCCGATCTGCCATCTTACGAGCGCATAGACCGCTTTGAAGTTCACCGCGTCCCGGTGATGCGGCGGCGGCAAGATCGCTCCAATATTTTCGAGATGATGACCTTCATCCTGGGAGCGATGTGGGGTGGTCGGCGATTGATCCGGGAATGGCAGCCCGATGTGATGGCCGCATTTTTCGGGATTCCAAGCGGGGTGGCCGCCTGGATTTTTCACCTCCTGACCGGTATACCGTACACGATATCGCTCCTGGGGGGTGATGTTCCCGGCTTTACGGGGATCGGGCTGGAACTGCATTACCGGCTGCTCAAGCCCTTGATCCGTGTTATCTGGCGGAAAGCCGCCGGTGTGACGGCCAACAGTGTCGGGCTGGCAAATCTGGCACAACAAACCACCCCTGAACTGGACATCCAGGTGATTGTCAACGGGATTGATACGGAGCAGTTCTGCCCGGCTGAAACTCCTCCCCCCGCCCCCGTGCGGGTTCTTTTTATAGGGCGCTTGGTCGAGCATAAAGCTCCGGGTGATCTGATCCAGGCAGCAGCCCTGCTCAAACAAAAGGATATTGCCCCCTTCGTGATTGAATTTGTGGGGGACGGCCCCTTACGCGAATCGCTGGAAAATCTAAGTGTCGAGCTTGCCGTTGATGATCGTGTAGAGTTTTCCGGCTGGTGGCCCTTCGAGCAGCTCGCCGATAAATATCGCTCTGCGCACGTGTTCTGCCTGCCCTCTCTCCACGAGGGAATGCCCTATGTTGTAGTGCAGGCGATGGCCTGCGGGTTGCCGATTGTCGGCACCGATTCGATTGGCATGCAAGAACTGGTAGTCGATGGGGAAAACGGCTTCCTGATCCCAATTAGTACGCCGGATCAGCTAGCCGACCGGCTGGCTGCGGTGATCAATGATCCCGACCTGCGGGCGAGGATGGGCATCAAAGCGCGGGAGTATGCCCTGCCTTATAACTGGGACATCTTCGCCGAGCGATACGAAGCCCTGTTCCGCGCCGCTTTAGAGAAATCACAATGAAAGTAGTTGTGTTGGGTGGGAGCGGGTTCCTAGGCAGTCAGCTTGTGCAGTTGCTGGCAGCCCAGGGACACACGCTAACGGTTCTGGACATCGCGCGGCCCGTCAAGCCAGTAGAAGGTGTGCAGTACGTGATCGGTGATTGGCACAGCCGCGAAACTCTGGACGATGCCCTGGACGAGACTGATGTAGTCTACCATTTCATCTGGGCAACGGTTCCGACCACCTCGGCGCTCAGCCTTTCACAGGGACTTCAAGCCAATGTGCTGCCCTCGCTGCATCTCTTCCAGACATGTGTGGAACATGGTGTCGGGCGGGTAATTTTCTCCTCTACGGGCGGGGCGATCTATGGCCCAACCGATGTTCTGCCCATCCCTGAATCTCATCCCCTGAATCCGATCTCCGGGTATGGGCTCACCAAGATGATCGTAGAACACTATTTGGAGCTGGTTTATAAATCCCACGACCTGCACTATATTATCGGGCGGCCCGGCAATGCCTATGGCAGAGGCCAGCGCACCGATGGCGTACAGGGTGTAGTCGGGCGGTTGTTGTGGTGCGCGGAACACCAACAACCATTTACCCTGTATGGCAACGGCGAAATCGTGCGCGACTATATTGCGGTGGAGGATATCGCCACTGCTTTCGCTGCGCTGCTTGACGTGAACGATACGCCGCAGGTCTTCAACATTGGGACCGGGCAGGGAACATCGATCCGCACGTTGATCGCCAAAGTCGAGACATTAACCGGCAAGCCGATTGCCATCCGGCAGGAGGCGGCCCGCTGGTTCGATGTACCTGCTAATGTACTGGATATCAGCCGCATCCAGTCAATGACGGGTTGGATACCTCAGCACACATTGGACGAAGACTTACAAGTGCTGGGGGAACTTTAGTGCGTACTTGCAATTGACACAGTACGGTTAGGATTGGATTGAATATGAGTCAACCACCAAAAACTACCCAGGAATATCAAGGATACTACGACAATAAATGGAGCAAATCCTGGGGTGATATGCAGGAATATGGCCCTATGCACCGGCATCTACGCCGCCAGATTATGCGTCGTGTCCGCCAGTTCAGCTTTGAATCCATCCTGGATGCTGGCTGCGGAAATGGCTTGATGCTTGCCCATTTTCGCCATTTATATGGCAACCAGATGCGATTGGTCGGAACCGATGTGTCAGAAGAAGCGCTGGCGCAGGCACGCAAACATGTAGATGCTGAATTCATCTCTATGGATTTACAACGCAGCCATCTTCCCGAAGTCTTCGACCTGGTGATTTGCTCTGAAACTCTGGAGCATATTGAAGATGACCAGAGCGCTGCTAACAATCTATATCAGATGGCCCGCCACCTGATCGTGTCTGTGCCCGGCAACACCTTTAAACGCGAAGATACGTTGGCCGGACACTATCGGCGCTATACAACGGAAAGCCTGGCCGAACTGCTCAGCAACGCCGGGTTTCAAGTCCTGGAGGCCAGTGAGTGGGGTTTTCCCTTTTTCTCGCCGCTCTACCGCCTGCTAATGGACGTCGCCCCCCATGAAGCCCGTACTGGCAATCAGTTAACCTGGCAGCAGCGTGTCATCGGTGAAATCCTTCACGCCATATTTTTCTTGAACGTGGTTAAAAAAGGTGATCAACTGTTTGCAGTTGCACAGCGCCCCATCGTGAAAAATGGATAGTATATATGCTAACACACGAGATACTCCTCGATAATCTCTACGAAGATGTCTTTGAGAACTACAAAGAAACCCTTGCGATCATTGCTCGCGATGAAAGCTATCTGGCCCAGATCGCCAGAGAGACCTTATCACCTGAACGCTCCCACGAGCAGATCAAAATGCTGGAGCGTATGATAGGCCGCCCGGTGCGTGGTTTACGCATTATGGAGCTTGGCTCTGGGAACGGGATCACGGTCGTCACTGCCGAGCAAGAATACGGCGCGGAGGCGTATGGCCTCGAACCCGGCGAAGATGAGTTTTCCGGCTCATATGCTGTAGGACAGAAAGTGCTGGCATTGGCCGGGATGCCCGGTGACCGGATTACACAGGGGGTTGGGGAGAAGATGCCTTACCCCGATGAAAGCTTCGATGTTGTTTTTTCTACCCAGGTTCTGGAGCATGTACAGGACCCCAAAGCCGTGATTGAAGAATGCATTCGTATCTTAAAGCCTGGCGGATTCATGCACCATATTGTTCCGAATTATAATTCCTGGTGGGAAGGGCATTATGGGGTCTTGTGGATTCCGAATATGCCTGCCTGGTTGGGTAAGCTTTATATCCGGCTGTACCGGCGTGACCCGGCCTTTATCGACGCATTGCAGTTAATCAACCCGCGCCAGTTGAAACGTATCCTGGCCCCTTATGTCCAGCGGGGCGATGTAGTCATCACTGGCTGGGGGCAGAATGTCTGGGAAGAACGTGTCCGCTCGATTGATTTCTCCGCCTGGGCCACGCTCTCACGTGTCAAAAATATCCTGGAACTGCTGCACAAACTCAAATTGATCGACCTGTTAATCGTGGTTGGAAAATGGCTGCGCTGGGAGACTCCGATCATTCTGACTGTGAAAAAGCAGTAAATATTTCTTTTCCACGACCGGAGACTCATGACCAAAAAATCTATGACCCTCCCCGGCTGGCTGAAGTGGCTCACACTTGGCATGTTAGCTACCTGGCTGGTTTACCATATCGTTACCCTGACAACCTATCCCCAGGCCTGGTGTGATGAAGCTACTTATGTCAATGCTACCGATGCTTTTCTCCACACCGGGCGGTTCACGTTGCCGATCCATCAAGATGTGGCGGGGGCAGATCATAACTACGCAACCGGTGGGCGGCTGTACCTGATTGGGCAGAGCGCCATCCTCGCCGTGCTGGGAACCGGGTTATGGCAGGCGCGATTGTATGCCGTGATGGCCTGGATTGCGTCGGTGGTGCTGCTCTACCTGGTGGCCCGCGAATGGTACAGCCCATCGATAGCGGCGCTGGCGGCCCTGGTATATGGGGTGAGCTTTGAAACATACATCCGAGCACATATCGCCCGCCCGGATACCTGGGCGATAGCGGCAGTACTGCTGGAAATATACCTGTTCCAGCAGGCCAAACGCCGCCCGACAACCCTTCGGCTGGCGCTGGTCGGGTTAGTCGGCATGCTGGCGGTAAGTGTCTATTGGAATGCCATCCACTTTGGGTTAGCGGTAGCCGTGCTGGTGGTCATCACTTTTGGCATCAAGATGAAGCGTCCTGACCTGGTGCTGGCCTATGCTGCTGGGGGAATATTGGGAGCAGCATTATTTGTCGTTGCCCATGCTTATCCCGATCCCCAGATTGCTTATTATCAATGGTTCGAGGCGATACCTAGATTTGGATATGGAACGACTCAGACTATCTACAGCAAGCCTCTTTTTTGGTTAACGACCTACTTCTGGGACAGCGACCGGGGCATTGCAGCTTTGCAAACCATCCTCTTTCTAACCGGCATGGGTTTAGCCGCCTGGAAAGGCGGTC
>JBNKDD010000183.1:0-11377 GCA_050288085.1 Anaerolineae bacterium
TCTCAAGGTTAATGCCATCCAGTGCAAGTGTGCCATCCGGGTATTTATAGATGAGGTCTTGTACCGCAATGTAGGCCGTCACAATTACTCCTTCGCTTTTTCCATCAACAACCGCAAGCGGGCGGTCGCATCATCGATTGTGAGAGGAAGTGGGCCGCTGTAATAACCGGCCTGAATCAGGTCAAAGAAGTAGCGGATCGCTCCGGGTGGGTATATTTCATGCTTGAGCAGGAGTTCCATTTCCCCGAAGAAAGGCTCCGGCTCATCATCGAGTAGGATTTCGCCGTTATATAGCAAAATCATTCGATCCGCGAGTGGGATCAGGTTTTCGAGATTATGCTCGATGGCGATAATGGTATTGTTCTGTTCGCGCTTCATTCGGCCCAGCACATCGAACACCCGCTTACGGCTGATCGGATCAAGCATCGACGTGGGTTCATCCATGACGATCACACGTGGTGTCATGCTCAACACTGCCGCAAGCGCCACGCGCTGCTTCTGCCCGCCTGATACTTCGTAAGGCGGTTTGTCCATCAGGTGCCCGATCTCGGTCAGCGGGATCACCCATTCAAGCCGCTCACGGATTTCTTCAACGGTCAGGCCGATGTTCTCCATCCCGAAGACAACCTCGTCTTCAACCGTCATAGCAGTGAACTGTGCCTCCGGGTCAGAGAAGACCACACCGACCAGCTTTGCGAGTTCATCAGCGCGGTACTCTTTGACTTCGCGCCCGTCAACGTAGATACCTCCGCGCCGGACACCATAATATTGGCCGGGGATCAGGCCATTGATGGAGTAAGCCATCGACGTTTTGCCGGAGCCGTTCGGCCCGATCACGCCAACAAAGGTTCCTTCTTCAATCTCAAGGTTAATTCCCTTGAGGGCGAATTCCTTGGTGTTGGCGTATTTCCATTCATAATCTTCAAATCGAACGATAGACATAAACCGCCTCTAGAGTAGCCATGTACGCATTAGCGTTTCCGTCCACGAGCCTTCGAGAACGAGCATGCCAAAGGCGTAGCGCATAACGATCAATGCAATGAGAATCAAAACCAGCACTATCGAAATGAGATAGTCATAATAGCGTGTCTGGTAGTGTGTCAGGATGTAATCAGCTCGTTTAGGGTTGCTCAACAGGCCGGTGAAACTGTAGCCGCGTGCAACCAGCGCATTTGTGAATTCATCGGCCCGCCGCAGCGCCAGCGCAAAAAGTGGGATGATGTACATCACAAACTGGCGCAGCTTATAAAAGATTGACTTGCCTACCGTATCGAATCCGCGAGCCTTTTCAGCCTGCCTCACAATGCCGAAATCTTCAATGACCATCCCGACCGCCCGGAGGGCCATCGCTACCAGGTAGGTGATCGCGAAGGGAATACGCAAACTGCGCATCGCGATAATAATATCGCGCTCCCGCGAGGTGCTCAGAAAATAAACCATGATAAAAATCATCGGCAGGATACGAAAGTAAACGGTAATCGCCTCAAGAATACGTTCGTAGTATATCCGTATACCGAGCACGCGGAACAATTCATGAAATTCCGGGTGATTACCGGCAAAAACCGTATAGGACAGCAGAATGATACTGCCCATCGAAACGGCCACCGGCACATAAAACTTCAGGGTCTTGAGGCTGATCCGGCTGTATTGCATCAAAGCGATGATCACAATCACCAGCAGGAAGTTCCATTCCGGCGCAGAAATGAACATCGGGAAGAGGCTGACGATCATCAAAAATACCACCCGCGTGGTGGGGTGTGTGGCGTAGATCGGGGATTCTTCCGGCACATAACCGAGAATTGTTTTGTTCACTTAGCTCTTTCCTGAATAGGCAAGATGGGGAGATTGCTCTCCCCATCTCTAATTTATAATAGTTGAAGTGATTCCACTCTGAGTTGAGCGCGTTTGTTTAGGCAAACCACTTCTTGACGAAAGCGCGGCTGCGGATCACAACCGGCGATAGGGCCTTGAGCAAGATCACACCGAAGACAATCCCGGCGATCTCGTTGCCTGCAAACCAACCCCAGATGAAGAGGGGAACCGATTCGGCGGTTAGCAGTCCGAAGCCCTTGAGCACCACCAGCGGCGAATAGAGCGCGCCGAAGATGTTGCCCAGCGTGATGGTAACCAGGAAGATGACCCAGTCACGTCCGCTCTTCAGACGTGGATCGGCCTTGAATTGGCGGAAGCCCCAGGCAGGCAGGAAAGCCTGCATCGCGTTGGCGGGGATATAGGCCAATGATACATAAACCGGTGTACCGGTGATGCCGTTTGAGATGATCGGGAACAACGCAGCAGCGATCACACCCCATGCGCCAAACCAGATCGAGCCGATGTTCTGCACGGCGATGCCCGGCCAGAAGAAGTTGACCCCAAACCCAAGCGGTAGGGTGAAGCCGCCGAAAGCACCAACCACTGCGCCGATGCCGATTAGCAATGCGGTGATCACAATGTGGATGACGCCGACCGAACGTTCCTCACCCTCTTCTACAGCCCATATCTCTTCAGCAGTTTGATTAGCGGATACCTCAGCGTCTGTCATGACCCTTCTCCTTATGAAAGTGTATCAGAATGATAAACCTTTGAGGGGTGCATCCCGCTGTATTTCGGGATGCACCTGTAGCCTAAAAGTAATAAATGTAACTACAAGTTACAACAAAGAAATTGAGAAGAGGTTTCGGACTAAATGTCAGACATCTCCAGTATATCAGCCGCCGCCTGGATTCTCTCCAGGCTTTTCTGTTTGCCAATGATCTCCATCGACTCGTTCAACGGCAGTGAACTGGTACGACCGGTTACAGCGACCCGCACCGGCTCAAACACCTGTCCGGCTTTCAATCCGAGTTCTTTTGCCAGGTTTCGTATCAGGGCGATTTGTGCCTCAGCCGAGAAGTCATCTGCCTCAGAGAGTGCTTTATAAACTGCACGTAACGCCTTTATGGTCGTTGCGGCATCCATCTTTTTCTTGATCAGGTCATCTGGTTTGGGCTGAATATCTTCTTTGAAGAACCAATCAACCCACTCAACCGCTTCATTGAGTGTTTTGATCCGCGTCTGGAGCATCGGCGTCACCTGCGCCAGGAAATGATCATCAACCGGCAGCCCGGCTTTTTCCAGCATCGGCTTCAAGCGACCGGCTAATTCATCAACGCTGAGTTTCTCCTGAATGTAGACGCCGTTCAGCCATTCGAGCTTTTCAAAGGGCAGGCGGCTTCCGGCGGGGTTGATAGCCTTAAGCTCAAAACGAGGAAGTGTTTCCTCAACACCAAATACTTCCTCATCATCCCCAAAGGCCCAACCAACATTTGTCAGGAAATTGACCACTGCTTCCGGTAAAAAACCGTCTTCCCTGTACTCCCGTACCTGTACTGGAATTTTCTTCTCCCCATCCTGAAAAGCCTGGGATCGCTTGCTCAGTTTTCCCTTCCCGTTGGGGTTTAGGATCACCGGTAAATGAGCGATGGCGGGCATCTCCCAACCAAAAGCCTCGTACAGCCGGTAGTGGAGAGGGGCCGTCGCGAGCCACTCGTCCGCCCGCATGATGTGGCTGATCTGCATGAAGTGATCGTCCACCACGTTCGCCAGATGATAGGTCGGCAGTCCGTCGGATTTGAGGATTACCAGATCCTGCAGATCACTGTTCTGGTAGCTATATGGCCCCCGGATCATGTCCTCGACTATCGTTTCCCCATCGACCGGCATCTTAAAGCGCACCACATGTGACCCAACATCCGCCCCCAGGTTCAGGTCGCGGCAGTGGCGATCGTAACCTCGATGTTTTTGCTTGGTTTTTTCCTGCTGCTCACGAACTTCCTTCAAGCGCTCCGGGGTACAGTTGCAGCGATAGGCATAACCCTGCTCGATCAACCAATCGGCCCACTTTTGATAAAGTTCTGAGCGTTCAGATTGGTGATAGGGGCCATAGTCTCCACCAACGTCCGGCCCTTCCTGCCAATCCAGCCCCAACCAGTGCAGGCTGTCTTTAATATCCTGTTCGGCGTCCGGTACATACCGTTTCCGGTCGGTATCTTCGATCCGCAGGATAAAGGTGCCATTGTGTTTTTTTGCGAATAACCAGTTGAACAGGGCTGTTCGTGCGCCGCCAATGTGTAAATACCCGGTTGGGCTGGGCGCAAATCGCACCCGCACCGGATGGGCCGTTGAATCGGTCAAATCTCCTTCTCCTTTACGTCAACAATCGACCGAATTATACCGTAGATCTAGCTTAAGTCTGTGGCTGGAATTCTCACAAGATGTATGAGCATGAAATTGTTATATCTGGTAGCAGTCTTATCACAACTCGCGGGGATTGTGGCGCAGCAAAACACTTTCCACCATGCCGACTCCAAACATCAGCGTTACCAGCGAACTCCCCCCTGAACTGACAAAGGGCAGCGTCAACCCGGTAACCGGCAGTACCTGGACATTCATCCCGACCGACACCACCGTTTGGAAGAAGATGATGGTCGCTACCCCGTAGCAGATCAGGCTGCCCGACATATCATTCGCCATTCGTGCGGCCCGCAGGATACGGAAAATCACGATGGACATCATAACCAGGACAAAGACCGCACCAACAAAACCCAACTCTTCCGCGATCACGGCAAAGATAAAGTCGGTGTGCCGGACCCGCAGATAACGAAGCTGGCTTTGTGTGCCCTGCATATAACCCCGTCCCAGCAGCCCACCGTTACCAATAGCGGTCAATGCCTGACGAATGTTGAAGAAATTATCAGGGTCAGCCTCTGGGTTAATGAAGGTTGTGATACGTGAGCGCTGGTAAGGTTCCATCTCTCCCCATAAGAGCGGCAAGGTGATCAACGCGATGACGGCGAACAGGGCGATATGCTGCCAGCGCATCCCGGCAGCCCACACCATCACGAACCACATCACCAGCACCAGCACCGAAATACCCAGGTCGGGTTGGATAAAGATGAAGAAAACCGGCACTGACACGAATCCCAACGAGATCAGCACGGTCTGGAGTTTATCGAGTTTTTCCGCATTAAGAGCAAGCTGCTGGGCGAGGACGACGATCAATAGCATTTTTGCCAGTTCGGAGGGTTGAAATCCCGCCACACCGAAGTTCACCCAGCTTTGCGCTCCGGCTTCACCTTCAACACCAAGCAGGCTCCCCGATGCCAGGATCAGCACAATAGCCCCATAAATCCACAGGTAGGTGCTGGTGAGCAGACGGTAGTCAATGGCCGCCATCACGGCAACCACACCTACCCCGACAAAGCTAAAGATAATCTGGCTGCGCACACGGTCTGCCAGACTGGCAACATCACGGGTTGCGCTGGCGATCATCATCACCCCGAAAATAATCAAAATAATGATGGCTGCCAACAGCACATAATCGAAATTGCGAAAAACGTTTCTGGTTGTGATCATATAATTTGCAGTATAGCGATTGACCGGTCACCCTGCCAATAAGAAAAGCCCACCCTGTTTAAAGGGTGGGCTTCTTTATGCCCCCTAGGGGAATCGAACCCCTGTCTTGGCCTTGAAAGGGCCACGTCCTAGACCTCTAGACGAAGGGGGCTATCTGCCACTTCGGGCATGATTTTACCGTGTGTATCTCCCCTGTCAAATATTAAGCCCTAACTCTTTCATGCGGACAATCGCTTCCGTCCGGTTGCGGACGTTGAGTCTGTCATACAGATTATAGAGATACCACTTGACCGTACTCAGGCTGATCCCTAATTGGTGGGCGATTTCTTTGTTCGTAAGCCCGGCAGCAACCAACCGCATTACTTCTAACTCGCGCTCGTTCAGGAGATCGTTGACAGTAGACTGTAAAGCCATCTTCTCTCCTACACCGGAAAATGCTGTCAAAAGCTGCGCGATGTAATCTGGCATAATCCCTTTTAACGCGGCCTGCCTCAGTAACCGGGCCATCGGTTCGCCCTCATCCGCAAAAATCCGGATGTAACCCTCCGGTTTAGCCAGGGACAGCGCATTCTCCAATACCGTCAGGGCCGATTCCATATCCCCCTGCGCCTGATAAACCAGTGATTTCAGCGCCAGTGCTTCGATGATAAAGCGCAGCATTCCTAACTGCTCGGCCTGATCCAGCACCGAATCGAGTATTTCCATTGCTTCTCGATGTTTTTCCAGCATCAGGTAGATGCGGGCCAGTGTCGTCTGTTCTGGTGCATAGTAGTAAAAATGAAGGATGTCTTTAGTAGACTCGTGCTCCTCGGCCCAGCCTGATGCCGCCTCGATATTTCCCTGCATCGCCCACAATCTCGCCCGGTAGATATCAACAACCATGTCATCTATCTGAGAGGCGTCGAAATGGATTGCTAAGTCCCAGGCTTTCTGGATAGTTTGACGTGCTTCTTCTTCATCGCCCTGAGCCTGTTGGACACGGGCCAATGTGATGTTGCCCTCTATCGCGCTAATCGTTGCCCATTCGCCCGCCAATTCAACTCCCTCTTCCAGATATGCGATGGCAGTATCTAATTCATTCCACTCGCGGTACAGTTCCCCTAATCCCGACAGCGCCTGCCCCTTAACCGGCAGTACTTGTCCGGACTCTCCCATCGCTGAAGCCGCGGCCTCTTCATATAATGCTTTAGCCTGATGGAGCTGGCCCTTCATAATGGTTATCTCCGCTACATGGGTGATTGCCGTTACGGCGATCATTGGATTACCGGCTTTCCGGCTGGAGTGATATGATTCCATCAATGTTTCGATGGCAGCCTCGAAATTGTTATTGAGCATATATGCCATCCCCAGGCTGAAACTCACAACACTGCGTAAAAATCCACTCTCTTCCGGCAGAAGTTCCAGCGCCCGGTTTGAGAATGTCGTACCGTGGCTTGATTCTCCCTGGAAAAGAGCGAACAATGCGCGGAATACAGCCACCTCTCCCGAAACCGGGCCGGTCGCATTTTCTCCTGAGGCAGCCCGCATGCGAGCCTCGATATCCTCCAGCGGATATCCACTGAGCAATAACGCCCCGGCGTGGTATAGACACAATAAAGGACGCGACCGGATCACCTTTTCAGGCAGGTCATCGATCCACTTTATCAGCGTTTTGACTTCGCTTCGCATCAGGGCGATCTCGGCTGCTTTTTCGGTCAGTTCCGCGGCGAAGTCGTAATCTTCTATAACCAGCGCATGTTGAATAGCCTCAGCCAGATACTCGTGCTGCGCATACCATATACAGGCCCGGCGATGCAGGTCATTCATGTCATCTGAATGCATTTGGCTGAGACGCTGGTGCAGCAGGTCAGCGAACAGGTGATGGTAACGGAACCAGCAGCGCTCGCTGTCGAGCGGGATCATAAACAGGTTGGCCCGTTCGATTTGTTCCAATACGCCCTGGCTGTTGTCTCGCCCGGTAACCGCATCACACAGCGGGCCGGTTAACCGATCCAGGATGGATGTCTGGATCAGAAATTGCTGGATATCCGGCGGCTGGCGTTTTAACACCTCCTCAACCAGGTAGTCCATAATGTGCCGGTGGCTGCCGGTAAAAGCGCGGATAAACCCGGCGGTATCGTCGCCCCCCTGCATGGATACGGCAGCCATTCGCAGCCCGGCCACCCAACCTTCGATCCGTGAATCGAGCGCGGCTACCTCCTCAGCCGAGAGCGACAGTCTCATCGTCTGGTTAAGAAACGCGGTTGCCTCATCTGCCGTAAACCGCAAATCTGCTATCCGCAGCTCGGTCAATTCTCCACGCCCGCGTAAAAGGGGCAGCGGGATCGGTGGATCGCCCCGTGTAGCGATGACCAGATGCACCCTCTGAGGGAGATGCTCAAGGAAAAAGGTGAGCGCTTCATGGGTCTGTTGATCGGTGATCAGGTGATAATCGTCCAATACCAGAATGAGCGGACCAGCCTCGTCATCATCCTGAGTCGATGCCGCAATGTCGTTGATCAGACTCGTCAACACCGTTTCATATGGGGGCGGCTGTGGAGATTGGAGCATGCTTAGGGCGGTGCTGCCTGCTCCCGGTACAAGCATCTGGAGGGCCGCAGTGACGTAGGTCAGAAGGCGGGCCCGATCATTATCTCCTTCATCCAGCGATACCCACCCAACAGGACTATCGAGTTGATGGATCCACTCGCTCAGGAGTGTAGTTTTACCAAAACCCGCCGGGGCAGAAATGAGAATTAATTTACGGTCGATCCCCTCATTCAACCGGTTGATCAGCCGGGGACGCGGCACCAGCCCAGCCCGGGTGGGTGGCATAAATAGCTTGGTAGTCAGCAGTTCGCCGGACAAATGAATCCCCCTCAACTCTGTTTGAACCTTTCAGATTATACTATGTTAGCGGAGACCAAATTCATCATCATTTGACGAACCAACTGCGAAGAGGCTATAGTGACGATATGCTTGTACGGAACCTCACCTGTTTGACCGCACTGCTTTGCCTGTCACTTCTGGCAGCCTGCGGAAACACTTCTGATCCCCCCAGCCCGATCCAGGGCTTTGCCGTCGAAATAGCGGATGTGACGCCTTCATCCATGCCAACGATTATCCCCCTGCCAACCGATACCCCCTTACCCCCGACCGTGACCTCGCCACCTACCTTGGTTGTGCCGACCCTGACCCCTTACCCTGAAGATGAACATTTCTCTATCGGTGAGTCGGCGGAGGGTAGTCCGATCTGGGTCTGGCAGTTCGGTGAGGGGCCGAAAACCATCGTACTGGTGGGGGGGATTCACGGTGGCTTCGAAGCGAATACGGTTGTGTTGTCCGAAATGCTGGTTGATCACTTCCGCCTGAACCCCGATGACGTGCTGCCCGGTATCCGGCTGGTGATCATCCCGGCCTCAAACCCGGATGGCCTGCTGCGTGGTAGTGATATTGAGGGACGATTCAACGCCCGCGGGATTGATCTCAATCGCAACTGGGGATGCGAGTGGTCAGAAACAGCCACTCTACGCGATACTGAAGTCGATCCAGGGCCGCGCCCTTTCTCAGAGCCAGAAACGCTGGCTTTGCGTTCTTATTTTCTGCGTGAGGAACCGGCTGCCGTCTTGTTTTATCACAGCGCGGCAAGCGGTGTCTACATCGGCGATTGCGGGAGTGATCTGGAGTCGGATTGGCTGGGCGACCTGATGGAAGCTGCAACCGGTTACACTTTCGAATCGTTTGATTATTACGAAGTTACCGGAGATGCTGCCGATTGGTTGGCCGAGCGAAAAATCCCGGCGGCCATCGTTGAATTGTCCACCCATGACGAACCGGAGTTTGAACGCAACCTGCGCGGTGTGATGGCTTTACAATGCCACTTTGCGATGGAAATCCGGTATGGTCATCCCATTGTTGAAGAAAAATGCCGGTAGCACCTGTACTTTTGCCCTGATTACATAATTCCAGATGGAGAGAGCAGTCATGAGTGTTGACAGCCAGATCAGAGAATGCCGATCCACCCAGGCAACCTTGAGCCTTCTTAAAGCCGATCAGACCCCATTAGCCAATCAAGAAGTCGAAGTGGCACAGCAGAACCACAAGTTCCTGTTTGGCTGCATTGGCTTTGATATCATCCCGCTGGCAAATGACGAGCTTGAAGGCGAAGCCAAAGCCGATGCTGAATTGCATAATAAAAAGTTGATCGACCTGTACAACCAGATCACCCTGCCTTTTTATTGGGGCCTGTTTGAACCAGAGCGTGGCAAACCAGATACCAGGCGGCTTCTGAATACCGCCAGGTGGTTTTCCGAACGGGGTTGTCTGGTCAAGGGGCATCCGCTATGCTGGCACACCCTCACGGTTGATTGGCTGCTTAAGATGTCTAACCGGGAGATCTTTGATGCTCAGGTCGCACGGATTCGCCGCGATGTGGCCGATTTTGCCGGGGTGATCGATACCTGGGACGTGATCAATGAAGTGGTCATCATGCCGATCTTCGATAAGTACGATAACGGCATCACCCGCATTGCAAAGGAATTGGGCCGGATTGGCATTGTACGAACGATGTTTGAAGCCGCCCGCGAGACCAATCCCCAGTCAACCTTATTGATCAACGATTTCGATTTATCGACTTCCTATGAAATCCTGATCGAAGGCTGCCTGGAATCCGGGATTGAGATCGATGCGATTGGCCTTCAGTCGCATATGCATCAGGGGTACTGGGGTCTTGAGAAGACCCAACGCATCTTAGAGCGCTACGAGCATTTTGGGCTGCCGCTTCACTTCACAGAAGTGTCACTCGTTTCTGGGGAATTGATGCCCCCGGAGATCATCGATCTGAACGACCACCAGGTGGATGAATGGCCCTCAACCCCAGAAGGCGAGGAACGCCAGGCGAAAGAGGTCATCGAGTTTTATAAGACTCTGCTGGCCCACCCACAGGTCGAAGCGATCACCAATTGGGGGGTGCGGGATGGCGGTTGGCTCAATGCGCCTTCCGGTTATGTCCGGCGGGACCTGTCGAATAAGCCTGCCTACGATGAACTCATGAACCTGGTCAAGGGTGAATGGTGGTTGGCTCCGACAAAGATGGTCACCGATGATCAGGGTAAGCTGCGGTTCGATGGTTTCCTGGGTGACTATACGGTTTCCTGGAATGATAAGACGGTGAACTTTTCCCTGGATGAGGCTGGATCGACTGCTGCCGAAATACGATTTTAAGTATTCTATTGACCCTGCGGGGCGACGAGTACGTCGCAAGCAAATTTGCTATAAGGCGTAGGTGGGTAAGCAGGACATGCGCAGAGTCATGCGGTCTGCTAACAGTGTCAGGTGAGTGTGGGCCTTACACCATCTTCCATGCGAACGGGGTGAAGACCACCGCCTGCATCTCCCGGTTTTATGCCGGGCGCTCAGCGACCTTGTGACCTTCAACACTCAAAGCAAGCAGCCTGGAAGCCTAACACGCGATGATGGTGATTAACTCTCCTTTTCACCGGGGGTGGTGCGCCGTAGTAACCTATACTCTCAACCGCCCGTGCCGCCGGTGACAGGTGTGGAATACGAGCCGGGCCAAAGAGCGAGGGGATCGTGACCTACACGCTTCAACCCTTCAGCCGCTCCCGACTGCGACAAGTGCCCGCACCTGCAATGTATTTACGTTTACAACGAAACGTATGTTCTAAATAATAGGCGAAATGGGAAGGGCTGTCAAGTGATCAACTGATCACGCGGGTTGGAGAAAACAAACGTGGTGGTTAGAAGGGCATGCACTTCATGTTCCTATCAACAAACAGAACGAGGGGACCGTTTTTTATATTTGAGATTGGCCGTTATTTTGTAAGTAACTGATTTGCCAGTAATGATTCTTGAGTCTCATTTGTGGTCTTCAAATGCTTTTAGCTTCCCTAATGCCCGGCGCAGACCCCTAGCTAATTTCTCATAATAATGCGCCTTATCTATTAAACCTGCTTTTCGTGCTTTTTGAGCGATTCGTAGGTAT
>JBNKDD010000184.1:0-11332 GCA_050288085.1 Anaerolineae bacterium
ATGGTTGGTATGGGCCAGGTAGCCATCTATCCCATAGATCGTGGCGAATTTCCGGGCGGAAACCTCAATATTGTAAAGCTCTCCATAAGGATCGACGATCAGGTGGTTATAGCCTGCTGCTCGTTTCTTTAAGAGAACTTGCCGGATAGCTTCTGCAATACGCGGTGCAGCCAGCACCGCCCGTGACACGAAGACACGTGGAACCCCCACGCGGGCATCATCCGGGTAGACCGAATCGCAGCACTGGGCGATGCCGCGCTCATTGAAGCCAATATTGGGCAGCAATCCACCGTAGGTGATCGCCAGGAAAGCCGGTTCATTTTCGGGCTTGGCGTGGATCAGGAAGGTGTTTTCTTCGTCTTCCGGTAGCCAGTCTTCGTTATGCCCGACCAGGACATGGTTATCTGCCGTGCGCTCCGGGCTGAGTGCCATGCTGGTACAGCCAAGATGCAAAGCATCTGACGTGATCGCCTCCATGCTGTTGATGACCATTAGGTCTTCAAAGTCCACGCCGGAGGTTTCCGCCATCCCTTCGAGTTCGGCCACGTATTGGGGCATAAACTCCTCGGCAAAGGGATAATACTTTCGACCCTGCAAGATGGCTTCATCCCAGGTTAGCTGAAGCTCATCATAGGCGGTGTCGAACATAGTGCGATAAATATTCAGCATCCGGCAGATTTCTTCCTGGCAGGCATCGCCGATTTGCTGGCCCATCTCACGGTGAGAGCCTTGTACATGAATGATCTTTAATCTGGTGTGCGTACTCATAACTGACCTTAGTGTTTTATGCTTCGTAAACGATCCGCCCATCGCACATGGTTACCAGGGGGTGAACCTGTGCAAGTTCTTCGGGCGGAATAGCGAAAATATCTTCAGATAACAGCACCATATCCGCCAGCATCCCGGCTTTAAGCTGGCCTTTTTGATTCTCTTGAAACTCGGCATATGCCGCATCACGGGTGTATGACAGGATCGCTTCGCTCAATGACTGCTGTTGATCGGGTAAGCCGTCTTTCCACGGCAGTCGTGTGACAGCAGCGTGTATGCCCTCCATCACGTTCTGGCTGACTACCGGCCAATCGCTGCCGAAAACCAGGCGAGCTCTGGCTTGTCGGATGGCCGTCCAGGCGAAGCTTTTGCCCCAACGTTCTAACCCAACCCGACCGGGCCATACGTCGCTGTCGTCAACCTGCATCGGGCTGTGAAGTGGCTGCATTGAGGCGATCACCCCCAGTTCCGCGAATCGGGGTAGATCGGCCTCGTGGATCAACTCGATATGCTCGACCCGGTGACGGCTGTCTCGTGGCCCGTTGGCTTTTTGGGCGGCCTGAAAACCATCTAAGGTGCGCCGCACGGCAGCATCACCAATGGCATGGACCAATATTTGCACGCCCAACCGGTCGGCTTCGGTTGCAAATTGATTGAATAGATCGGCGGTGTAATTGGCATCACCGAGGAAGTTCGCCCGGTCGGTATAAGGTTCGAGGAGCAGTGCCGTATACGACTCGATCACCCCGTCCATAAAAAACTTGACCGAGCCTGCCCGCAATAATCCATCCTGGTAAACCTTGCGAAGTTCTGCCGCTTCCGCCAGCTTATCAAATGGGGTATCTGGTTGGATGCTGACCGGGCAATAGACCCTCAACGTCAGTTCGCCTAGATCATCCAGCGCGGCATACAGGGCCATCTGATCGGCATCTCCATCCATATTATGGACGCTGGTGATACCCTGTTTCGCGGCTTCGGCCAGACCCCGGTGCAGGAGAGTCCGTTTACGATTGTTATCCGGTTTGGGGATCAGGTCTTTGATGGGCTGGTATGCGCCGGGTTCGCGCAGTTCGCCGCTGGCTTTCCCATCGGCAGCCATGACAATCTCGGAATTCGGCCCGGCCTCACCACCCTCTAATATCCCACCAAGCTCCAATGCTGGTGTATTCGCCCAGGCGGTGTGAGCGTCGTAGGCAAACAGAATCAGCGGGCGGTCGGGCAGGATTTCGTCTAACTGCTGCCGGGTGAGAGTCTGGTCTGGTAGGATGCTGTAATTCAAACCAAAGCCTGATAGGATTGGCTGCTGGAGGTTCTCCGCGGCATACGACCGGACAGCATGAGTCAGACTATCTAAATTTTGAACATCGTAGAGTTGGATATTTCCCAGTTCTTCGGAGCCATGCAGAAGGTGAAAATGCGAGTCGATGAAGCCGGGGAGGAGGCTGTGTCCCCTGCCATCAATGATCCGCGTATCCGGCCCTTTCCATGTAGTTACATCCCCCGCATTCCCCACAAATAGAATACGCCGTCCTTTGACGGCGATAGCTTCGGTCTGGGGCTGCTCGATGTCAGCAGTGAAAATGTTGGCGAGCAGAATAGTGTCGGCATATTCCGGCATGGAAAACACCTCATATTTTTATAGAAGATGATGGCACAAGTATAGTCTGTTTTTGGAATTCAGCCAGAGGGAATTTGTACTTAAAATTTTATGTTGCATCCAGGGAAAGCCGGGTATAATAGTCAAAACTAATTAAATCAATCAAGGCTCGATGTTCATTTGAACATCACATGAGGTAATGCCGGTGAAGTTGATCGACAGACCGATCAACATTTCTTTTTTCGGTGTTGCTGTAAGGAAGGCACATTGCCCAACGAACCAGCGTTATTTAATGCGCCTGGTTCTCGGAGCAAGGGGGCCTTTTTTTGATTCATTCTATGGTGTCCTCAGCCTGTTCTTCCCCAATGCCACCCATCGCTGTATGTATAGGAGAATGAAATGTAGACAACACCTTGTGGATGGTTCTATTGGGCCTTGTTTGCTGATTTGGGGTAAGCAAGTGCGTTTCTCAGTGCCTGCCTGGCAGGTCATAAAATCTCTCATTATGGAGGAGAGTGAGTAAAATGAAGCGCAAATTGTGGCAGATATGGATTGTAATTGGTTTAGCATTCATAATGGTGGCGTGTGGGACTGGCGCGCCAAAGGCAGGTGAAACTGTCACCGTACGGGTAGGCTACGCAGGCAGCCCTGATACGCTAAACCCTGGTCTTGGTGTTCTCTCCGAATCCTACATGATCTACGAGTTGGTCTATGATTCAATGTACCAGCTTAATCTGGATGGCAGCTACTCACCGGAATTAGCTGAGAGCGTCGATTTAAGCGACGATGGCACCGTCTGGACATTCCATATCCGGGAGGGAATCAAGTGGCATGACGGGGAAGACCTGACGGCTCATGACATCGTTTTCTCCTATCAACTGTATCAAGATACAGTTGATTTCCCCTATCTTCCGGTCTATACCGACTATTTCGATACTATCGAAGCCCCAGATGACTATACGGTTGTGATCACGCTCTCCGAGGCAATCCCCAATATGGAGAGCCAGTTGATCTTCCTCTATGTCATCCCGGAACATATCTGGGGTGAGTATGCTGACAATGCCACCGAATTCGAGAATGCCGAGATGATTGGTAGTGGTCCCTTCATGCTCAAGGAATATCAGCAAAACGAGTTTGTCGACCTGGTAACCAGCACGGATCATTTCCTGTACAGCCCCAAAGTTGATGAGATCGTCTTCCAGACGTTTGATAACCAGGATGCACTGGTCCAGGCCATCAAGACCGGCCAGGTTGATATGATTACGGAGATGCCTTTGACAGCAGTCGATTCTCTGAAAGAAGCGGAGAATGTCAAAGTCGTTACCGGACCGCCCCTGGCACCGGAAGTCACCGACATTATCTTTAATATGACCCCTGCAAACCTTTGCCCAGAGGGGGATGGTGTCTGCTCTGGGCATGATGCCTTACAGGATCGGAATGTTCGGCTGGCGTTGGCCTATGCTACCGACAAAGCTCAGATCATTGATGTTGTGCTGCTTGGCTACGGTTCGGCGGGTCTGACCCTGATCCCCGATAGTATGGGGATATGGTATAACGATAGCATCGAAGATTATCCCTACGATCCAGAGCAAGCGAAGCAAATCCTGGAAGATGCCGGTTATGTCGATTCTGATGGAGACGGTGTTCGCGAAATGCCGAACGGCGATCCATTGGTTTTCCGTGTGAACTGGCCCAGTGACAGTATCGTAGCACCGCGGCTGGCGGAACTATTGAACGATATGTGGTTGGAGGTCGGTGTTGACACGGAATTACAGGCGCTTGACCCTGATGCCCTGACAGCGGCTTGCTGTCCCACCTTCGATTTTGACGTAATCCTGTGGGGGTGGGGCTCCGACCCTGATCCCGGCTTCCTGTTGAGCGTCATGACCACTGACGAAATCCCGACCGGCAACAGCGAAACCGGCTACTCCAACCCCGAATATGATGAACTCTATCAGCAACAGCAGGTTGAACTTGACCCGGAAAAACGCAAGGAGATCATCTGGAGGATGCAGGCAATCGTGCATGAAGACCTCCCGTATATCATCCCCTTCTATACGCTGGCGGTACAGGCTTACCGTACCGACCGCTTTACCGGCTGGCTGACCGATGGCGGTAAACTCGCCTTAGGAGATGTCACATCCCTGGTCGTGATCGAACCGGTTGAATAAAACTCTCAAGCTTTCTGTGGCACTCCGTCATACCATCCCGGTATGACGGAGTGCCGCGCATTTAGAGGAAGTTGCATAGCTATTTCCTATACAGTTGGGCCTGACCCAACTTAACAAGGAGGAGAAGTACATGGGCCGATCAAGCTACCTGCTCCGTAAAGTCGTCTGGTCGATCTTTACCATTGCCTTTGTGATCGTACTGAACTTCTTTATCTTTCGCGTCCTGCCGGGTGACCCGGCACGGGCCGGAGTCCGGGACCCCCGAATGACCCAAGAAGCCCAGGAAGCGATCCGTGTGCGTTTTGGGCTGGATAAACCGGTGATCAACTGCTTTGAGTCTCTGAACCCAATAAAGCTGGGTACGTGCAAAGTCAATCCCCTGGAGACACAGTTTTTTATCTATGTTCGCAATCTTCTCCAGGGAGATCTGGGTATCAGTTATCATAGTAATCGCCCGGTGAAAGACGTTCTCATCGAACGCCTGTGGAATACGATCCTGTTGATAGGTGTCGGGCAAGTCCTGGCCGTTATTCTCGGCATGACACTGGGTATTGTCGCTGCCTGGAAATCCCGGACTACCATCGATTATGCGGCTCTTTTGACCAGCTTGCTGGCCTGGAGCCTCCCGACCTTCTGGTTGGGGGTTATCCTCTTGTTCTGGGGGACACGGGAGTTGAATTTGCCGGTGGGTGGTAAATTGACTCCCGGTTTCGGTTCAGCAAGTCCCGGTGAAACCCTGGTCGATGTCCTGCGGCATATGATCCTGCCGACCATCACCTATACAACTGTCTTCCTGGGCGAATATATGCTCATCATGCGGAGCACGCTCCTTGATGTTCTTTCTGAAGACTATATCCTGACCGCTAAGGCTAAGGGCCTAACGACATTCCAGGTGCTTAAGGATCACGCCCTTCAGAATGCGATGCTGCCGATGGTCACGATTATAGCTTTAAACCTGGGCTTTACGGTTGCCGGAGCGATTCAGATCGAGGCCGTCTTCTCGTGGCCCGGTCTGGGTGGAACAATCTTCGAAGCCGTCGGTCGGCGGGATTATCCGATGCTCCAGGGAGCATTTCTATTGATTGCGGTCAGTGTGATCGCGGCCAATTTGATCGCCGACTTGTTGTATTCCGTCCTTGACCCCAGAGTGGAGGCAGGCTGACCATGCAATCCATATCATCATTTAAAGCCTTCTGGCTGGATTTCCGCCGGAATCGGATGGGTGTAGTTGGCGGGGTGATGCTGGTAACCGCGTTGATTGTTGCTGCATTCGCCCCTCTCATTGCGCCTTATGACCCGAATGCTACCACCCGTGTCTCCATCGATCAGATTTATCTCCCGCCCGGTCCCGATCACTTGCTGGGGACGGACGATGCAGGTAAAGATGTCCTGACGAATTTTGTCTATGGAGCCAGGGTATCGTTGATTGTTGGCTTCTTTGCTTCGTTCATCTCTATCGTGATCGGGGGAACTATCGGTATTGTCGCCGGATTTTACGGTGGCCGCGTCGAAAATCTGTTGATGCGTTTTACCGATATTATGCTGGTTATCCCGGATTTGCCGCTGGCCGTAGTGCTGGTAGCACTTACGAAGCCGAGTCTGATAAATATCATCCTCGTGATCGGTTTGCTTGGCTGGACAGGAACCGCTCGCCTGGTACGCTCTCAGACGCTCGTCATCAAACAGCGTAAATTTGTGCTGCGTGCCCGGTCGATAGGGGCCGGCAACTGGCATATTATCGGGCAGCACATTTTCCCCCTGGTTCTACCACTGATCGTGGTTAACACAGTTCTGGTCATTTCTCTGGCAATTCTAGAAGAGAGCACGCTGGCCTTCATTGGTCTGGGTGACCCAACCGTCTTAAGCTGGGGCCAGATGTTGAACTTTGCCTTTAACCGGGGAGCAATGAGCACCGGAGCCTGGTGGGCGATGGTTGTGCCCGGTTTTGGAATTGTCTGGATTGTGCTGGGGTGTACCCTACTAGGACAGGGCCTTGAGCAAATCCTCAATCCACGTGTCGAAATCCATCATCTTTCTGCCGACCGGCAGTTGGATGAGCATCAGGAAGTCGAATTGCCTGCTGGCGGCCTGATCGCCCAGGCAGAAAACCGGTCAGGTCAGCCTGCTCCCGTGTTGCTGGACGTGCGTGGCCTTTCAGTTGATTTCTTGAGTCGCGATGGAGACCTCCCGCCTGCTCGTGCGGTATCAAACGCCAGTTTCACCTTGCATGAAGGTGAGATGCTGGGGTTGGTCGGTGAGAGTGGCTGTGGAAAGACCACGCTGATGCTCAGCCTGATGCGTCTGCTTCCGCCCAATGGCCGGATAGTGTCTGGCAGCGTAAACTTCCTGGATCGTGATCTGTTGACCCTATCTGAACGGGAAATGAATGATATGCGCTGGAAAGGCATTTCTATGATCTTCCAGGGCGCGATGAATGCTCTGAATCCCGTCCGAACGGTTGGTAATCAAATTTCTGAGGCTTTGACCCAGCATATTCCCTATCAGGAAAAAAAGGCGGTTGATGAGAGAGTAGAGGAGCTATTGGATTTGGTGGGAATTGCCCCCGCCCGCAAGAATGATTATCCACACCAGTATTCTGGTGGAATGCGCCAACGGGCGATGATCGCTATGGCTTTGGCCTGTACACCGCAGGTCATCATAGCCGACGAGCCGACTACAGCCCTGGATGTCATGATCCAGGCCCAGATTTTGCAGTTATTGTCAGACCTGCGTAAAAAGCTGGGGCTGTCGATCATCTTTGTCACACACGACTTAGGTGTGGTAGCCGAAGTCTGCGATTCGGTTATGGTCATGTATGGGGGTGTTGTCGCAGAGTATTCGACGGTAGATGCTATCTACAATCATCCCCAGCATCCCTATACTCAGGAGCTGCTCAAGGCATTTCCTGATCTAACCAGACCCGATGAGCGCCTGGTTGCCATCCCCGGTTATCCTCCCCGATTGGATGATCTGCCACCGGGCTGCCGGTTTGCACCACGTTGTTCCGCTGTGTTTGACCGCTGCAATAAGGAATTACCAGCGCTGCACCGGCTTAATGGCGGGCATTATGCCAGTTGTCACCTGATAGAGGAGCGCTCATGACGAACCCTTCCATTCTTCAAGTTGCCGATCTTCATAAGCATTTTGTACTGGGTCGGCGCGGTGTTTTCCAACAGCACGAGCGTGTGGTTCGGGCGTTAGATGGGGTTGATCTCGAACTCACCAAAGGGGAAGTGTTGGCGCTGGTCGGTGAAAGCGGCTGTGGAAAATCAACCCTGGCCCTAACCTTGATGGGTTTAGAAAAGCCTACTCAAGGGAAAATCATCTACGATGATCAGGATATTACTGCTCTGGATCAACAGGAGCAAAAAGCACTACGCC
Source organism: Anaerolineae bacterium (assembly GCA_050288085.1). Classification (GTDB taxonomy): domain Bacteria; phylum Chloroflexota; class Anaerolineae; order Aggregatilineales; family UBA3940; genus JBNKDD01. Next base: position 7,918 of record JBNKDD010000184.1, read on the forward strand.
GCGATATCCAGATGATTTTCCAGGACCCCTACGAATCACTCAATCCAATGATGACAATCGGCGAGATTGTCGTTGAGCCGCTGCAAGTACATGGCTTGACCGGCGATCATGATCAGGTTGAGGCACGTGTTCATCAAGCGTTGGAAGATGCTGGATTGAAGCCGGTCGATATCTATATTAACCGGCTTCCCCACGAGTTGTCCGGTGGGCAGCGTCAACGGGTGGTTATTGCAAGCTCACTGGTTTTAGAGCCGACTATCCTGCTGGCCGATGAACCGGTCTCCATGCTGGATGTCAGTATTCGTGCCGAAATTCTGAACCTGTTGGCTGATCTGCGCGAGTCACGCGGGATTACAGTGTTGTACATTACTCATGATTTGAGTACAGTTGCATATATTGCCGACCGGATTGCGGTGATGTATCTGGGTCGTATTGTTGAAATAGGCTCTACTCACCAAGTATTGCAGAATCCACAGCATCCCTATACACGAGCACTGCTGTCCGTGATTCCCGTTCCGAATCCCAGGCTGCGCCGTGAGCATACCATCCTGGAAGGGGAGACTCCTGATCCGGTCGACTTGCCAGAGGGCTGTCGTTTCCATCCACGCTGTCCTATTGCGGAACCACAATGCCGGACGACTGATCCGTCCCTTATGTTGGTAAGCGCCGAACATAAGGCTGCCTGTTTACTAACGGATGATGCTGGGTAGGCATGATGATATGCCCTTAATAGCTTGGCTTGGTTAGACAGACCATTGATAAGAGAGGTGACGACTCTGCTCGCTAAATTGGGCAGAGCCGTTGTTTGATTCAGGATCAAAACCTTTTGCTCGGACATTCTATATGTCCGGTGGTTGTGACATTCATCACTTGATTACCGGTCGAGGTTTTCTTAGAATGCCTATATACCTATCGGTAGAACGATTTACAACCTTGTAGGGTAAAACAACAATGTTTGAGGTAACCCATCGAATAACCTGAGAATTCCTTTCGAGCGCCAGTTGGTGTTCGCAAGGTAAGCCGCGCATACCGGGCAGAGGCCATTGGCTCATGCCTTGATTCAGTTGGCATGGAACCTCTTTGCCGCTGCCGGTTTGCGCTGGCAGCGGTTTTTATTTTGCCTTGTGGCAGTCAGCCATAATAAGGAGGTACATGCTGTGTCCGAACGTTTAACCCGTTTCTTTGCTTCACGCTGGGGAATCATACTCGCTGGAGCCACAATCGGTATCCTGGCCCCACTACTCCAATATTTGGGAAACCCGCCGAATATGGGGATCTGTGTTGCCTGCTTCGAGCGAGATATCGCCGGGGCATTGGGTCTTCATCGTGCGGCGGTTGTCCAGTACATCCGGCCTGAGATCGCCGCGTTTGTTCTTGGCTCAACGCTGGCAGCCTTAATCTTCTCCGAATTTAAGTCACGTACCGGCTCGGCTCCCCTTGTTCGCTTCTTATTGGGCATCTTTGCCATGATAGGGGCGTTAGCTTTTCTGGGATGTCCCTGGCGGGCGCTGCTGCGACTGGCTGGCGGAGATCTCAATGCCATTGTTGGTTTGGTCGGATTAACGATCGGGATCGCCGGTGGGGTGTTTTTCTTGCGTAGGGGCTACTCGTTGGGCCGGTCTTATTCGGCTCCGGCAGCGGTAGGTTGGATCATGCCTGTTCTGATGGTTGGTTTGCTCCTGCTGCTGATCTTCAAGCCGCAGTTCAGCGAAGGTGGCCCGATCTTCTTCAGCGAATCTGGCCCTGGCTCGATGCATGCGGCGGTATGGATTTCGCTAGCCGCCGGGCTGCTGATTGGCTTCCTGGCTCAGCGCACTCGTTTCTGCACGATGGGGTCCATCCGTGATGTAATCCTGATGGGCGATACCCACCTGATCAGCGGTATCGGTGCATTGGTGGTGCTGGCCTTCGTTATGAACCTGATTCTCGGCCAATTCAATCCAGGGTATACAGCGCAACCGGTTGCCCATAGTAACCTCCTGTGGAATTTCCTGGGGACGGTTCTTGCCGGGTTGGCTTTCGCTCTGGCCGGTGGCTGCCCTGGCCGCCAGTTGATTCTCTCGGGTGAGGGTGACAGCGATGCTGGTGTATTCGTGTTGGGCATGATCATTGGAGCAGGCTTTGCTCACAACTTCGCGTTGGCAGGGTCGCCTGACAAGCTGGTTGATGGTGTCCTGACCGTTGGTGGACCTGGTATTTACGGTCAGATCGCAGTGGTGATCGGCCTGGTGGTATGTGTCATATTGGGCCTGACGATCCGTCAGCGGGCGTCTGCCTGAAGTTGTTTACGGGAGTAATATCATGAAGACTGTTGATGCGCGTGGTTATTCTTGCCCGGAGCCTGTTATCCAGGTACAGAATGCGTTGAAGATTTTGCCGGAAGGCGAACAGTTGGAGGTGCTGGTTGAGACCGTCACCTCTCGTGAAAACGTGCGCCGGATGGCGGAGGCCAAAGGCTGGAAGGTCGCGGCTGAGGAAACTTCGGACGGCTTCCGGCTGGAGATTGGCAAATAAATAATGGTGATGCCGGACATCATCTATCTGGACAATGCAGCGACTTCCTGGCCTAAACCGCCGGGAGTCGCTGCGGCGATGAACCATTTCATGGCAGAAGTGGGGGCAAATCCGGGACGCTCTGCGCACCGGTTGTCGATTGAGGCTGCCCGCACGGTCTATGCTGCCCGTGAAGCGGTGGTCGATCTATTCAATGCACCTGATCCGTTGCGCGTGGTCTTTGGTCACAATGTCACCGAGGCGCTGAACCTTGCGCTGCACGGGTTACTAAACCCCGGTGACCATGTGATTACATCTGGCCTTGAACACAATTCGGTCATGCGCCCGCTTCGTTACCTCGAACAACAGGGTGTTGAATTGACGGTTGTGGCCTGCTCCCCGGAGGGTGTACTTGATCCATCGGATGTAAAGGCGGCTATACGGGCCAACACGACCATGATTGTCTTAAACCATGCTTCTAATGTGATCGGAACTTTGCTGCCTGTCGCAGAGGTGGGGAAGATTGCCCGTGAACATAGTTTGCTGCTGCTGGTTGATGCGGCGCAGACGGCGGGTGCTTATCCCATTGATGTTCAGGCTGGCTACATTGACTTGCTGGCGTTCACCGGTCACAAGGCACTGTTAGGGCCAACCGGCACCGGTGGGTTGATCATCGGTGAGCGTGTTGACGCTGAACAGATTGATCCGCTAAAACGGGGGGGAACCGGCAGTCGTTCTGAGTTGGAGAAGCAGCCGGAATTCCTGCCTGACCGGTGCGAGAGCGGAACCCCTAATGCGGTTGGGTTGGCCGGACTCACTGCCGGTATCCAGTGGATCAATGAGCGGAGTGTCGAGTCTGTCCGGGAACATGAGATTCAACTCACGCAACTGTTGATCGATGGGCTGTGCTGTATATCCGGTG
>JBNKDD010000185.1:0-11297 GCA_050288085.1 Anaerolineae bacterium
GCCGCCGTTCAAGGCGATCAGGCCCCGCCGCAGATCGTGTCGGCGCTCGAAGCGCTGTACCGGCAGGCGGATGCCCTCGCGCTTGACGTGATCATGGTGGTGCGCGGCGGCGGTTCGCTCGAAGATTTGTGGTGCTTTAATGACGAGCGAGTGGCCCGTGCCATCGCTGCCAGTCCGATCCCGGTGGTGTCCGGGGTAGGGCATGAGATCGATTTTACGCTGGCGGATTTCGCCGCCGATCTCCGTGCACCAACGCCGTCGGCGGCTGCCGAACTGGTCACGCCGGTGACGGTTGACAGCCTGCAACTGTATCTCGACACGGCCCAGGCCAATATGGCCGGACTGGTGGAATCGACCATCAGAGAACACCGCCGCTCGTTTGAGATGCTGACCCGTACACTCGACCGGCTCTCGCCACAGGGACAGGTCAACGATGGGCGGCAGACGCTCGACCGGTTGTCGAGCCGGGCCGATATTGCGATCCGCAACCAGTTCCGGTTAAAGCGGCAGCAGGTCGATGGGCTGCATAAAACCCTGACAGTCTTTAACCCGGAAACGACGTTAGCACGCGGGTACAGCATTGTTTATGGGCCGGACGGGCAGGTTCTCCGGCAGGCTGACCAGGTCAAGGCGGGCGATTCGATTCGCCTGAAACTGCATCGAGGCAGTCTGCGTGCTTCTGTTGAAGAGCAACTAGACGAGGATTAGATATGACTGAGCAACTGTCATTTGAAGAAGCGATGGGCCAGCTAGAATCGATTATCGAGCAGTTGGAGGCCGGGTCGCTTTCCCTGGATGAAACCCTTACCCTTTACGAACAGGGGCAGGGTTTGATCGCGCTGTGTGGTAATACGCTTGACAAGGCCGAACTGCGCCTCGAACAACTCCGTGCGGATTCCGGTGATACCATCCCATTTGACGGGGAGTAGTATGATTTTTCGCGATCTAATCAACAATGATGTACTGTGGGTTTCTGTTCTGTCCAGTATGCTGGCGCAGTTTCTAAAACCGTTTACCCATCAGTGGCGTACCGGTGAATGGGACTGGCGGCAGATTGCAGCGACGGGCGGTATGCCCAGTTCGCACTCGGCGCTGGTATGTGCGGCGGCTACCGGGATCGGGATCACGTTGGGGTTTGATTCGCCGATCTTCGCCGGGGCGGTGGTGTTGTGTATGGTCGTCACTTACGACGCGGCAGGTGTCCGTCGGGAGGCGGGTGCCCATGCGCGGGCGATCAATTTGTTGATTGCGGAGGTTCTGGCCGGGACGCCGCTTGAGCCGATGAAGTATAAAGAAGTACTCGGTCACAGCCGCCGCGAGGTTGCTGCGGGGATCGTTTTCGGGGTGGTCTTGATGCTGACCTGGAAATTCCTCCTACAGCCGATTTTCCTGCCCCTTGAGCTAAGTTCAAATTTGTATATGTAAAACAACAAAGGGCGCACCAATCGATGCGCCCTTAATAAACCTCTCGTTATTGCGCCGAAATATTAAGCGCCAAAACGCTTCAGGCGGCGGGCATGCGCCAGCGCCAGCGGCATCAGGTCGGGGGCGGGGAACTGACCCAGCGCACCCTTCATGCATTCGCGCTCGCCAAAGCCGGTCACCTGATCCGGCATGTGGGTGGCCGGTGCCCAGAGCAGAGTCGGGACCGGATGCCAGGAGTGTGACTTGAGCTTGGCCGGTGTTGAGTGATCGCCGGTGACGATCAGGGTGTCCGGCTGCAAGTCCATCAGCACCGGGAGAGCCGCGTCAACCTGCTCGATCACGGCAACTTTGGCGTCGAAGTTGCCATCTTCGCCCCGGCTGTCGGTGTACTTGATGTGGACAAAGAAGAAATCATAATCGTTCCAGATGTCTGCCACCCGGTTGAATTCGTCTACCGGCTCATCGTGGGCATCAGTATCAATGATGTCCATACCCACCAACCGGCTGACACCCTTGTACATCGGGTAGACGGCTACGCAGGCGGCTTTCAGCTTATAGACATCGCTGTACTGGGGGAGGGCCGGATCGCCCGCAAAGCCGCGCAGATTCGCCATGTTCGCCGGGTGATGCCCCGCCAGCTTCTCGCGGGCCTGGGCCAAGAACTGGTTAACAAGGTCTGCTGTATGCCGCGCTTCGGGGCTGTCAACCGACACTTGAGCGGAAAGCGGCGCAACGCCGACCTTGCCGGGGTCAGTATCCAGCAGATCAGGGCTGAGGCCCTCACCGCGCATGTGCAGGCAGAAACGATATTCCTTGACCACCTTTACGGTCAATTCCACACCCGGCAGTTCGATGGTATCCAGAGTCTGGCAGGCGGCGTCGCCTTCCTCGGTCGGGATACGCCCGGCGCGGCGGTCGGTGATCAGGCCATTCTCGTCAATGGTGCAGAAGTTGCCGCGGGCGGCAACGTCACCCGGCTGGACATCGATGCCAATCCCGGCGGCTGATAAGGCCCCACGTCCCACTTCATATTCCAGGGGTTCGTAGCCAAACAGGGCCAGGTGAGCCGGGCCGCTGCCGGGTTCAATGCCGCGAGCAATCGGGATGCTCAGGCCGGTACTGCCTTCCCGCGCCAGCCGGTCGAGGTTTGGTGTCGTAGCTGCTTCAAGCTCGGTCTGTCCGTCTTGTTCCAGCGGAAGCCCGCCAAGCCCATCCATTACTAACAGAACAATCTTGCCACCGGAGTCGATGGAAAGTCGCCGCATCAAATCAAAATTAGCCATGAATTAACTCCTATGGGAGAAACTGATCGGACTCCTGCACATGATCCAGGACAAGGGGTTTAAACCCCTTGTCGTCAGCACAGGCCCCGACGGATTCAGAAATGGTAACCCCTCGTGTACCACACAAGTTGTATCACCGAAACGGATAAGCATCAAGGGGAAATTATCCCTGCTTGGCTGTCAATTGTCATATTGGGGAGGTGCTAAAAGTCAGGTTGTTGAAATGCCCTGATAAAAGGCTTTGACAGGGTTGTCGGGGGTGGTATGATCAAGATGATTTACCTCGAATTGTTCCGACACTATGTGGAAACAAATAATTACTTTATATGTTTCCTATGCAGTTGGGCCGTTCTGCTGTTTTGTCTGGCCCGACTTATGGACGAACCAAATAGAACAGTCCAATTGTAGGGACACGTGCTAAGTGGTTTCTCCATAGAAGACCGAGTATTGTGGTGAGTAAGCCTAACACTGGACGGCGTATCCTGCTCATGTGGTTGACCCCTGGCATTGGCTTAAAGCGATGGCTGGCCTTGCTGATGGCGGGTGCTTTTTTGCTGGGTTTAGGGATCGCCATGGTGCTGCTCGAATTGTACCGGGCGGATATAACGGCAAGGTGGGCTTACATCATGACGCTGGGTGGGGCTTCTGCCTGGGTGCGGGCTGCCCTGGTGGGTGTAGCCGGGGTGTTGATGGTCACCATAGCACTTGTCCGGTTAAGCCGCTCCATCCTGGAACCACTGGCCTTGCAAAGTTCGGACGTGATCGAGGCAATGGTGGATCATCGCCAGCGCCAACGGGGGCCAAAAGTCGTCGCGGTTGGTGGAGGAACCGGCCTCCCAACATTGTTAAGAGGATTAAAGAGATACACCTCTAACCTGACTGCCATCATCACCGTTGCGGATGATGGGGGAAGTTCTGGACGACTGCGGCGCGACCTGGGCGTATTACCACCGGGTGATTTCCGAAATAATATTGCGGCACTGGCGCGTGATGAAGGATTAATGACACAGCTTTTCCAATACCGGTTTGGAGAAGGAGGAGGAGGTCTGGAGGGGCATAGTTTTGGCAATATATTTATCTCAGCGTTAAGCAGCGTGACGGGCAGTTTCGAACAGGCGTTGATCGAAAGCAGCCGCGTGCTGTCCATCCGTGGACAGGTATTGCCTTCCACCCTGGCCGATGTCACCTTGATGGCTGACCTGCGAGAGGAAGAGAGCGACTCTACCCGGCGTGTGGCCGGGGAATCGTCCATTCCAGAAGAAATCGGTACAATTGAGCGGGTTTTCCTTCAGCCGGAGAATCCACCGGCCTACCCGGATGCTGTCCGGGCAATTCTATCCGCCGACCTGATCGTACTGGGGCCTGGCAGCCTGTTCACCAGCATTTTACCCAATCTGCTGGTGAGGGGAATTGCGGAAGCCATCCGGCGCAGCACTGCGTTAAAGGTGTATGTCTGCAATGTGGCAACCCAGCGGGGAGAGACGGAAGGATTTAGCGCTGTCGATCACGTTAAAGCGATTGAGCATCAAGTTGGCAAGGGGCTTTTCGACGTACTGCTAATCAATGATCACTTCCCCACACTGCCACCCAATTCAGACTTTACATACGTCCAATCGGGCGATGTTAACAGACTGGGGCTACGAGTCTCTGCAAGCTCGCTTGTAGACGATCACCGCCCCTGGCGGCATCATTCCGAACGCCTCGCGCAGGCCATAATGAACCTGATCGAGGGGGAGGAGCCGCCAAATCAGTTGGACACACTTTCACTCTAGGATAAGGAGAAACTTTCATGGCAATCAAAGTTGGTATCAACGGCTTCGGTCGTATCGGGCGTCAACTGCTCAAGATCATCAAAGAAAATTACCCGAACGACTTCGACGTGGTTGCATTCAACGACCTGGGCGATCTGAAGACGATGGCCCACCTGTTCAAGTACGACTCAAACTACGGCCAGTTTCGCGGCACAGTTGAAGTCGCAGACGATGGCCTGATCGTCGATGGCGATCACATCAAGGCGCTCTCAAACGCTGACCCGGCTCAGCTTGGCTGGGGTGACCTGGGTGTCGATATCGTCTTTGAAGGTACGGGCTTCTTCCGTGATCGCGCTGGAGCAGGCAAGCACCTGGCCGCCGGAGCAAAGAAGGTGATCATCACCGCCCCGGCCAAGGAACCAGATGTCACCGTTGTGTTGGGTGTGAACCATGACAAGTACAATGCAGCCGAGCACAACATTATTTCTAATGCAAGCTGCACCACCAACTGCCTGGCTCCGCCAGTTAAGGTTATCCGGGACAGCTTTGGCATCGTCAAGGGTGTGATGACCACCATCCACTCTTACACCAATGACCAACGCATCCTCGACCTGCCGCACAAGGACCTGCGCCGCGCTCGTGCAGCTGCCCTCAACATGATCCCGACCACCACCGGTGCAGCCCGCGCGATTGGCCTGGTCATTCCTGAGCTGCAAGGCAAGCTCGACGGCTTCTCAATGCGCGTCCCGACCCCGACCGTTTCGGTGGTGGACTGCGTGATTGAGACCGAAAAGGCGACCTCCACCGAGGAACTGCACGCAGCATTCAAGGCAGCCGCCGAAGGCCCGATGGCCGGTATCCTGGGCTTCGCCGAAGAACCGCTGGTCAGCATGGACTACAAGGGCGATCCACGGTCAAGCATCGTGGACGCAGAGTTCACCTCCGTGATGGGTGACAACATGGTCAAGCTGCTGACCTGGTACGACAATGAGTGGGGTTACTCAAACCGCACCGTTGACCTCGCCAAGATGATCGGCGATCAGCTCTAGGTCATCACCTATCTATGTAATTTGGAGCGCACACCGTCATGGTGTGCGCTCTGAGTGAACCTCACCCCCTTCCGAACTGCCTTTTGGCAGTTCTCCCTCCCCCTCTCCAAATTGGAGAGGGGGAAGACCGAAGGTCGGCGAATGTCGACCAAAGGTCGGGGGGTGAGGTAAACAAAAAACATTCCCATCGGAGGGATTGATTATATGAACAAAAAGACTCTCCGTGATGTTGATCTGAAAGGGCAGCGCGTCCTGGTGCGGGTGGACTTCAACGTACCATTGGATGGCGATAAGGTGACGGACGATTTACGGATCACCGCCGCTGTGCCCACCCTCAAGGCGATCCTGGATCAACAGCCAAAGGCCCTGATCTTGATGTCGCACCTGGGCCGCCCGAAAGGCGAACGCAAGCCTGAGTATTCGCTCAAGCCGGTGGTCCCGGTGTTGGCGGAAAAGCTGGGTGTCGATGTTGCCTTTGCCGATGATTGCGTGGGCGACGTGGCCGAAAAAGCCGTCGAGGCCCTGCCGGATGGCGGCGTCCTGCTGCTGGAGAACACCCGCTATCATCCTGAAGAAACCAAGAACGATCCCGACTTTGCGGCGAAACTGGCAAAGCTCGGCGACGTGTATGTCAATGACGCGTTTGGGTCGGCTCACCGGGCGCACGCCAGCACCGAGGGCGTGACCCATTACCTACCCTCGATTGCCGGTCTGCTCCTGGAAAAGGAGATCGCCTTCCTGAACAATGCGATTCAGGACCCGGCCCGTCCCTTTGTGGCGATCCTGGGTGGGGCGAAAATTTCAGATAAGATCGGCGTGATCGAGAATCTGCTCGAAAAGGCCGACCGGATTCTGATCGGCGGCGGCATGGCAAATACCTTCCTCAAAGCGCGGGGGGTAGAGGTGGCCGATTCGCTGGTCGAAGAGGAAGCGCTTGAGACGGCTAAATCACTGCTTGGCAAATCAGGCGATAAACTCGTCCTGCCGGTCGATATGACGATTGCCAATGCCTTCGCTGCCGATGCCGAATCAAAGACGGTGGCGGTCGAGGATGGTGTTCCGGCTGGCTGGCGCATCCTGGATATTGGCGTGGCGACCGTTCGCCTGTTTGGTAACCGGCTGGAAGATGCCAAGACCGTGGTCTGGAATGGCCCGATGGGTGTCTTCGAGTTTGAGCGGTTTGCCCAGGGGACTTTTGCCATCGCCCAGGCTGTTGCCCAACGCGCCGGACAGGACGCGGTGGTCATCATCGGCGGCGGCGACTCAGCCGCAGCTATCCGCAAAGCCGGGTTATCGGACAAGGTCACCCATGTCAGCACGGGTGGCGGAGCCAGCCTCGAAATGCTGGAAGGCAAGGTACTGCCCGGTCTGGCCGCTCTGGACGACAAGTAGTCAACGCAATGTAAGTTCGCAGCAGGTCAGCTATCGATGGCTGACCTGTTGCATTTTGGGAAGCAGCTATGGCTTCGCTATAATCGCCGGGAATAAATCTATATCATATTGGTAACTCCACCATTCACGAGGTAACCGGATGTTTGAAATCGGCGAAACTGTAGGCCCCTATCAAATCGTTTCCCAGCTTGGTCAAGGCGGCATGGCGACCGTTTATAAAGCCTATCAACCTAACCTGGATCGCTATATCGCCCTTAAAGTTATGCATGAGGCGTTCAAAGAGGATACGAACTTTTTGACCCGCTTTGAACGCGAAGCCAAGCTGGTCGCTAAACTGGAACACCCGAACATCATCCAGGTTTACGATTACGCCGAGCACAAAGGTAATCCCTACCTGGTGATGCGTTTTGTCGAAGGGCAGACGCTCAAAGCCCGGATGAAAGAAGGCCCCTTGAGCATCGCCCGCATTACGCAGATCGTTCAGGGGGTGGGCGGTGCATTGGATTATGCGCACCAGTTGGGTGTTCTGCACCGTGACATTAAACCCTCGAATATCATGCTATCCAAAGATGGCGAGGTTTACCTGACCGACTACGGACTGGCACGGATGGCCCAGGCAGGCGAAAGTACCATGTCTCGCGATATGATGATGGGAACCCCTCAGTATATTTCGCCGGAGCAGGCCAAAGGCGATCATGAATTGGACGGGGGCACCGACATCTACTCGTTTGGGGTGGTGATCTACGAGATGATCGTAGGCCGGGTGCCCTACAGCGCCGATACGCCTTATGCGATCATCCACGACCATATCTTCACGCCTCTGCCCATGCCGACGGTCGTCAACCCACAGGTGCCGGAACTGGTCGAAAACTTCCTGCTCAAAGCCCTGGCGAAAGAGCGGAAAGACCGGTTCCCCACAGCCTCTGATATGGTGCGGGCGTTCCTGCTGGCGATTGATGAGGCCGGAGAAGACAAGGTCGAAGCGGCTACTTATGTCGAGCCTCGTTCCGTTGCGGAAGTCCGCGAATTGACCGGCGCACGCGAAACCGCAACCAGGGCACCGGTTATCAGCCCATCGGCTGATGCGGTCACCAATGTCGAGGGATCGAGTGCCGTCCGGCGGCAGCGCGCCCGAACCCAGCAGCAGCGAAATACGCTCTGGGTAACGATGGGATTGATTTTGCTGGTCATTACGCTGTTCGCAAGTGGTGTTGCTTTCCAGGAAGCGGTCGCGGAGGAGTTCGATCGGGTCTTTAACCAGGCTGTACCCGAAGGTAGCTGGGTCGAAACCCTGCACATCTGATTAACAACAACGGATATATGAACAATTTAGCCGCGAAGTTCATTCGCGGCGGCTGTTAATGGCAACTTGTTTGTAGTCCCCAACAACAACTTAGAAGGAGATATTATGCGTATCCCTATTCTGGCCGGTAACTGGAAAATGTATAAAACCATTGCCGAAGCTGTGGATTTTGTTAATGCTGTCAAGGAGCCATTGAGCGGCGTGACCGGTGCCGAGATGGCTGTGTGTGCCCCCTTTGTTACTCTCCCGGCATTGGCCGAGGCGACCAAAGGTACGGCGCTCAAAGTCGGTTCCCAGAACATTTTCTGGGAGGAGCAGGGCGCATTCACCGGGGAAGTCTCCCCGCTGATGCTCAAGGGCCTGGTTGACCTGGTGATCATCGGGCACTCAGAGCGCCGCCAGTATTTCGGTGAGACGGATGAAACGGTCAACAAGAAGATCAAGGCCGCTTTAAGTCATGGCTTTACGCCCATCGTCTGTGTTGGTGAGAGCCTGGAACAAAACCAGGCGGGCGAAACCGAGTCATTTGTCGGTGGACAGGTGCGCGCCGGGCTTGAAGGAATCTCAGCCGACGATATGCTCAAGATCATCATGGCCTATGAGCCGATCTGGGCGATCGGAACCGGTTTAGCCGCCACCCCGGAAGATGCCAACCGGATCATCGGTGATGTGGTTCGCGGCACGCTGGCCGATATATACGGTGATGACATCGCCCAGCAGATTCGGATTCAATACGGCGGCAGCATCAAGCCTTCCAACGTTGACGAATTGATGAGCCAATCCGATATTGACGGTGGTCTGGTCGGTGGGGCGTCACTCAAGCCGGATGATTTCATCACGCTGGTGACGGCTACGGCCAAAGCCAAGCAGGGGTAAAGTATTTTGTAGTAGGGGCGAGATATCTCTCGCCCCCGTCAGATTGTTTTTCGGGTGCAGCACGAATGGCCTATGTGAGAATGATAAGTCGCACATATTGGTGCATAGGAGTGACAGCCGATGCCTGAGTGGATTATTTCGTGGATCACGATTGCGTTGGTTATTATGCCTTTGCGGTCAACTGAACGCTGGATTCATAAACACGTCCAGGGGCTTGGCCTGCTGCTGACTAACAATCCTCAGGCCGCGGTGTTGATCTATTACCTGGTGCTTTTTCCCGGCGTGTTTCTCCATGAAGTGAGTCAATGGCTGTTGGCTAAAGTGATGGGGGTGAAGGTCAAAGAGTTCAAGCTCTGGCCGGACACGCAAAAAGGTGCAAAATTAATCCGGTTGGGCCTGGTCGAGATTGACCCGGACACCGACATGTACCGGACAACGGCGGTCAGCATCATCCCCCTGGTGACCGGAATCGCCATGCTTGCCCTGATCGGGACGACCCGGTTTGATACGGCCCCGCTGCTGGCTGCCTTCGCAACCGGCGATCTTCCCACCATCGCTGCCGGGATCAAAGCCTTCACCGCCGCGCCGGATTTCTTCCTGTGGGTCTACCTGATCTTTGCTTTTGCCAACGCCATGCTCCCGGAACCGCACGACGAGATCAACTGGTGGTTGATCATTGTACCGGCGGTCGGGATAACGGTCTTTCTGCTGGTGCTCGATCTGAGTATTCTGCTGCTGGCCTGGTTGGAAGGCCCCTTAGCCAGATTGGCAGGCTGGGTCAGCTTTGCGCTGGTGATGGCCCTGGTCATTGACCTGATCGTGATGGCGTTGATCGCGCTGATGGAATTGATCTTCAGCCGCGTACTTAACCGTGACGTAGAGTATCAGTGAGTTGGGCTGCGCCGGTTGAGCCACACAAACCCTATCAGGCTGAGTAACCCCATCACAAGTAAGGCAACCAGCTTATACAGCCGGGATGGGATCAGCAAGGCCAACCCGCCAAAAGTCGCGCAGAAGGCATAATAGCCGAGCACGATCTGGCGGGGAGATAATCCCATATCCACTAACCTGAAGTGCAGATGTCCCCGGTCTCCCTGAGTGGGGTTTTGCCCGCGCAGTATCCGGTTCACGATCTGCCAGGCTACATCAAGCAGCGGAAGCCCCATCACCAGCAAAATTGAAGCCATCTTTGCCCCGCCAATAATGCTCAATACACCCAGGGTGAATCCCAAAAAGTAAGCCCCCGATCCGAGAAATATCCGGGCCGGGGCAAAGTTATAGGGCAAAAAGCCGAGGGTCGCCCCCAACAGCGCTATTGGCAGTAAAGCGACGCTGTACTGCGGCGGGTTCAGCCGGTAAACCCCGTTGATCAGCAGGATCACACAGGAGATCGCAACCACGCCGGTCGCCAGCCCATCAACCCCATCCAGCCAGTTGACGGTATTCATCATCAGGGCCAGCCAGAAAATGCTGATCGTGACGGTCAGGGGATAGGGGAAATCAGCGGTTTGCTGGCCCTTTAAGGGGTTGTTGACATATTCGATCAAAATCAGGAAAGCAACGGCTATAGCAGCCGCCAGTAGTTGGGTGATGTATTGAGGCAGCGGGGGCAGTTCACGCCAATCATCGTATAACCCGACCAGGAATACAAGCGTTCCCCCGGCCAGCAAACCGATCAGCCGGATGCTTTCCTTCGGGTCAAAGCGGACGATCTGAAAACTTGATGGTGATGCGCCTGCCGGTTGATCGATGATCAGCAGTTGGGACACCAGCACCGCTACCACAAAAGCGATGTAGACGGCTATGCCACCCGTCCGCGCGATAGGCCTGGCGTGTTTCCGCCGCCCACCCGGTTGGGCGACTACCCCCCAACGCTCACCCAGCCAGCGGGCCAGCGGCGTGAGGGTTAAGGCCAGGACAAAGGCCAGCGCAAAAATCAGGCCGAAAGCGCCAAACGGGATCACCGTGTTACTAGCCGGTTCCAAACTGCCGGTCTCCAGCGTCACCCAATCCCGGCACAATGAACCCCACATCGTTCAACTTCTCGTCGATGGCGGCAACGTGGATCGGTACATCGGGGTGGGCTTTGCGTAAGGTGTCGATCCCTTCCGGGGCGGCGATCAGGCCAACGTATTTGATCCGGTTGGCCCCCCACTTTTTAAGCAAATCCGCTGTTGCGACTGCCGTCCCGCCGGTTGCCAGCATCGGGTCCAAAATC
>JBNKDD010000186.1:0-11277 GCA_050288085.1 Anaerolineae bacterium
GGGCGGCGGCGAATACGATCACCTGACCGGACATGAACCGGCCCTGACGGGCGAAGCGGCTATCCTCCACCTGCTCAATTTATTGACCCACTCGGAGCCGGAAGTCAGGCTCAAGGCGGCGATTGAACTCAGCAGCCTGGGCGATCAACGCGCCTTCGATATTCTGTATGATGCCCTTCAGGACGATAATCCAGCCACGCGAAAACGGGCCGTCATGGCTCTGGGACACATCGACGACCGCCGCGCGATTGACACGCTGTTCGAAACTCTGCATTCTGACAGCAGCCTGGATGTCCAGAAAGAAGCGGCCCTATCACTGGGGCGGCTCGGCAATCCGGCCACAGTCCCCGCTCTGAACGATGCCTTCAGGACTGCACCGCGCGTCAGCGAAGTAATTGGTCAGGCGCTTCACCTGATCGGGCAAAAGCACCCGGAGGCCATCCAACCGGTGATCGATGGCTATGCGGAACAATTGCGGACAGGTAATAACTTTGCCAGGAGCCAGGCTGTCTACCGGTTGATGTACATTAATCTTCCTGCCGCCGTGTCAGTATTGGCTGAAGCCTTAAACGACCCTGTCTTTGATGGCGATTTTCAACACCTGGTAATCGAAGTGCTCAAGAGGATGCGGGCCAAACAGGCATCACCTGCCCTGGAGCAAATGCTGATTACGGCCCGTGGTTACCCCCGGATTCGGGCGGTGAGTGCGCTCAAGGTGCTCAGAGATCGGAGTGCGATTCCTCGCCTAGTCAACCTGCTCGATCACCCGGATTGGAAGGTGCGCCGCTATGCTGCCCATATCCTCGGTATCCGCAAAGCTCGCACCGCCATCCCCCGGCTGATCGAACTGCTCGACGACGGACGCGCCCAGGTACGGGCTGAAGCTGCTATTGCCCTGGGCCGGTTGGATGTGGTTGAGGCTGTTGACCGGATCATAGCCCTGTTAGATGACCGGGTGGAGAAAGTGCGGCTGGCCGCCATCTACGCCCTGGGCAGGATTGGCCGCCCTGACCGGGCTGTTGATGCCCTGCTTGATTTGCTTGATTGTGAGGAGAGCCGGGGTAAATTGGCAGTGGTCAGGGCACTGGGGCTGGCCCGGAATCCACGGGCAGTTGATCGATTGATCCCGCTGCTCAAGGACAGCACTCCGTATGTCTCCACAATGACTGTCAAAGCGCTGGGGCAAATTGGCGATCCGCGGGCGGTCCCCGCTTTGCTGGCGCAGATGGGTGAGCCTGAAGACTGGCCCGAGCTGTCTCCAACTTACCCTTTTAATTTTAGTAACATTGTGGAAGCGCTGGGACGGATCGGCAGCCTTGAGGCCATCCCAACCTTGATGCAGTTTGCCGATCATCCATCGGACACCATCAGCAACTGGGCAATCCATGCCTTAGCGATTATGAGAAAACCGGAAGCCAAAGCCGCATTGAGGAAGATAATAGAAGGCGATAATCTGTCAGCCCGCACCATTGCCGTCGGACACCTTGAACGGCTTGAAAGACTGGAAGCAGAATCAACCCGTGATGAACCGTAGATCAAACACGACCACCAGAGCATCCCCGGTGGTCGTTCTTATAGATTAACCGAAACGAAAATGATGCAGTGTAGGGGCGAGACATGTCTCGCCACGCCCATCTTAAACCGCATCAGCCACAGCCACGCTGCCGACCTGCGCCGTACCCTCAGCTTCCATGTTTCTCAATGTGGGCACAAACAGCCCGCCAATGCCCACGATCAATGAGGCGATCCCGCCGAACACAAACCACGACAGCACACCGAAAGTATCGACCACCGGGCCGCTAATCGCCAGGCCAATGGGGACAATCAGGGAGCCGCCCGCCATCAAAATCGTGAAGACACGTCCCTGCTTATCGGCGGGGACAACGACTTGCAGCAGCGAAAAGATGATCCCGTTTGTGGTGGCGCTGCACGCACTGCTGAATAACAACCCGGCGATCCCCATCCACAGGTAAGCAGCAGGAGCCGCCGCGACGACCAGCAGCCCGATCCCCAGGCCGATGATCCCCAGCATCCCGGTCAGCATCTTGTCTTTGAAGCCGCCCCACACGCTGAGCGTCAGCCCCCCGGCGATCATGCCGAGCGCAAATGTTGCTTCCAGCCAGGCCAGTTGTAAGGCCCCGCCGCCGAAGTGATCGGTAGCCAGCAGGGGCAGCATGGTGATACCGGGCAGGATCAGGAAGTTGAGTAGCATTGACAGGAACATCACCAGCCGCAGCCCTTTCCAGTTCCAGATAAAGCTGATGCCTACTCGCATATCGGCCCACACACCGGCCAGACCACCTTCACCGGTCATATCGCGATCCGGTTGGGGAATCGGGATGAACAGCAGCGGCGCGACGGCTATCGCGGCGGTCACTATATCAATACCGAGGATGCCCTGCATCGGCAGCACTTCCAGCAGGAGCGCACCGAGCGGCGGTGCTGCGATCATCATCGCCCCGTTGAGGAGCTGGTTCAGCCCATTGATGCGCGGTAGTTGTTCTTCAGGAACCATCAGCGAGGTGGATGCCTGCATCGCTGCCCAGTGGAAACCCTCGGCGGTCGCCCGGATAAACATCACCACGTAAATCTGCCAGATGTCCACCGATCCCATGAAGAACAGGACGGCCAATATCAGCGTATTCAGGGCGATGATGCTGTCTGCCACGATCATCACCACCCGCCGATTCCAGCGGTCGATCAGTGCCCCCTCGAACGGCCCCAACACCACCTGCGGGAGAGTGCTCATCAACGAGGCTATCGCCAGCACTACCGCCGATCCGGTCAGTTTAGTCAGGTACCAGACCAGTGCAAAGCTGACCAGTTGACTCCCCAATAACGACACCGCCTGAACCGACCAGATAAAATAAAACTTGCCCAGTGATTGTGACGTTTTTTCCGTTGCCATTGCCTTCAAATGCCTCACATTACAAAACAATCCGGTTGTAGGGGCGAGATACCCAAACCTATGGTTTGCCTCGCCCCTACCGGAAATTTATGGATAGACACTACGCCGCCGCAGCCGCCCAATTGAGCCGGGGCAGTTCCTTCTCCCGCATGAATGACTTCGCACCCCAGACCGCCGTTATCACGACAGCCGCGACCACCCACAGACCGATGAAGATCGTATCTGCCGTCTCGGTCAGGGCGATCATCTCACCCATGATGTTGACCATCGAGTGGAACAGGATCACCGCCAGCGTACTGCGGTTTGTATTGTTGTAAATCCACGAGAAGGGGATGCTCAAAGGCAGTACCCCGAACAGGAACAGCCAGAATGTCAGCGTGCCAACCCCCAGGCCAGCCTGATAGGTATCTGCTACAAAAAACAGGGGCAGGTGCCACAATGACCAGACCACACCAACAATCAGGCTGGACACCAGCGCGTTGTGCCGCTCTTGCAGCCGATCCAGCACAAACCCGCGCCAGCCCAGCTCCTCGACGAACGGGATCAGCGAGGCAAACAGGATCGAGGGGATCACCGACAGGGGATCCGGGATGATGTTCAGGGCCGCTTCTCCCCAGGTTGCGCCGCTTCCGCCGGTCATGATGTCGAGCACTACAGCCAATCCATTGATGGCAGGGACGAACAGGAGAATGACCAGGTACCACTTGAAGGGTATCCGCCTGAAGCTGATCACCCGCTTCCAGTAATCCTGTTTCCCTTCTTTGCTCTGGGTGAGATAGGTAAACACCAGGTCGATCACCATCGGCCCCATCACACCGAGCAGGAGCAGGCCCATTCCCAGGCCGCTGTTCATACTTAACCTCAGCGCGACCACGATCCCCCAGATCGCCCAGGTCCAGACATAAGTAGCCGCGAAGTAAACCCACGGATTATTCATTGCTGTTTTTGTTTTTTCGTTCATGGTTAGTTCTCCTAAAACAAGTACGTTTACGATAGTTGTTCCAATAGAAAGTCGAATGTTCCCGGTGCGGCGTGCAATTGGGCTTCAACCATTTCCGGGAAGGCCATTGCCCGCCGTACCAGGTCTTCTTGTTCCCAGGGGAAGATGCCCATATCGGTCAAGAATTGGATACCCGCCAGCAGAAACTCTGCACTTTCTAACGGGTGATCGGTCTGGAAGATTCCTTCTTCGCATCCTTGCTCGATCACCTGTGCATAGAGTGGGGCCATCTTCGAAATTGTGACGGCTAACTGGCGGGTATGCATCCCCACATTGCCGGGCCGGTGCAGATGTTCAAGAATTTCATGATGGCTGTCGGCCACGCTCCGGGCAGTGACCAATGCGCGGAACTTTTCCAGGGCGTTACCGGTTGATTGATCAAGCTGTGCCTGTCGATAAGCGATGTCTTCGTTGACAATGTTCTCCACGACCGCTTCGAGCAGGGCTTCCTTTGAGTCGAAGTAGTGGTAAATCGTCCCTTTGGCAATCCCTAGCATCTCCATGACATCACGCATGGTGGCTTTGTCATATTCCTTTGTCAGGAAAAGCTCACGGGCCGCTGCGATGATCTCCTGTCGTCGCTCTTCTGGGTCTTTAACTACTCTAGGCATCTTTACCTCCACTTGATATGAACTAGTTCCACAAGTATTATACCAATTGACCGACCGTCGGTCAATAGCAATTTTCAAATTCGATATCGGGGAAACAAGACACCTCCCTTTGTGACATCCCTCGCCACAACTGCCTGCTATGATGGCGGCACGAGAGAGATAAGGAGGGAGGGTATCAGTATGAACAATCAGCCAATGACAACTGGCGATGAGCCATCATTGAGCCAGCCCACCGACGATCAACAGGAGCCGGGTCTGGATATTGAGGCTGCACTGGTCAAGGCCGTTCACCATCAAGATACCGAAATCCGATACCGTGCATTTGAGCAGCTGGCAGCAATCGGCAGCGAACGGGCCGTCGATCTGTTAGAGCAGGCCGCCAACGATCCAAACGTCTATGTCCGAATGCATGCCATCAAGGCACTGGGGATCACGCAGTCAGAGCGGGCGGTGGACATCCTGCTTCACAAATTCCAGGCAGAGGCAGACTACCAGGCACGGGGGCAGGTCATCAAGGCATTGGGCAAAACCGGCAGTGAACGGGCCGTTGATCCCCTGATCCAGCACATTCAATCAGATGCAACGGTGTGGGAGCGGAACTGTGCAGTGGATTCACTGGGGCAAATCGGGTCGCCACGGGCGGTGGCAGCGTTGGTCCAGGCTCTTTACGATCATAACAGTATCCGCCGATCGGTTGGGCTCGCTCTCCGCCAGATTGGAGAAAATCATCCTGACGCGATTCAGCCGGTCATTGACCAATTCATGAAGATTTTATCCGGCCCGCCAGGGGAAGATCGGAGCCGGGCGATCCACATTCTTGCAGATGTCCGCCCCGCCGGATTGGCGACCCATCTGCTCGAAGCGCTGAAAGACCCCGACCGGCCTCCACAACAGCGCATCGCCGCAGTATTGACCCTCAGAACGATGGGAGATAAGCAGTTTACAAAACCCATGTTGGAACTGCTGCCAATCGTTCAGGATGGGCGGCTGCGTTATTGGATAGAGAAAACACTCTCGGATATCCGGGTGCGTGAAGATATCCCTGCTGTTGTTGACCTGCTCAAACACGAGGATTGGCAGATTCGCCGGTCGGCAGTCAGGATATTAGGCCGCCGTGATGCACGGTCAGCCGTGCCGCACATCATCAAATTGCTGGAAGAAGATCGTGCTCCGCTGCGCAAAGCGGCGGCGGATGCATTAGGCAAACTATACCGGGCTGAAAGTGTTTCCCAGGCGGTTGGGCCGCTGATCCATACACTGGATGATCGGGGAAAGACGGTTCGTGCAGCGGCGGCCCGTGCCCTGGGTCGTATGCACCAGGCCGACAATATCTCCCAGGCCGTTGAGCCGCTGATCGATGCATTAAGCGATCCGGCGGATATCGTTCGCGAGGCGGCTTCTTTTGCCCTGGGGCGTATGCGCAGTCCGGGTGTGGTTCCGGTTGTGGAGCAATCCCTGGTAGCCTTCTTGCAGAACAGCGATGACGTTTATGAGCGGCGGGCGGCAATCGATGCTTTGTACTGGCTCCGATTTTATCTTCCCAATCACTCTGGGAATCTAATATCGATTCTTCAAGCTGCCTTATATGACCCGGACTCTTATATTGCCCAAACTGCCCGTGCCATCCTTTATCATTGATAATCAGGGATAATGCCGCTGCCCACTCTCCAAAATGATGGTATGATCACCGCCGATTGGAGAGAAAGATTGAGCAGTAAACCTATAACTACCGGCAACGAACCATCCCTCGGCGGCGAGGCATCCCGACAGATCACCGGACGTGAACCCGGCCTTACCGGTGACGCCGCGCTGCTGCATTTGCTCGAAATGGTCAAGCATCCCGACCCGGACATCCGGCTCAAAGCGGCTTTTGCCCTGAGCAAGCGGGGGAACGGCCAGGCCGTTGACAGCCTGATCGAAGCGTTGGAGGATGACAGCTTCTCGATCCGGCGGCGGGCGGCATCAGCCCTGGGCAAGCTCGGCGATCAGCGGGCCGTTGATCCTCTGAGCAGCCTGATGCACTACGATGAAAACGGCAGCGTCCGGGCAGCGGCAACGGTGGCGATTGGGGAGATCGGCGACCCGTCGGCGATTGAGGCCCTGACCTCCGCCCTGGAAAATGGCGACCGCCTGGACGTTCGTTACGCGGCAGGGCGAGCACTGCACACCATCTCTGAGCAGTACCCGGAAGCGATCCAGCCCCTGGTCGATGACCTGGTCGCCCGGTTGATCGACGGTGATTCCCGGCAGGCTTATAACATGCTGCAAATGATCAAGCCTCTGATCATCAACCCCCAACTGATCGCCATCATGAATAACCCAGCTCTACCTTCCCGGATCCGCTACTATGCGATCAACATATTGAAGGACATCGGCGCGAAGGAAATCACACCGCAGCTGTTGGAATTTCTCAACGGCGATGACCTTGAACTACGCCATGCCGCTACCCGTGCCCTGCGCATCCTCCGGGATCGGGGCGATATCCCTGATTTGTTAGCGATGCTCGATCACGCCAGTTGGCGGTCGCGCCGCGATGCCGCCGATATTCTCGGCAAGCGAAAGGTGCGGGCGGCAGTGCCAAAGCTCAATGAGATGCTGTCAGACAGTCAGGCTGAAGTGCGCCGGATAGCCGCCGAAGCGCTCGGTAATTTTGAATACGGTGACCAACTGCCGGAGTTGATCGGTCAGGAGAGCATCCACACCTTAGCCGGTTTGCTGCATGATCCCGTTGTGCGGGTGCAGGAAGCCGCCGCCTATGCCCTGGGCCGGATCGGGCATCCTGATTCGGTTGAGGTGCTGCTGGCAATCGTCGAAGACCGGGATCACCGGGCACGTGGTGAAGCGATGCGGGCCCTATCCCGAATCTGGGAGCGGCGGCCCGAAGCGCTCAATGACATCCTGCCCCGGCTGCGCCCCCTCATCGAGGATAGCAACGGGCGAGTGTCCTGGTTTGCACGGCTGGTGTTCTCGCTCTGATGGAAAATAACTCGATTTTTGGTAGGGACACGGCATGCCGTGTCCAGGGCGAGACATGTGTTATGTCATTTTGTTTCAGTTGATCCATCAGCGGTCGAAATCGATCTGGTCCTCGGTCAAAAAGCCCTGATTTACGAATCGATGTATGTATCTCTCGTTGCCTCGCTTATCACAGGCTTCCCCCAAATCTGTATATGACCAACCTTTGCCAGCTTTCAGTTTCACCACCTCGCCGTTAACATCGGCCACGACGGTTCCATCGCTGTCGATGCTTAACACGGTTACAGGTGCGCCAGCGCCATGAAATGGGAGATATCGAATTTCCTTTAACTCGCTGGAAACACCAAAACCCGATCCTGGAGCGGGCGTCGTGTACTGACCAAAGTACCCAATAATTAACTCGTTAGGACCTGGTGCAGACCCGGATAATATGCCGTCTTCGTACTCGTAGAATGGGAAATCTATACGCATTTCGTGAGGCCAGCACAGTTTAATTTCTGTGATGAATTCAACCAGCAAATACTTGCCCTCTGGGACCTCTGCTGCACCTTCAATGTAGTCTACGCCCTCTACAAGCTCAGGGGGCGATGTTTGTGACTTTGCACATCCGGCCAGCACCATCCCGAACACGCTCAGAAAAAGCACAAGTTTCCTGCTCATTGAAAATGCTCCCTTTGGCCGTATCAACTACCATAATTGTACAGGACAATACTTGATCCCGGCAGCCGGGCGGGGTAAGGATTTTCTCGTTTTTGTTAAAAGCCCACTAATTTCGCGAATGATACGAATTTAGTAGGCTTTGCATTCGTGAAATTTGTGTAATTCGTGGATATGATTGCCCGGTATGATTGGCATCTTTTCGCTATTCGCCTATAATTTTTCTTGTATCTGTGAGCGCTCCCAATTATCAATGCAAAACTTAGAAGGGGAACAAATTCTCGTAGATATAGTGCAACCTAATCCTAACGATATAGCCACTTTATCTTACTTGTTATTTTTTTGTTATGCCTATAGACTCTTCTTATGCAATTACCGGCAACCAAACCCACTATACCGGTACCGGCTCGTTCGGTCGTCTTGCCACGCGCGGTCAGGATGAAGACCTATAAAGTCCTGATGGCCGGGGATGGCTCAGTTGGCAAGAGCACATTGCTCTATCGTCACGTCCTGGGTCATTTCGAACCGTCCCGGCAGATGACCGTTGGCCTGGATATCCATACCCAGGTGGTGAAGCTGGCCGACCAGCAGGTCAAACTGGCAATCTGGGATATCGGTGGGCAGGATCGCTTCTCGTTTCTTCGCCGCAGTTTCTACCGGGGGGCACAGGCCGCCGCCCTGATCTTCGACGTGACCGACGGGGATACGCTGCATACCCTGACGCTGTGGCGTGACGAAATCCTCAAGATTGCCCCGACCACCCGGATACTGATCGTTGGCAATAAAGTCGACCTGCCAAAACGCCAGGTTTCGCTGTTGGAAGCTAAAGGCTGGGCGACGGCGTTAGGCTACCCCTATATCGAAACCAGCGCCAAGTCTGGGGCAGGCGTTGACCGTCTATTCGAGGGGTTGGGCTGGCTCGCTTCAACCAACGACAAGAAAAAAGTTCCCCGCTTCTAATAATTTCTGAAGGGCAATCGCTTCAAAATCATTTTGTACTTATTTTATTAAGCCGCCACGAATGAACTTCGTGGCTCCGTGTTCACTTTAGCCGCGAAGTTTATTCGCGGTGGGTTTGAAGCGATTGCCCTGATAATTTCTGCCTTTTGTTTCCCTCTGGTTATAACTTATACTCAGAGTCGGTTTATAATGTAGCAGAGTGATAGCATTACAATTAAGAAGAAGGCTGCATTATGAGCTTTGGGACGATCATCGCACCTGACGGGAAAGAATACCCGCTCACTGAGCCCGTGATGACCATCGGTCGGACATCTTCCTGCGATATTCACCTGATCGATATGTTCGCCACTCGCAACCATGCCAAGTTCTTATGTCTTGGCGACGAGGTTTTCGTCCTCGATTTAGAATCCGTGAATGGTACTTTCCTCAACGGGGTACAGCTCGATGCAGGTACACCGACGCCCTTATCCGATGGGGATCAGATCACCGTTGGGAGGACAGTGCTGACCTTCCGGGCTGTGTCAAAGCAAGCTTGACAGCGTTACCGGCCTGTGCTATCATCCCCCGCTGGGGCATGAATCAACATGCTCACACCACTTTTCAGAAAGGAAGGCGTATCACAATTATGTCTATACTGATTTCGCTGTTTGCCCAAGTGGGCGTTGTAACGCCTGCCTTCTGCCGCGCCTAATACCCATCATAATCCGGTATTAATCGAATAAGCGCCGCAGCGCAGGCGGATCACAGCCCTCTGCTCCGTTTGAGGGGATGATTGCTGCCTGCCGGATTCGGTTTGCTCTCCACACAGTTTCTCCTTGAACGAGGCTCACCCATAGGGTGAGGGATGGTTTCTTCAGGTGTGGTGAAGGAGCCTGCAACTATGTCGAATCGAACAGGGAGAATACCGGTGGCCTCAAAAGTACACCTGAACGCAGAGGACTACTTTGCGAAGGATAGGAAAAAGCGAGAACAACGCAAGGCGGCAAAAAAGACCCGGCGCAATCAGACCAAGCGCCCACCCCGCCAGAAGGATTGGACTGATATGGCTTATGATGATGCAGAGAATTGGGATGTTTCGCTCAGCTATGAGCGGTTGATGCCTCGTGATGAACAGGAGCGGCGGCAGGAAATCGCCACCAAGACCCGCGAGGTATTTCGGGAACCGGAGGAAGCTGTCTCACTGGACTCTACCGGGAAGCTGGGCCAGGTAACCGAGGTCAGCATGGGGCTGAGCCGGGTGAGAATCGGTAAGCGCATGGTGTTATGCTATCTGCGTGGATCGCTGCTGTCGGAAGACAGCGGCTATAGCAACGTGGTGGCCGTCGGTGACCGGGTGATCATCGGTGAGGATGTGCCGGACAAGGGCGTGATCGAACGGGTGCTGCCCCGTCGCAACCGGTTGGCCCGCCCCGACCCATCCGGTGATCATCGCTTGCAGGTGATCGCGGCCAACGTCGATCAACTGCTGATCGTCTCAGCCTGGCGGCAGCCAAACCTGTGGCTCGAACTGATCGACCGCTACCTGATTGCCGCCGAGCGCAACGACATCAAACCGGTGATTGCGGTCAACAAGCTGGATCTGGCCGACTCGCTCGATGAAGTTGAAGCCGCGATCCAGCCTTACCGCGAGATCGGCTATCGCGTGGTGCTGACCAGCGCCGAGCGCGGCGACGGCCTGGAAGAACTCCGCAGCCTGCTCTACGACAAGGTGACGGTGCTGGCCGGGTTGTCCGGCGTGGGGAAATCCTCGCTGCTGACCGCCATCCAACCCGGTTTCGAACTGCGCACCGGGGCGGTCAACACCGATAAGGGGCAGGGGCGGCACACCACCACCCAGGCGACCATGCTGCCTTTCGGTGACGCCGGTTACGTGATCGACACGCCGGGGATCCGGGAGTTTGGCTTGAGCGGACTCCGCCGGTCGGAGTTGGTCGGCTACTTCCCGGAGATCAACGCGCTGTCGGCGCACTGCCGTTTCACCGATTGTACCCACATCGATGAGCCGGACTGCGCGGTGCTGGCCGCTCTGGATGCCGGTGAGGTGTCAGACAGCCGCTATAAGAGCTACTGCCTGATCCGCGACTCACTGCCGGAATAATGATGAAATCAAAAAACGATTCACTCGTAGGGGCGCAAGGCTTTGCGCCCCACGTTTTGTATAAAGC
>JBNKDD010000187.1:0-11258 GCA_050288085.1 Anaerolineae bacterium
ACTGCAGTTCTTAGTGGGACCATGTTTCTTGGCATAGCAAAAAAGGCTTTGGATTCACTTGGGCAATAAATCAACGACGACGCATGATATACACCAAACGGGCCAGGGAATTTCCTGGCCCAATTTTGTTTCATGGCTATGTTTGACTTTCGACCACTATCAATCTTCCAGCGCCCAGATAATCGCCGAGCCATCCCCCAAACCCAACGCCAGCAGCGATCCATCCGGCGAGAAATCCACATGATAACCCCGCGCCAGCGATCTGCATACTCAATGCAAAAGTGCCGATTGCGGCTGTCCCTATCCGCATGGCTTTGTTAAGTTAGACCCAACTTAAAACCTTCATCTGTTTCCACTTAGAAGATTACTTTGTAATGGTATTGTTATGCTTTTTTCATAATACTTTAACAATACTCAACGCAAATAGTCTATGATTTAAGATGTAGTTGGCTGAGTCTGCTCTAATAGATCCCCTTATCGAGAAGGAGAAGAGAATGTGGAAGGAAAAGAAGACAATAACTGCCAACGGCTAAGAAAAAATTTCAAACAACAATCGCTTAACGAACCATTGGAGCGCTTTTAATGAAAGCTCAATTGGAGCAGAAACCACCGGCAATGCCCCAACAAAAACGGGCCACTAACATCCTTTCGCGATTATGGGACTTAATTACCCGACCTCACCTCGATCTACAACACAAGAATGAACAGCGGCAAGCCCGTCTGCTGGCCTCCATGCTGTTCATCGCCATTACGGTTGGTGGAGCAGCACTGGCGTTTGTAGGCATCACCAAACCTTTTGTAACCGATGACCTGGATTATCAGATTTACGTCGCTTCGATGGGCCTGCTGTTAAGTGCCTACTTGCTCAGTCGCACCAGGCATTATCGGCTGGGCGCTATCGTTTTTGTTGTGGTGTTATTCGCCACCTACGTATTCGTACCCTTTTTTGAAAATGCGCAAAATCAACTGCTCGCCTTCTCGGTTCTGGCCATCCTGGTCATGGGACTGTTTTTCTCGCTGCGGTGGGTCATAATCGTTGGTATTGCACAGGTTGTCTCAATTTTTTTCCTGATTCAAATCACACCCCTCCTCGGTAAAGAGCTCGATTATATCGTTATGCTGCAATTCGTTATCCTGATGGATACGATGATTGTGACCTTTATCCACCACCTGAGTTCAATCGAGAGCGAACGCCGTGCCGAACTTGAATACGCCAACGACCAGCTGCGGCAGTCCGAAGCGATGTTGGAACAGCGCGTCCGCGAGCGCACCCAGGAACTTCAAATTGCCAAAGACGAAGCTGACACCGCCCGCGAACGCGCCGAAGAAGCCGACCGGGTGAAGTCACAGTTCCTCGCCAGTATGAGCCACGAACTGCGAACCCCCCTCAACGCCATACTGAACTTTACCGAAATGATGTCCCTGGGCTTCATGGGTGAGGTAAACGACCAGCAGAAAGATGTATTACAGAAGTCTCTCGGAAGCGGTCAGCATTTGCTAGGTCTGATCAACGATGTGCTGGACATCACCAAAATGGAATCCGGCATGACAAAGCTGTTTATTGAGAAAGATATCGACCTTTATCAGGAGCTTGACACCGTCATAGCAAGTGTAGAGGCGCTGCTGGAAAATAAACCGGTGACGTTCGTCAAGAAGATTGATCCCGACTTGCCAAAAATCACGGCTGATAAACGCCGTATCCGTCAAATTTTGCTTAATCTGCTCACCAATGCCGCCAAATTCACCGAGGAAGGCAGCATTACCCTGCGTGTCGAGAATCGCGGGGATGAAATTCTGGCCTCTGTGATCGACACCGGCCCAGGCATTCCAAAAGAACAGCAGGAACTGATCTTCGAGCCATTTGAGCAAACCGAGACTGGTATCCGTCACGGGGGCGGTACCGGGCTGGGACTGCCAATCTCGAAGCGGCTGGCCGAGGCCCATGGCGGGCGCTTATGGGTTGACAGTATCGAAGGTAAAGGTTCAACTTTCTACGTGTTGATACCGGCAAAAGCAGCCATAATGACGAGATGAGTAGTTCAATATGTTTCAAGAGCACAGTTATCTATACGTCGAAGATGATCCGTTTAGCTGCCAGGTCATGCAAATGATTATGGAAAATGCGATGCAGGTAAAGCACCTGCATATTTTCCAGGACAGCAGCAACTTCGTTGAGCGGGTGAAAGCACTTGAAAAGCAGCCAGACATTATTTTGTTGGATGTTCATATCAAACCCCTGGATGGCTTCGAGATGCTCAGGCTGCTGCGTGCTGATCCAGACCTCTCCCAGGTTCGTATCATTGCCCTGACCGCCAGTGTGATGAGCGAAGAAGTCGATCAGCTCAAACAAGGCGGTTTTGATGGAGCGATAGCCAAACCGGTAAGTGTCACAACCTTTCCTGGATTGATGCAGCGCATCATTGCGGGAGAAACAGTCTGGCATATTGCATAGTTTCCCCCTTCAAACCAAACATATGGTGAGAACGTTTGATGACAGATTTAGCTAAAAAACGGATATTTGTAGTTGAAGACGACGTTGTGAATATAGCCGTCATTGCACTAATCCTCAAACGCCTGGAGGCCGTCGTCATTCAGGATGCCTGGAATGCCGATACGATTAACATGCTCATCCAAAGTCTGCCGGTCAACGTTATCTTGCTGGATTTAATGCTCCGCAAGGGTGTGAATGGTTATGATATTTTTGATAAGATCAAATCTCACCCTGAACTGGCGGATATCCCCATCGTTGTAGTCAGTGCTTCCGATCCAGAAATTGAGATTCCACGCGCGCAAGCTAAGGGTTTTTCTGGTTTTATTGCTAAACCAATTAACTTTCAAACCTTCCCTGATCAGGTTATCAGTTGTATGAATGGACAGCCCGTCTGGGACACCGGACGGTAACGATCACTAATACCAGGAGCATAAACATGGACAATCACGCACTTATCATTGACGACAATCCCATGAACGGCGATGTGCTTGGGATGCTTTTAGCCAATCAAGGTGTTACCCACACCTTGCTCGAATCACCTCGCTCATTGGCTGATATACTTGAACAGTTGGAACAGATCGGGATTATTTTCCTCGACCTGGAAATGCCACATCATAATGGCTTTGACATCCTGAACGATCTCCGAGCTGATCCCCGTCTGGAAGGCGTACCGATTGTTGCCTATACGGTCCATATCAGCGAGATTGATGAGGCTCGTACAGCAGGCTTCGATGGTTTCCTCGGCAAGCCGCTCAACACCCAGAAATTTCCCGATCAGCTTAACCGGATCATGAACGGCATGCCAGTCTGGGAGATTAATTAACCCGGCCTTCAAGTAATAAGCAGAGCCGATTATGTCATAACCTTTCAGGGTAACTTGCAGCAGTGGGCTTAAAGCCCACTGCTGCTTACTGTTTTCCCAGCGTCCAGACAATCGCCGAGCCGTCCCCCGAACCGGACGCCAACAGCAAACCGTCCGGCGAGAAATCCACGTCGTACACCTCGCGGCCATGCCCGCCGCCGAGGCTCCGAATCCGCTCGCCTGATGCCGCATCCCACAGGATGATCGTGCCATCCCAGGAGGGAGTCGCCAGCATCGTGCCATCGGGTGACCATTTCACGCCGAACAAGGTTCCGCCCAACCCTTCGATGATGCTGCTCAATTCGTGGAGCAGCGATCCGCTTTCCACATCCCAGACGTTGAGCAGGCCATTCATTGTCGCGGCGGCGACCTGTGATCCATCCGGGCTGAAGGCCACCCCAACCACCTGCTGATCGAAATCATTCAGTGTGCGGACAACCTCGCCGCTGTCCGCATCCCAGATGATCACCCTGCTGTCGGTCGAGCCGGAGACGATCATCACGCCGTCCGCCGACCAATCGACACTGCGGACTTTGTCGGTGTGACCTTCCAGTATCAGCAGAGAATCGCCCTGTTCGATATCCCATCCCCGGAGCGTCCCATCATTTGAGGCCGATATCAGCCGATCTCCATCCGGGCTAAAGGCCAGCGACGGGACGCCATCCGTATGCCCCTCGAACGCCCGGATTTGCTCCCCTGATTCGACGTTCCATAGGATGATCTGCCCGTCGGCGGCCCCGCTTGCCAATGCCGTTCCATCCGGCGACCACGCCACCGAAAAGACTTTATCACCGTGACCATCAAGCACCGCCGATGATTCGGTTTGCCCAACCGGCCACAACCGGATCATCCCGTCCCAGGAGCCGGTTGCCAGCATCGATCCATCCGGGCTGAAGGCCACCGCCGGGATACCGCTCGTATGACCCATCAGGCGTTGGGCGTTCAAGTCTGACACATCGGGCAGCGGCTCGTCGGTTGGGATGACGATGGCCGGTGTGGGTTCCGGCGCGGCGGTCGGACTCGCTGCATCGCGCCCACTAAACAATCCCGATGACCACAGGTAAGCGCCTACCCCGCCGATCAATAACCCGGCGGCCAGCATCAAGATGGTTTGCACGATGTCCTTAGTCGATGCCTCCTGAGGGGCAAACCCGGTTTTGATTTCCTCGATCAAGCGAGCGGACTCAGCTTCATAATCTTCGTGAAGATTCCACGCATCGTATTCTTTCAGGCGGCGCGGGATCGGGCAATCCCCGGCCAATACGGGATAAACCATCCCGCCCTGCCCCACGAAGTAACTCCAATCGGCGGCCACATCTGCGTCATTGAGCGCGTCCGGTGACAGCACAACCAGCATGTGGGAACAATCATCGAGCGCCCGTTCAACCGCATTGCGCCAATCCGATGATCCCCGCGCGGCATCGGTCTCTTCCCGGTCAAGCCAGATCGGGATACCGGCGGCTTTCAGGTCGGCGGCCAGCCGGTCAACGAATGGTCGATCCGGTGGGCTGTAGCAAATAAACAGGGTTGGCATGGTGGTTATCTCCTCCATCGAATACTGGCAAGAGTCTAGCAAACTCAAACCTGAAGTGGCAAAAGGAAGCACATGACCCATCCCCCCTTCTGTCATATTACCCTGTTGAATGGTGTTTTCATTATGAGGGATAGGGCATGTATAGATTGTGCAACATGCTCGTTTTTTGCGATGATAATTTGCACAATGTTTTCAATCAATATATTTCAAGGAGTTCTTGAAAATGTCGTCTGATGGGGACAAATCGATGGATACAAATAAGCGCGGACGCTCTTGTCTGGGCAGGATTGGAAAGATTCTGCTGGTGATACTCGCGCTCTTTTTAGGCTTGATCGCCTTTGGGTTGATACGTGAAGCTGTCACCCGCCACAAATATCGGGTTGAATTTCCACCCCCCGGCGAGATGATCAGCCTGCCCACCCATGATATTCACCTGGACTGTGTCGGAACCGGATCGCCAACGGTTGTCTTCGAGTCTGATCTTGACCAGTATGGCTCTTTGAGTTGGAGCGACGTCCAGGGGGACATCGGGGAGTTAACGCGGGCTTGCAGCTACGACCGTGCCGGGATCCTGTGGAGCGAACCGGGGCCACGTCCAAGAGATGGTGAGACAATTGCTAAAGAACTTCACGCTGTCCTGGATGCAGCGGGAGAAGAGGGCCCCTATCTGCTGGTCGGACATGCATTTGGGGGGGCCTATGTCAGAATATTTGCAGGCCAATATCCTGATGATGTCTGCGGGATGGTAGTGATCGAGTCAAGCCACCCTGAGATGCTCACCCGGTTCGAGGAGGTTGGCCTTCCGACAGAAATCCCGGATAAAAATATCAGGCCGTTGATCCTGTTTTTGTCTCACATGGGATCGCCTAACCGCAAGTCCAGCACAGTATATGATCTACCACCCGAAACTGGTGATCCGATACTGGCGTACTTGCCCAAATCAAGTATGGCCTGGTTTGATGAAAAGGTCGAAGCGCCAAACACGCTGGCCCAGGCAGGGCAGTATGACTATCTCGGCGACCTCCCGCTGATTATAATTGCAACATCAAGAATATCCACTTCTGTAGGAGAGCAGGGGCCGCTCTTTAATGATATGTGGCTCGAATTGCAAGAGGAACTGCTCTTGCTGAGTGATAACAGCGAGCTCAGAATCTATGAGAGTGGACATTATCCCCAGTATCAAAAACCCGAAGTGGTGATTGAGGCCGTTCAGGACGTACTCGAAATGTGTGAGGAAACATCACCATAATTCCGAGGTATTCTCTTATTTTAGAGGAACTATTGCCAGGCTGTTAATTTCGAGCCTTTCACCCCCCGCTGAACCATCAGGTTCATCTGCCCCCCTTGCAAGGGGGGCGAATCCGAGCGACAGCGAGGATGGGGGGTAAAGCTCCACTTAAAATCCCCCACCTTTTCGTGCATCTCTTACCTGTGCTGTGCTTGTCTTGTCAGGTCATCTCGGCTATGCTTGTTCCAGTGGAGGAGTCGAGATGACCTATAATCACAGCCGGGTATTGATCGCAACAGGGATGGTACTGTTATTATCAGCGTGTGGAGCATCGGGCAGCGCCCCATTACCCACCGTGACACTGATCCCCTCGCCGCTCCCGCCTGTTGATGATAATGGCAGCAATGCTGTCCCAACCATCGAACAAGCCGCTCCTACCATTGAACAAGCGCCCATGCCAACCGCCGTCCCCATCGATCCGAATGTCACCCCGTTAGTCCCGACCGAGACAGTCTGTGAGTTCAACGCCACATTCGTCAACGATCTCAGCATCCCGGATGGAGCCGTCCTCGAAGCGGGACAGGTCTTCGATAAAATCTGGCGGCTTCAGAACAACGGCTGCGCAGACTGGCCGACCGATACCGAAGTTGTCTTCCTGGATGGATTCCGGCTGGGTGGACCGTTGGCTGCCCCGATTGGGAGCGTGGTTCCGGCAGGCAGCGCCTATGACCTGATGTTGACCTTCCAGGCTCCAGATGAACCGGGAAACTATCTGACCACCTACCAGCTTCGCACGCCGGACGGGCTGCCGTTCGGTGAGCCGTTCTTCATGAATATCACCGTGCAGGAACCCGAACCGGAAGAGGACGATTTCGCCACCCCCACACCACGAGGATAAGATCCAAGCCGATTAAGAGGTGAAGTATGATTTCACCTTTTCTTACAGGTTGTCATATAATATGATTGTGGATAGGGTAACTTCTATCTATTATCGCTGCTGTATCTACTACCACATGGCACTATCGAAAGGTTATTGGGATGACAATCTGATCGGAGTCTGGTTATGTCAAAGGTCAATGGTAATCAGGGGGTTGATGTTCAAACCTACTTTGCTCCCCCAGCGCGAGCAAACGGTAGAGTATTACAACGAAATATAAAGGCCATCAGCAATAATGCGGTGATTGACACCGTAATGGAAGTCGTCTCTGGACTTGTGGCCGTACTGAACGAACACCGGCAAATACTGGCAATCAACGACACCTTGTTGGAAACCCTGGGGATTGACAATGCCGGAGAAGTATTAGGGCTTCGCCCTGGGGAAGCTATCAATTGCATTCATGCTCATGAGGAACCCGGCGGTTGTGGGACAAGCAAATACTGTGCTACCTGTGGTGCAGTTATAGCGATCATGTCTAGCCTGACCACTAACAAGCCAGAACCGAGGGATTGTGTGGTTACCGTTGATAAAGACGGGCAGCAAGCTGATTTATTTTTCCAGGTACGATGCTGTCCCATCATGTTCAGGAAACAACGCTTCCTCCTCCTGTTTCTTCAAGATATGACCGTCCAGCAGCAGCAGGCAGCGCTCAATCGGGCCTTCTTCCACGATATCAACAACACCATTGCAGCCTTAATCCTCAACAGCCAGATGTTGGATTCAAAGCAGCCAACTGACGTATTGGCAAAGCGGATCAAACAGTTGGCCGTGCAATTGGGGAAAGAGGTGGAAATCCAGAGCGTCCTTTCTCAAAACGCTACCAACACCTATCACATCACACCTCATCAGGTTTCAATAGACGAGATACTAAAAGAATTGCAGGAGATATTTACCAATCACCCGGCATCCTTAGAAAAGGCTTTCAAGATATCAAAACCTGTTCCAGGTGTTGATCTGGTCACCGATGTCTCACTGCTGCGCAGGGTGCTTATCAATATGGTGATCAATGCCTTTGAAGCGACAGAGCCGGGAGGCGAGGTAAGGCTGTGGCTAGAGGAATCGGACAGGGCGGTGACGTTCTGTGTATGGAACCGGCAGGTTATTCCTGAAAAAGTGACACTGCGGATATTCCAGCGGAATTTCAGCACAAAAGCGGGATCGGGTAGAGGGCTGGGAACCTATACCATGAAGTTGTTCGGTGAGACCTACTTAGGTGGAAAGGTAGACTTCACAACATCGGAAGAGGGCGGAACGGTATTCCGCCTTTGCCTGGCGAAAGAACCTTCCAGAGGCTGTTGAGATTGGTTCGCACCACCCAGGCCGCAGCGACAAAAAAATGACGCCCTACGGGGGATTCTGTAGGGCGTCGGGTCATGGGGTGAGCCTGTTAGAACGTAAACTAAACGGCCACCACACCGGCTTCTGCCAGCAGACGGCGCAGGCCATCGACTGAGAACATGCTTTTTTCCATCACACCAACTACACCGGGTAAATTCTGGAATTTCTTATCCGGACTGATCACAGCAGACAGCAAAATAATGGGAATACCCTGGCTATCCTGGTGACTTTGCAGATAGGCCAGCGTTGAAAATCCGTCCATCTCCGGCATCATCAGGTCGAGCACGATAGCCATAGGTCGGTTGAGAGCGATCTTGGTCAGTGCTTCCCGTCCGTTATCCGCTTTATCCCCAGGGATGCTGAACAATTTCAACACCTCCAGAACCAGATTTTGAACGTCCGGGTTATCGTCCACAACCAACACATAACCAGACATAACATGCCCCTCGTAAACCAATCACAGCAGACTTGCTGTGCAATCCTCACCTTTGACCAGATACCTATAGGACTTAGGCAAAACCAATCGATTTTGCGCCTGGGCAAGGGGCTTAAACTTCAGCCCCCCGTCTGCCCGTTTAACTGCGTAAGTCCTAAGTTGGGCCAGACATTAGATTTTAAATCAAATGGCCCAACTGTATGGTAAATAGCAAAAGCTATTTACTCGGAACAAGTAAGGTTTTGAGGCTTTTATTCAAAATCATTATCTTGTTCCACTTAACCTAATCGGTTCCTTGCCCACTGGCCTGAGGCAGCATATCCAGGAAGCCATCCACCGAGAACTCTTCCTTGAGCATCACACCAACCACACCGGGCAGTTGGTAGTCCTGCGGGAGATCATTGACCAGTGCAGAGAGCAGGATAATCGGAATATCCCGGCTAAGGGCATCCTCATGCAAATGTTTAATAGTGGTGAAACCATCCATAATCGGCATGGCAAGCCCCATAACGATTGCCAATGGCGGATCGGCCTGCACCATTTCCAGGGCCTGTTGACCATTATCAGCCTTTTCACCCTGATAACCGTACTCGGCCAGCACATCCAGCACAATGGCTTGAATCTCGGGGCTGTCATCCACGACCAGCACATAACCCGACATAGCATAAACTCCTGGAGTACTAGAGTACTATCGATTATCCCTGTCTATAGTATCTGCCAGTCAAGGAAGACTGTAAATCTGGTAATCCGTATATTTCTGTTTATATCCTGGGGTATAGAATGAAAAAAGCCCCATCAGGCGATAGGGCACAGCTTCAAATGAAGTGTTCTTGCCGTTCAGTGTACGGCCATCACACCGGCCTGAGCCAGCAGATAACGGAATCCCTCAATGGAGAAATCCCCCTTCTGCATCACGCCAACCACCCCCGGCAGTCGATACAGGCTGGGGTCAGTGCCGACCAATGCCGAGAGCAAAATGATCGGAATGTGACGTTTCTTTGGATCAGCCTGAAGATGGGTCAGGGTTGTGAATCCATCCATGATGGGCATCATCAAATCAAGGACAATTGCCAGCGGCTGATCTTCAGCGATGATATCAAGCGCCTCTTGCCCATCACCGGCTTTTTGACCTGTAATACCATAAGTGCTCAAAACATCCAGAACCAACTGCTGCACGTCCGGGCTGTCATCTACCACTAACACATAACCAGTCATCAATCCCTAGGCCTCCACAATGTTTTACACAATATAAGTATGTCTTACATTCTATACGCTTAACATGGGAAAAAAGGTGTATTTTTACGAGTTGTTAGCTTTTTGTACTGCCCGACAGGCTAATAGACGCGATTTTCGACCGCTGCGATCTCCCACTTTATTTTGACAGAAGGGTTTTAGCGCTGTAACATATGTTAATCATAACATATGTTAACAAAGACTTAAGTCATTTACGGTTGAAGGAACATGTCCATACAATATGCCATTCTCGGATTATTGAGCGAAGGCCCGTTGAGCGGGTATGACCTGAAAAAGATCATTTCCGAATCGGAGACCCTTTACTGGTCGGGCAATAACAACCAGATTTACCGCCCGCTGGTGAAGCTTTTCGAGGAGGGTCTGGTCACCAAGCAGGTCGAGCGGCAGGAGGATTTGCCCGACCGCAAAATTTACCAGATCACCGCCGCCGGAGAGGAAGCCCTGAAAGCGTGGTTGTTATCCACACCACCGGCACCTGATCTCAAGCATGAGCTGTTGATCCGGTTGATGTGGGCCGATCACCTGGAACCCGACGAGCTGGCCGATCTGATCGACCGGTACGAGGCCGACATTCAAACCTATCTGCTGATGCACCAGGAAAAGCAAAAGCGTGATGGGGCACAGGACACATCGCGACGGGGTACTTTGAGCCGCCTGATCCACGAGAATTGGATCGGTTTTTACCGGCATGAACTGGACTGGATCAAACACCTGAGAGAAGAACTAAACAGCCATTCGTAAGTAGGGGCGACTGGCCAGTCGCCCCCTACCAAACCATGTTGCGAATGAGCGCTAAAAGGATTAAACATCATGACTGACACTGCAATTATGCAAATACCACCGATATATCGATCACCTGCCGGGGAGCAGGCCGTTTTGCATCTGTACGACGACACCCTGGCTCAATGGCCGCTGCCTTATGAAACCTGCAACTTCCCGACCCGGCACGGCGATACCTTTGCCCTGGCCTGCGGTGACCCATCTGCGCCGCCGCTGATCTTGCTTCACGGGGCAGGCAGCAACGCCACCATGTGGATCGCCGATGTGATGGTCTATACGCAGCACTTCCGCGTCTTTGCGGTTGACCTCCCCGGTGAGCCCGGTCGCAGCACCCAGCATCGCCCCGATTGGGAAGGGCTGGCCTTTGCCGAATGGTTATCTGATGTATATGGTGCATT
>JBNKDD010000188.1:0-11205 GCA_050288085.1 Anaerolineae bacterium
CCAGGCACTTGTCAATCCAAATTAGTGGGGTGAAGGAGCTCTATAGTCAAATGCTTCTTATCCACCGGTTGCACCAACTGAAAGGACTGGTTGAAACTTTTTAAATAGGGAATGCCAAGTTTTTAGAAAAAATTATCGTTAATGACCTCACCTCTTTCCGAACTGCCCAAAGGCAGTTCTCCCTCCCCCTCTCCATTATGGAGAGGGGAAAGACCGGCAGTCGGCCAAAGCCGACTAAAGGTCAGGGGTGAGGTAAATATGTTTTTTTCTAAAAAAGGCTGTTTATCGTCCAAATAGTTTCAATGAGTTCAAAGACAAAAATTCAAGTAATTCGTGAAATTAGTGGACTCTCTCCCTATCAACGACACACGCATTATTCACATCGGCACACGATTGTGCTACAATCACTCACAATGGGAGTGTACTACTATGTACGATCAACACCTTCCAATCGATGCACCGTTTATTCGTCGATGCCTCCTATGGGTGCGCTGGAGTAGTTCCGGGGCGCACTAATTCTATCCTCCACATTGCCCTTCTATCGAACTGAAACTTTTCCCCAACAAAAATTAGGAGTTAACCATGCGTGCATTGGTTCTTGGTGGGGCCGGGGCTGTGTGTAAAGAAACAACCCGCGACCTCGCTGCTTATAGTACATTTGATGAGATCGTTGTTGCCGATGGAAACTTAGCGGCGGTTACCGCCCTGCTTGATGAGATCGGAGATGACCGGCTCAAACCGCTTGAGTTTGACGCCAACAATGTCGATTCGATGCGGGAGCTTTTCCCCCAGTTTGATGTGGTGGTGAATGGTCTGCCCTTTAAATATGATCTGATCGTCAATCAGATTTGTGTGGAAGTCGGCGTGAACGGGCTTGATCTATCAAGCGAAGACCCGCAGTTCGCCATGAACGAAGAAGCCGCCGGAAAAAATATGATCTTCATTCCCGGCGTAGGCGCTACACCAGGGATCACCAACGTGTTGGCGGCTAAAGGCGTTTCGCAGTTGGATCGGGTGGACTCGATTCAGATTTACTTTGCTGCCTTTCGCTGCCTTGCCCCCGCCCCCGGACTGCTCAGAACGACCACCTGGGAATTCAACCCGGAAGAGCCGGATCGTAAAGAAGCCTACTTCCAGGATGGCAAATGGGTGCCCGCGCCGCCGCTGTCCGGTGAAAAGCTGATCCGCTTCCACGAGCATATCGGGGAGCAGCCGGTTTACTTCGTCCCGCATGACGAAGCCTACAGCCTGCCCATCAGCTACCCGACTCTGAATCACGCCAGCGTCCGGGGATGTTTCCCGCCGCATGTCATGAATATGATGCGCACCCTCAAAGAAGCCGGGGCGCTCAGTAACCAGCCGCTCGACACCTTACAGGGTCGTGCGCCGCTTGACCTGTCTACCGAACTGCTGTTGGCGCTCCCCTGGTCGAAGTGGAACCCGGTCTGGGCCTACGGGCTGGTGATCGAAGTAGACGGCGAGAAAGATGGCAAAACAAAGAAACTGACCTATCGCACCAGTCACCCGCCGCAGGAAGAATGGGGCAACGAGAGCGCCTACTATAAAAACGTGGGCATCCCGCTTGCCATCGGTGCGCAGATGATCGCCGATGGGCGCGTGGTCGCCACCGGAGTGCTGCCACCGGAGGTCACGCTCCCGGTTGATGAGTTCCTTAAGGAATTAGCCAGACGCGGTATCACATACACAGAAGAGATCGAGTAGGCTGGTCGATTCTCATTTGAATAATCAGGGGCCCGTGCCCCTCTGACATAACACAAATCTCTTACAGAATCCCCCCCTGACCGACTTGGAAGATATACTTGAGGTCAATGAGGGGGGATTCATGTCAGCATCATCAACTGAGGGATGGAAATCTCTTTCGCTGCGGGCCAACTTTTCCTGGACATTCGTCGGGAATGTAGTGTATGCTGCGGCGCAATGGTTGATGCTGGTCGTGCTCGCCCGGCTGACCACCCCGGCGGATGTTGGTCGTTTCTCCCTGGGATTAGCCATCGCTGCCCCGGTGATCATGTTTACCAATTTGCAGCTCCGGGCCGTTCAGGCAACCGACGCCAGCCGCGACTACACCTTCAGTGATTATTTCGCCCTGCGCCTGCTGACAACCACATTGGGCCTCCTCGTGATCCTGGGGATTGCCCTGCTCGGCGGCTACCGGATAGAAGCCGCCTGGGTGATCATCGCCGTCGGTGTGGCAAAGGCAGTCGAAGCCACCAGCGATGTGTTTTACGGCCTGCTCCAACAGCGCGAACGGATGGATCGAATCGCCCTCTCGATGATCCTCAAAGGGATATTGTCGCTCGGTTTATTCAGCCTGCTCACCTACCTGACCCGGCAGGTGATCTGGGGCGTGATCGGCTTGATCGGGGCCTGGGTGCTGGTACTGAACTACGATGTACGGAACGGCGCATGGGTGCTCAAACGCTCGGAGGCCGTCACCGATCCGGCAGCCGCCTACCCCTTACCGCGCTGGCAGTGGCCTGCCCTGTTTGAACTGGTCAGGCTCTCCCTACCGCTTGGCCTGGTGATGATGCTGATCTCGCTGAACACCAACCTTCCCCGCTACTTTGTCGAACGCTACTGGGGCGAAGCCGAACTTGGTATCTTCTCAGCGATGGCCTACATCATCGTGGCCGGAAACACCCTGGTGATCTCGCTGGGACACGCCGCCAGCCCGCGCCTCGCCAAATATTATGCCCAGGGAAACGCCAGGGCTTTTACTTTCTTGCTGGCCCGACTGGCCGGAATCGGAGCCTTGCTGGGAATAGCCGGGGTATTGATCGCGATCCTGGGCGGAGAATGGTTCCTCACCCTGATATATGGGGCTGAATACGCCACCCGGATCGACGTCTTCACCTGGATTATGATCGCCGCCGGGATTCAATACCTCTCGACCTTCATGGGCATTGGCATGACGGCGGCCCGATACTTCCGGGCGCAGTTACCGCTTTTTATCGGGGTGGTGCTGGTAACCGCAGCGGCCTGTTTCTGGCTGATCCCCTCGCATGGCTTGATTGGCGCAGCCTACGCCCTGGCGATGGGGGCCGGTGTCCAGGCTCTCGGCGGACTGGGCATTGTCCTGATAGCCACCTCGCGTATTCGCCCCTGATACATCGCTACATATTCCCACCAATCCCCTATATAATAGATGGCTATCAGCCGTAACCTATGGAGGTGGGGTCATTTACCACTACGTGCCGTTTAACCGGCCATCCGCAGTCGGCAAAGAGTTCGACTATATCAAAGAAGCTGTTGCCAGTGAACATCTCTCCGGGGATGGCGCTTTTACCAGGAAATGCCACGCCTGGCTTGAGGCCCGGTTGGGTACAAAAAAGGCCCTGTTAACCCATTCCTGCACAGCCGCCCTGGAGATGGCTGCTGTTCTGACAGACCTCCAACCCGGTGACGAAGTGATCATGCCGTCCTTCACCTTTGTCTCGACAGCCAATCCCTTTGTCCTGCGTGGAGCCGTTCCCGTATTTGTCGATTCGCGTGAGGACACCCTCAACATCGACGAGACACAGATCGAAGCAGCAATCACCGGTAAGACCAGAGTCATCGTCCCGGTGCATTATGCCGGAATTAGCTGTGAGATGAACACCATCATGGAGATAGCCGATCAGCACGGCCTGTTAGTGATCGAGGATGCTGCCCAGGGAATCGGCTTTACCTACCGCGATCAGGCTCTCGGCACGATTGGGCACATGGGTGCATTAAGCTTCCACGATACCAAAAATGTGATCTCCGGCGAGGGTGGCGCACTCCTGATCAATGACGAGCGTTGGATCGAACGGGCTGAAATTGTCTGGGAGAAAGGCACCAATCGCAGCCAGTTTTTACGGGGGCAGATCGATAAATATACCTGGGTTGATGTAGGATCGTCCTACCTGCCCAGCGAATTAAACGCCGCCTTTTTGTATGCTCAGTTTGAACAGGCTGACCGGATCGCCGAGGCGCGCCTCTCGGTCTGGAATCGTTACCACGCTGCCTTTGCTGCTCTGGAAGCAGCGGGTAAGATTCGCCGTCCGGTGGTTCCGCCGGAAAGTAAGCACCACGCCCATATCTATTACCTGCTCTTTCGTGATCTGGCGCATCGCACCGAGGTGCAGCAAAAGCTCAAAGAGGTTGGGGTAGAGGCTGTCTTTCACTACATCCCCCTGCACGATTCAACTGCCGGGCAGAAATTCGGGCGAACCAGCGGCGATCTGTCCCACGTCAATGAACTGAGCGACCGCCTGCTGCGTTTGCCCATGTGGTATGGTATGGCCGACGAGGACGTTAACTTTGTGATCGAAAGAGTGATCGAATTTGCCTGAGATGAAAATGCCGGTGGATAAAGAAACCTGGCTGACCGGTTTCAAGGCTATGAACAAGCATACCGCTTTAGAAGCGCTCGATATCGAATTAGCCGATATCGACGACCAACAAATCATCCTGACCATGCCGATCACCGATGCAGCCCGCCAACCGATGGGGCTGCTGCACGGCGGGATCAGCATGGTGCTGGCAGAATCGGCAGCCAGCATTCACTCAACCTGGGGAATCAACCTGGGCGAAAAGTTCCCGGTCGGCATCGAGATCAACGGGACTCATCTACGTTCAGCCCATGAGGGCACGGTGCGGGCCGTCGGTAAGCTGATCCGGCGGACGCGCTCGCTGGTATTCCACCAGGTGGATATCTACCTCGTAGAAACCGGTGAGCATCTATGTACGGCCCGTGTCACCAATTATTTAAAGCCTGTGGGGTAGATATGCCTTTCGTTTCAGTTATTGTGCCGGTTTACAACAGCGCCCATACCCTACCCGCCCTGCTGGATGCCTTGATGGCACTTGATTACCCGGAATCCCAACGAGAAATCTTGATCGTCGATAATGGATCAACCGATGCTACACCGGATATTGTGCGGCGGTACCCGGTCACTTTGCTTGAGGAACACGCCGTGCTAACCTCCTATGGGGCCCGCAACTGCGGTGCGCGTCAGGCCAGGGGCGATGTCCTGGCTTTTACCGATGGAGATTGTGTGCCCGACCCCGGTTGGCTGACCGGTCTGGTAGCAGGCATCGATGACCCATCCACCGGGATCACTGTTGGGGAGGTGGTCGCCTATGACCTGGATAGCCCTATCGCCCGCCTGACAGATGAAATGGGCATCATGGCGCACAGCCAATCACTTGAGCATAAAAGCCTGTCCTCTGCCTCGACCGCCAATATGCTCGTCAAGCGCGAGGTCTGGCAGGCCGTTAACGGGTTTGATGAAACCC
Organism: Anaerolineae bacterium; assembly: GCA_050288085.1. GTDB lineage: Bacteria > Chloroflexota > Anaerolineae > Aggregatilineales > UBA3940 > JBNKDD01. Next base: position 5,281 of record JBNKDD010000188.1, read on the forward strand.
TTCCAGCTTTTGGCGATATGGATTTCTGCTGGCGGGTGCAGATTGAATTGGGTCTGTCTGTTGGTTATCGCCCGGACGCCATCATCCGCCACCAGCACCGCACCACTTATAAAGCACTCTGGCGGCAGGCATTACGGCATGGTTGGGGGGCGCAGTACATGCACCGCAGCTACCCTGACCATTATGCTATGAGTACCGGTGAAAACTCCGGGCGGATCGCCGGATTGCTGCGTGAATTGTTTATCGGAACTCCCGGCCCCGATCGCTGGCATCGTCCGGCATTTTTGTTTATCTGGTATGCTGGGATGACCCTGGGTTACTTTGGCGGGCGGCGGGGTTGGAATTCATCCTTCCGCTATCAACCGGAGCAAACAACTTGAACAATCTGCAAAAATCTTCTGGTGCTGGTGTTTTTGAGCGGTATGGCTTCCTGTTTGCCTTCGCTGCTGCTTTGCTATTTTATCTGCTGACCGCCGGTTATCCTTTGACAAACGGCGATGCAGCCCAATACACCACCCTGGCCGCCGAGGGAAATCTGCTTGAAATTCCAACGCACATCGGGCACATTGGCCTCAGTTGGTTGATGATCAAGCTGCTGCCCTTTATCCCACCCGAATATGTCGTCCGGTTCGTCTCAATCTTATTTGGGGCGATTGGCGTGGCGGCGACCTATCAGGCAGTCATCTATCACACCCGGGATCGGGTAGCCGCTTGGCTGTCCGCATTGGTGCTGCTAACTGCCGGAGAATACTGGTTCCACTCGGTAACAGTCGAGGTGTACATCATGCAGGCCGGGGCGTTGATGGCGGCCTATACGCTCTGGTTATATGCAGCCCTCTTTGACCCGACAGCCGGTGAGCGTACCCAATCCCCTGGGCGAGCTGTTCTTATCGGGATATTGGCAATATTATTCGCTGTGCTGGCGGCGGCGGTTTCACCATCAAGCATTGCTTTTCTGCCCATGCTGCTCTTTGGCCGGAAGATGCGCCTTCCGCGTTGGTTGCTGTTGGGCGGCGGCGGAATTGGGCTGGCGGCGGTAGTGTCGGTCACGGCGTTGTTTTCCGATCAAATTTTGGCGGGCCGGGAGATCGGCTTTGGTTTTCATCCGGCCTTGCGTAGTCTGGCCTTTGCCGCTGTCAGCCTGGGGTTGGCTGGCTTGGTTTTCGCCACCATTTTGTCTGTTAATGGGCTTCGTGATCTAGATGACCCGGAGAGCACTCACCGCACCCGCAAAACGCTGTGGCTGATTCTGATCACGGGATTGTTACATCTGCCTTTTGGCGGCATGATTTCGGTTGGCCCGTACATCCCCTTCTACGGCCTGGCAGTGTTGGCCTTTGGTATGGCGGTTGCCTGGCTGCGTAAACAAACCCTGCTGCCCCGGCAAACTATCCTCCGGGCAGTGATCGGTTTTGGTGCGGCGCTTGGTCTGGGCGTCCTGGCTAGCCTGGGCGGGTGTAAAATTCGGCCACATATATGCCGGTTGGCTGCCGGTTGGTTGGTCGCTTACGAGCATCCGGGGATTTTCCTCTCGGCGATTTTTGCCCTGGGCAGCCTGATCTTATTGGGCTGGTGGTTGATCAAACATAGCGCCGACCGTCCACACTTTGATCCCCAATTTATCTGGACACCCCTGTTGGTCATTGTTGCGGCGACGGGGCTTAGTTGGAGCCTGGATATCTATTCCCAATATCAGATTGCCTTGAACCAGATCAGAGCAATTGACCTCATGCAGGAGATCGACCCGCCTGCCCCGACTATCATTGGCAGTTATAATGCATTAATGTTGTATGACTATTATGATCTGGGATACTCCTACTGGGAGACTGAGCACGTTTGGGTAGAAGATTTGTCACCCGAAGCATTAGACCGTATCCTGGATGATTATGGTGAAGCTTATCTACTGGGCCGCTATGGGCGGCGTTATGCAGAAGAAAAAGGAGATGTTGACCTCAACGCATATCACCTTGATCCACTTGATGGCGATGCCGACATGTTATGGAAGGTCACTCGCCAGGAATAAGCTCACCAACTTTATTTTTTATTTGCTCTCATCAATGGTTATCTTACCTTATGACAGGATTAGAACGAAGCGTCGAACGAGGTCTGCGCTGGACATCGTTTAGAAAAATAATCACAGCACTCATAGATGTAACAAGTGGAATCATTCTCGCTCGGCTGTTGACCAAAACAGACTACGGGGTTGTTGCCATTGCGCTGCTGGCCTACAACGGTGTGATCACCATTACCCGTTCCGCCACCCGTGATGCAGTGATTCATTACCAGCAAGACGAGGAAACCTACGTCAGCACTGCCTTCTGGTTAAATGCTGCTGTCAGCGCCCTGGCCGGGATAGTCATGCTGCTCATCTCAGGCTGGGTTGGGCGTTTTTATGACTCCCCATTGGTTACCCCCTTGTCCCGTGTGATTGTGCTGGTCTTCATATTTGACACACTGGCCCTGGTGCCGCTTGCCCTCTTGATGAAGCGTTTCCAGTTTGTTATCCATGAAAGCTATCAAATTGTTAATCTACTGATCACCTCACTGGGCGGCATAGCGATGGCTTATCTGGGCTATGGAGCCTGGAGCCTGGTCATTCCCCGGATGGTTGGTTCGCTGTTTTTGATGGTTGCAAGCTGGTGGACATCCGGCTTTTTGCCAGGCCGTGAGTTGGATCGGCAAATTATCGGAGAAGTCTTTGACTTCGGACGTAACCTGTCGCTTTCCAGCTTTCTGAATTACATAATGAGCTATATCGACGAAGCCAGCATTGGGCGGGTTCTGGGGACCGATGCCCTGGGAATATACACCTTTGCCAAGACCAAGCCTCAATGGGTTCTCAACAACGTTGTCACGCTCGTCTCGGATGTGGCCTTCCCGGCCCTTGCCCGTGACCAGAGCGCCTTCGATAAGGTGAAACGAACCTACCTTGACATGATGCACCTGATCACCACCATGACCACCCCGGCCCTGATTGGTTTGATCGTCACCGCCGATTTATTCATCCCGGTGGTTTACGGCCAGAAGTGGATCGACACTATTCCGGTGTTCCGTGCCTTTACGGCCTTTATGCTGCTCCGATCACTCTCACAATTAAGCGGCCCTGTGACCTCCTCCATCGGACGTACAGATATCGCATTCAAGCTCAATCTGATCAAGCTGCCCTTTGTTGTTCTGGCGCTCTGGTTAGGCTTGCGGAGCGGCATAGTTGGGGCTTCGGCAGCGATGGCCCTGGTCTTGTCAGCCGCATCTCTGGCCTACATGATCGTCGTGATGCAGTTGTTGAAGGTTAATCTCCGTGAAGGGATCACGACCTTGGGGCCAAGTTTCTTCTCAAGCGCCATCATGGCAATCGTCATTGTAGCGGCTCGCCAATTGTCCGCCCGGCATCTTGAAGCCGCCGTCTTCCAACTCGTCATCAGCATCACGGTCGGTGGGGTTGCTTACATTGCCGCCTTGTTCCTGCTGGACCGGAAAGGATTCTCCCACACCATGAATGCGATGATCCAGGTGGTGGTACCGGCCAGCATTCGCCGCCGGGTGCTTACCCGGTACAACGGCGAAAGCGGCCAACCCACCGATCAGGCCCAGGATTGATTTCATGTCTGAGCGCGTTTCGGTGATTGTGCCGGTTTACAACTCTGGCGATGATCTCGCCAACCTGCTGACCTGCCTGGACGTCCAGACTCTTCCCCGTGACCGGTTCGACGTTATCCTGGTGGATAACAACTCCACCGACCCGGCCACGCTGGCCCACCTGAAAAAAGCCGCCGGCCAGGGAATCACTGTTCTACAGGAACGCGACCGCCAATCATCCTACGCCGCCCGGAACAAAGCGGTATTATCCAGCCGGACGCCGGTTCTGGCCTTCACCGATGTGGATGCCACCCCCCACCCTGATTGGCTTGAAACCGGCCTGAAGGCCCTGGCAGACCAGCAGGTTGACCTGGTCGGCGGGCGCATCTGGCCCCTGACCAAACACCCTCCGACCCTGCCCGAACTGGTCGATACCTGCATCTGGCTGAACCAGCACGACTCGATCCGGGATCGTGACTATGCCGTCACCGCCAACCTGTTTATCACCCGCCGGGTCTTTGATACGGTCGGCCTGTTCGACGACAGCCTGATCTCCAGCGGTGACGTGGACTTCTGCCACCGCGCGATCCGCAAGGGCGGCTTCAAGCTGATCTACTGCGCCGAAGCCCTGGTCGATCACCCGGCCCGTGATTCGTGGAAAGCGATCCGCAAGAAGGCTTACCGGATCGGCTATGGCAACGGTCAGCGCGCCGTCCTGAAGGGATTCCGGCCCTTTTTCCTCCAACCGAAGGTCTACATCCCGATGCCCTTTCTGTGCTCACGGGCCAGGCGAGTTGGCCTGCCGGTTCCGATCTGGCGCTTGTTGATGGCCTTGATGACTCACTACATCAACATCCAGTCGCAGTATCTGATCGGCAGCTACCGGGGCTGGCGTGAAACGCGATTGGCATTGCCGGGTGGGAATCGATAGGCTTAAACCATTATGAACGGGTAGAGAATCGGAGTGTGTCGTTGTGAATTCGATGGTGAATGTCCTCTTCAAAATTCCGCAGTACCAGGCTTTCCGGCGCTTTGGGTTCCCCAGGATGCTGCCGATGAACCTGACCCTTTCCCCCTCGCCGAAGTGCAATTCCCGCTGCCTGACCTGCAACATCTGGATGAAGCGGGAAGACGAGCTGGACCTCGAAGAGTGGGATAAGTCACTGGCGAGCCTGGGACGTGCGCCTTACTGGTTTACGATCAGCGGCGGCGAACCCTTTATGCTGCCCTTTATTGTTGAACTCGCCCAACTGGCCTATAAGCACAACCGCCCCGGCATTATCAACATCCCGACCAACAGCCTGCTCTACCATCGCATCCCCGATAAGGTGGCGGCGATCTGTGAGTCCTGCCCCGATTCCTCGGTGGTCATCAACCTGTCGTTGGATGGTGTCGGCGAGGAGCACGACCGTATCCGGGGGACGCCGGGCAACTTCGAGAAGTTCGAGAAGAACCTCGCGGCCCTCAAACAATTGGATTACCCGAACCTGACCATCGGCATCCACTCGGTGATCTCGGTCCACAATGTCAAGAATGTGATCCCGCTCTACGACTATGCTTTTTCGGCGGGGGCAGACCAGTTCATCACGGAGATCGCCGAGCCGCGCGTCGAGCTGGATACCTACGGCCTGGACATCACGCCGAGCCTCGACGATTATTCGGTGGCAATTGACGAGCTGATCAGCCGGATCGAGACCACCAAGTTCAGGGGCCTGTCGGCGATTACGGAGGCGTTCCGTTTTGAGTATTACAAGCTGGTCAAGCGGATCATGTCGGAGTCCACGCAGGTGATCGGCTGTTATGCGGGTTGGGCCTCGGCCCAGATTTATGCCAATGGCGATGTCTGGCCCTGCTGCATCCGGGCCGATCCGCTGGGCAATCTGCGGGAGGCGGGCTACGACTTTCGGAAGATCTGGTTTAGCCAGAATACGAAGTCGGTCCGCAAGAGCATCTACAACAAGGAATGCCACTGCCCGCTGGCCAATGCCAGTTACACCAATATGCTGCTCCACACCCCGACCCTGTTCCGGGTGGGGACCAAGCTGGTCAGGCCCTGACACGGCTGCGGCATTTTAGGCAGATAGATAACGGCCCCCGATCATTCGGGGGTTTTTTTTTGAATGTACCTTTGTGTCATTGTTATATAATGAGATAGATAGATATTATATAATCAGATTACATTACATAAGGTTCAACTAATATTATGTCAAAAAGTACCCAAGAGAGTATGTTTTCACTATTTAATAGATTATTGTACGTAAGTTTCACGTGTACTTCTTTCACAAATAATTCTTTGTGGTCTGATCAAACATTCAAATATGCCATGTTTTTGTCAGTTGTGTCCCGACA
>JBNKDD010000189.1:0-11200 GCA_050288085.1 Anaerolineae bacterium
GGGCAGTATCGCGGTTCATCTTATTGAACACGATCATGCGGGGTAGATTCATCTCGTCGGCATAGCTCCAATAAATCTCTGTGCCAACTTCTACCCCAGAACTGCCATCGACCAGCAGCAAAGCCATGTCAACGGCCATCATGGCATTTTTAACCTCACCCTGGAAGTCCGTGTAACCGGGTGTATCCAGAAGATTCAACTTGAGGTCGTTTACCTCAACCGGGATTTGTGATATGCTCAGTGACATCTGCCGCCGGATTTCCTCGTCGTCGTAATCCGAGACAGTGTTGCCCTGCATCACTTCACCCAGCCGGTTAATCGCACCGGAATTGAATAACATGGCTTCGGCAAGTGAGGTTTTGCCCGCGCCCTGGTGTGCAACGAGCGCAAAGTTTCGCACCTCGTTGGTCGTATAGACTTTCATATGGGGATTTCCTCCACGGTTATATTGGAAGAGCTATATGCGCATCCTGAGATGCACATTCTAAGACGCTTTGAACTTGTTGTCAACGTCTGTTAATCGGAGGGAGAGCGTTGGCTGGGTGGGCGAAAAGGCTTGTTGTCACTGATCCAGGCCACCGTTATACTTATTGAACTGAATCGGCTATCAAGGATTTGGAGTTTACACGGGTAACATTTTATGTCATTGTTCAGGCGTCGCGGGCGTTTGCCTCAATTGCGGAGTTATACCACTCAAAAGCGGACGGGCAGCCACCATTCAACTGGTCGATTTGAACGATTCCCGCAGTTAACCAGCTATGCAGCCACCCGGCGCAGCAGTCAACATAATCTTGCCTGGATACTGATCAGTGTGGCCGTATTCGTGCTGACTCTAATTGTCGCTTCCCCGTTGTGGCTGCCGTTGATTTCAAAGATTATTCCGGATCGATATATTATGGCTTATGCACCCGAACCGCTTCAGCGAGCCATTTTTGAGATCGATGTGAGTGAACAGATACCAACTCCGGTTGCGGTTGACCAGGGCGCTGCTGCGGCATTGCTAAATGACTTTGATAATATGACGTCTACTCCGGCCCAGGGTGCTGTCGCTTCATCACCCGGTGGCGCTGGCGGTTATGTCCAACCGACGGCTGTTGCTATTGCGCCCACTCCGACGGTTACCCCGGCAGTGGCCATGGCAGTCGATGAGCGGGCGGAAGATCGCGAAAATCAGGCTGACCTGAGCCATGTTAGCAATCTCCTGACCGGATTTACCTTTGCCCAACAGGGATATAATAACTGCGGTCCTGCATCGATCTCCACCCTGATGAGTTACTGGGATGTGGAGTTTACCCAGGATTATGCCGCCGGTATTCTCAAACCAAATCCTGAAGACCCGAATGTCCGCCCCGATGAACTGGCTGATTTCGTTGAAGACTACGACTACCATGTTGTGATCCGTGAGAATGGAAACTTCGACGTGATCAAGGACTTTATCCTGGCCGGTTACCCCGTTTTGATCGAAACTGGCTATGACCCGGAGCCTGAAACGGTTGGCTGGACTTCTCACTATCTGACCATCGTCGGTTTTTCTGATGCAGATCAGGGTTTCATTGCTATGGATACCTACCGGCGGCCAAACTGGTTTTATCCTTACCAGGAGATTGATACATTCTGGCGGCAGTTTAACCGCCGCTATCTGATCGTCCACCGCCCGGATCAGGCGGTCGCTGTTGCCTCGATTATCGGCGAGAATATGAACGATGCAACCATGTGGGAAGGGTCCCTCTACACTGCCCAACTTGAGTTGCAGTTAGATCGGAGCGACCCCTATGGTTGGTATAATCTGGGAGCCAGTCTGACCGGCCTGGGGCGTTATGAGGAGGCTGCAACAGCCTTTGACCAGGCTCGCGAACTGGGCCTTCCCTGGCGATTTTTATGGTACCAATTCTCTCCTTTTGAGGCTTACCTTCAGGTCGGGCGTACCTCGGATGTTATTGCGCTGGCTGATAGTGTCCTTGCGAGGAAGGCCACCGAAGAAGCCTTTTATTACAAGGGATTGGCTCTTGCCGCCGATGGCGAGATCGCCGAGGCCCGAAGCCAGTTTAACTATGCGCTGAAGTTCAATAAAAACTTCGAAGCTGCGCAAATGGCATTAACCGCATTAGAAGGTTAAAGGAACACATGGCAGATGAAAAGGGTCGGGAAAAACGATTTACTCTGAATCGCAAGGTAGTAATCTGGCTGCTGATTGGTGGTTCGATAGTCTTCCTTGCACTGATACTCACCGCTCCCTTCTGGCTCGTGGCGGTGCTGCGATTGGTGCCAGACCGGTATATAGCGGCTTATGCCCCTGAGCCGATCCGCGAAGCGGTATTCGACACCGACCCCTTTCAGACGGTGCCGACCGCTGCTGTTGAAGCAGATGCGGCGCAGCAGCTTCTCGAAAACCTGGGCCCGACCAACAGCCCGGTCACGCCAACGCCGTTGCCCACTGTTCGATCGTCCTCGGATGAAGGGGCAGAGATCCCGCCGACCCAGGTTGTACCCGATGGGCCGACTCCGACCCCCGGTTTTGTGTCCGAAGGGGGGGAAATCCCTACCGCTGGTCCCCCTCCTGCCAGCCATTATCTGACCGGCTTTACCCATACCTACCAGGGTTGGAATAACTGCGGCCCGGCTACGATCACCACCACCCTCAGTTATTGGGGAGTCGAAGCGACGCAGAATCAGGCCGCTGCTTTTCTCAAACCTGACCCAGAAGACCGGAACGTCCGCCCTGACGAACTGGCCGCTTATGCCGAAAGCCTGGGGTATAAGGCGCTGGTTCGTGTCAACGGCGACCTTGAGGTGCTCAAGCAGTTGATCTCGGCAGGCTTCCCGGTGATGGTCGAGAAAGGGTTCGATCCAGAGCCGGATCGTTTAGGCTGGATGGGGCACTATCTGGTATTGACCGGCTTCTCAGATGCCGACCGGGCTTTCAATACGATGGACTCCTACCTGGGGCCAAATCTGGAAGAACCCTATGACGAGCTCAACCAATATTGGTGGCACTTCAACCGGGTGTATCTGGTCTTTTATCCCCCGGATCGGGCTGAGGAAATTATCGCTATTGTTGGCGAAGACATGGATGATCAGACGATGTATACTCGCTCGGTTGCCTATGCCCAGGAACAGTTAAACCTGAACCCCAACGATGCCTTTGGCTGGTTTAATCTGGGGAGCAGCCTGCTGGCGCTAGGTGATTACGAGAACGCCGCCATCGCTTTTGACCAGGCCCGTGACCTGGGCTTGCCCTGGCGTATCCTGTGGTACCGTTTTGGGCCATATGAGGCTTATTATCAGGTCGGGCGTTATGACGACATGGTTGGGTTAGCTGATAGTATCCTTGTCGAGTCGAATAACCCTTATTCGGAGGAAGCCCATTTCTACCGGGGGATGGCCTTCCAGGCACAGGATCAAATTGACCGGGCCAGGCAGCAATATAATCAGGCGATTCGTCTGAATGCCAACTATACACGGGCCAAAGAAGCACTGGCTGCTTTAGACGGGTAACTCCTGGAGGGGCGAGCTGTGTTTCGCCCCTGATTTATCCTATCAGAAGAACAATTTCCCCCACCGGAGAATTCGTATGAGTGAAGCTGAATCTCGTACCGGACAGGTTGCGCGTTCTACGCTGGTTGTGATGGGCGGATTCTCATTGTCGATTGTGACCGGCATCATTCGCCAGCGGGTGGTCAACACCACCTTTGGTACCAGTGCTGTTCTCGATGCTTACACCGCCGCCAATGGAATCCCCGAACTGCTGTTTGCAGCCCTGGCGGGTGGAGCGCTGACCTTTGCCTTTATCCCGATTTATACCGGTTTTTTGACAGATGACGACGAGCAAGGCTCAAATGCCTTGTTCAGCAATGTCCTTAACGCGGTGTTTCTATTAACCGCGTTGGCCTCCCTGATCGTGGCACTGTTCGCACCGGTTCTGGTTCGGGCAGACTGGGGAATCGGGCCGGGGTTCGACCCGGAAACCCAGGTGCTTACGGCTCAATTGATGCGAATCTTGCTATTATCTACGCTGATTTTCGCCGTCAGCCACATGCTGACCGGTTCACTTTATGCCCACCAGCATTTTTTGCTGCCCGCGATCACCCCGGTTATGTACGCCGGTGGCATTATCGCCGGGGTTCTGATCCTTTCCCCATCGATAGGGATATTTGGGTATGCATGGGGCGCGGTTGCCGGATCGGTGTTCCACCTCCTGATCCAGATTCCCGGCTTGTTAAAATATCGCATTCGGTGGCGACCAATCCTCGATTTCCGTAACCCGGCGTTTATCCGAGTTGCCGTCTTGATGGCCCCACGGGTGATCGATTTGCTCATGGCCCGGATTGCCATCGATTGGCTGAACAACAATCGGGCATCCTGGTTAGGGGAGGGCAGTGCCTCTGCACTTCAAATCGCTAAATCGATTATGAACATGCCCTGGACGATGATCGGTACAGCGATAGGCATCGCAGTGTTCCCGACGATGGCAGCCCTGGCGGCCAAGAAAGATGTTAATGCCCAGCGAAATGCATTGAGTGGTGCACTCCGGGCTATCCTGACCCTGGCGCTTCCGGCAGCCGTTGGGATGGTATTGTTAGGTCGCCCGCTGATCCAGATACTTTATGAGGGGGGGGAGTTCACTTCGGATAGCACTCAACTGGTCTATTATGCCCTTCAATTCTATGCCGTGACGCTGATCAGCCAGACTATGCTCGAACCGGTTGTACGGGCTTTCGCCGCGCAGGAGGATACCTGGACACCCCTGTATGTCTCCTTCTTTACAACGGCGTTGAATGTTGGCCTCGCGATCTGGCTGGCTCGGCCCCAGCTGTTAGCCCATGGTGGATTGCCCCTCGCAAACGGGATTGCCGTCGGCATCGAGGCACTGACCGGTTTAGTCATCCTCCATATCCGCTGGAAAGGGGTCGATGCTCGCCGCATCTTGATTGATGCCGGAAAGGCGGCACTGGCATCTCTGGTTATGGCCGGGGCGATCCTGGTCTTTAAGAAGCTGATCGATCCCGGAGCTTTGTTCTTGTTAGTCGGAGGTGGCCTGATCGGCGTGGCGGTCTACTTTGGGGTGGCGCTGCTGTTGGGTATTGAGGAGATACGCACCATTCCTATGGCAATGCTGAAAAAGGCCGGTCGATGAAGGACGATCTCAGCCGGTTCTATGATGCATTGACCCGGTTGTATACCGATTCAGCTTATAGCCAGGTAAAGCACATTTTGATCGTCGGGCCGGGTTATCCCTGCCAACCTTGTGATAGGCTGCTGGATATTTTTCCCCATGCCCACCTGACCCTGATCGAACTGGATCAGGAAGCCGCCGAAAAGCTGCGGCAGATTGAGGGAGAGCGCATTACGGTTCATCAGGGGGATGCTGCTAATCTATCAGATATTGCTCCTGGTCCTTACGATTTAATTCTCGTCCGCCATCCTGATATCGCTCGGAATCCCCCTGGCTGGGAAGCTGCTTTTGGCGCTTGTGTTGCCCATATGCTGCCTGATGGTTTCCTGGTGGCATCGGTTTATTCGCATACTGAAGCTTCCTATGTTCATCAGATCATGGAGCATCTGCCGGTCGGTATGGTCAAGGGATCGCCTTACACGGCTGTTCCGGTCGCATTGAAAGGGAATGATCGCTATATTCTGATATATCGATTCGCCGGATGACACGAGAGGCTCTAATGATATGAAGCTCCTCATTCGTATTTTCAATCACCGCTCATTTATCACGATGACACTGGCTCTGGTCGGCATTGCTGTTGTGTTGATGCTGTCCACGCGAATTAGCGCGATGGGCATTGCGCTGCTTGTGGTGATCCCGGTTCTGGCTTATTTTATCTGGCGGATGCGGGTTACCAACCAGACCGAGGAAATGAGCGAAGCAGACCGGGTCCTCGCAGCTATTAAAAGCTCCGGGCGATCTACAGTTTTGCAATTTTTCTCCCGTTATTGTGCAGCCTGTATTGCCGTAAAGCCGATTGTAGACCGTGTCGAGGCGGATGCAGCCGATAAGCTGCAAGTGATCCGCCTGGACATTGACGACGAACCGGGGCAAACCCTTATGGAGCGGTTTGGGGTAAAGATTACACCGACCTTTATTTATTTCGATGCTGAAGGCAACAAGCTTGGTGACAGTGTATTTGCACTGGACACCTGGAGAATCTTTTACGACGAGACCCGATGAAGCGATTTTCCTACCGTACCCGCTATCTGTTTCAAAACACGCCCTGGGATACCGGTATCACACCGCCGGAGATTGTCGCCTTAATTGAAGAGGAGAAGCTGCCCGCCGGACGCGCCCTTGATCTGGGCTGCGGAACCGGAACCAACGCGATCTATCTGGCAAAACATGGCTGGCAGGCTGTCGGAGTCGATTTTGTTGCTCGGCCTGTTAAAAAGGCGAAGCGCAAGGCTCAGCGGGCCGGTGTCGCCGACCGGACAAATTTCCTGGTGGGGGATGTTGCGCATCTTGAAAAGTTAAACCTGAACGGCCCTTTTGACCTGATCGTTGATATTGGCTGCGGACATACTCTCGACCTCACACAGCGTACCAACTACGTCAAGGCAGCAGCAGACTTGATGCGCAGCGGTGGCGTGATGATGGTTTACTGGTTCTGTGGCCTGCCGAATTGTGAGCCGGAGCAGGTAATCGAATCCTTCTCGCCATATTTTCGGGCGGTGTGGAATTCAGTTGGTGAGGATACTGCGGCCCGTCATTCCTCGGCATGGTATCGTTTTGAACGGATAGGGTAGAGCTTTGACACGCATTCTTTTTATGTTCCTTGATGGTGTTGGCTTAGGCGACGATGATCCAGATAGTAATCCATTTGTTGCTATAGACCTGCCAACCCTGACCCAGTTTACCAACGGTCAGACCTGGCTGCGCGGCTTACCCCGGATCGAATCCCCGGAGGGTGTATTTATCCCCACCGATGCCTGTCTTGGTGTTGATGGCAATCCCCAAAGTGCGACCGGTCAGGCTGCGATCATGACCGGGGTGAATGTTCCCAGGGAAATCGGTTATCACTACGGGCCGAAGCCCAATCCCGAAGTAGCCGCTATCATCCGGCAGGAGAGTGTGATCATCAAACTGGCCCAATCCGGGCTGAAGTCATATCTGGTCAATGCCTATCCTTCCACCTTTCTGAACAGCATCGAACGGGGCAAGCGGCTGCGGTCGGCTAATCAATTGGCGCTCGATGTGGGCGGTGTTCAGATGCTCGATGAGGTGGCTTTATTTGAAGGTCGGGCGATGGCCGCCGACCTCACCGGGGAATTATGGCAGCAGCACATGGCTTATGATGATGCCGCCGCTAAAATCTGGCGGACACGGATTGGAAATGCAGATGCCCCGACCTACACGCCATTGGAGGCCGGGAAGCATCTGGCCGCATTAGCCAAAGACTATGCCTTCACCTTCTTCGACCTCTGGTTGACTGATTACGTCGGCCATCGTCAGAACAGGCCGCAGGCCATCGAACTTCTCAAACGGCTTGATGGCGTATTGAAAGGTATCCTCACAAACTGGGATACGGCTGAAGATTTAATCGTAGTGACCAGCGATCACGGCAACATAGAAGATTTGTCGAGCCGGGGCCATACACGCAACCCTGTTCCGACTCTGGTTATCGGTGAGAAACGTCACGACTTCGCCCAATCCCTATCCGACTTGACCGGATTCGCTCCTGCAATTCTTCGCACGCTGCTGCCTGCCTGAAAAGTCAGCGGTTGACAAGCTTGGGGTAGGGGGAGCTTCGTGATACAATTGCGCCGATTTGAGGAGTCACGGAGGCGCACATGATACATATTCCAAGAGACCTGGATAAAAAGATAAAGCAGGCTATCCAAAGTGCACAGCAGGCTGGCGCATTGCCCCAATTTGAGGTGCCGCAGCCGGAAGTAACCCGCGCTAAACCGGAACATGGCGATTATGCCACGCCGGTTGCCATGCAATTGGCAAAGCTTGCCCGGATGAAACCTGACCTGATCGCCGAAGCTATTGTCGAGCATTTCCCCACCGTTGATTATGTGGGCTCAGTTGAACGTACCGGCGGATTTATCAATATTCGCCTGGCCGATTCCTGGCTTCAGCAGCAGGTTGATCGGATTCTGAAAGCGGGCAGTTCCTTTGCTCAACTGGATAATTTCGCCGGGAAGCGTGCCCAGGTCGAATGTGTCAGTGCCAATCCGACCGGCCCGATTACGATTGCGCACACTCGGGGTGGTGTTGTTGGGGATACTATCGCTCGGTTACTGGCAGCCGTCGGTTACCAGGTCGAGATGGAATATTACTTCAACAACGCCGGTCAGCAGATGCGTAAACTCGGTGAGAGTGTCAGGGCGCGGTACCTTCAGCAGTTAGGCCAGGATATCGAATTTCTGGAAGACTGGTATCAAGGCGATTACATCAGAGATATCGCTGAGTCGCTGATCGCGGAGAAGGGATCAAGCCTGCTCGATGCAGATTACGTTCCCTTCAAGAATTACGCGGAACAGCAAATGTTCAAAGTCATCCAGGCTTCCCTGAACCGGATCGGGATTAAGTTTGACAACTTCTTCAATGAGAACTCGCTCTATGAGAGCGGGGCAGTGAAGAAGCTGCTTAAAACCCTGCGCAAAGCCGGATATGCCTATAAAAAAGATGGTGCTACCTGGTTCAAGGCTACCGAATTTGGCATTGACAAAGACCGGGTGCTGGTTGCTTCGTCGGGCGATCCCACCTACCGGACACCGGATATTGCCTATCATATCGATAAGCTGGAACGGGGCTTCGACCTGGCCGTCAACATCCTGGGTGCCGATCATGCTGAAGAGGCGAAGGATGTCAGTACCGCGTTAACCGCATTGGGCTATGATGCCAGTAGGGTGCAGGTTGTGCTGGTGCAATTTGTGTTGTTGAAGGGCGCAGGAAAAATCAGCAAGCGGAAGGGGAATATCGAAACCCTTGACGACCTGGTAGAGGATGTTGGAGCTGATGCCGTCCGCTATTTCATGTTGGCCCGGAGTGCTAATAGCCACATGGAATTTGACCGCGATCTGGCCGTCAAGCAGTCGAACGAGAATCCCGTCTATTACATCCAGAATGCTCATGTACGCTGCGCCGGGATTGCCCGTGAAGCGGCTGAACGTGGTTTCTCGATGGACGGCGGAGATGTATCGCTCTTAACGCACCCGCGTGAACTGGGTCTGGTTCGGAAAATGCTTGAACTGCCGGAGATAATCGAGCAGGCGGCGCTGGCGTTGGAGCCTCATAAAATCGCGATTTGGGCGCATGAGGAACTGGCCCGCACCTTCCACCCGACCTATGACGAAATCCGGGCCTTACATTCCGAAGTTCCAGAGGATTTAGCGAAGGCACGGCTAAAGCTGTATGCTGCCGCGCAGATTGCATTGGCACGCACACTTGACCTGATGGGCATGGGTGCCCCTGAACGAATGTAAACCAAAAGGAGTCAGTCCAGACAATGGGTCTCAAAGCAGATAACTGGATCAAGCGCATGGTCTCAGAGCATAGCATGATCGAACCGTTCGTGGATGGTCAGGTGCGTAACGGTGTAATCTCGTACGGTATCTCATCCTACGGCTATGATGTCCGGGTCGCTGATCGCTTTAAGATATTCACCAATGTCTACTCACGGATCGTCGATCCAAAAGAGTTCGATCCGCAGGCTTACGTTGATTTTAAGGGGGATGTCTGTGTCATCCCCCCCAATTCATTTGTGCTGGCCGAGTCGGTCGAGACGATCCGCATGCCGCGTAACGTAACCGGGCTGGTATTGTGTAAATCGACCTATATTCGTGCCGGTGTCTTGATCCCGACAACGGTCTTGGAAGCAGGCTGGGAAGGCACTATTACGTTAGAGATTGGCAATGTAACCCCGCTCCCGGCCAAAATCTATGCCAATGAGGGGATTGCCCAGGTACTGTTCTTTGAGGGCGATGAACTCTGCGATGTGAGTTACGCAGATCGGAAAGGAAAATACCAGAATCAGGCCGGAGTCGTCTTGCCGCGCATTTAATGTGCGGCTATAATGGGGGAGTATTCGGGCGGTTAGCTCAGTTGGCTAGAGCGCTTCCCTTACAAGGAAGAAGTCACAGGTTCGAGTCCTGTACCGCCCATCTAAAATGTTAAGAAAGCCTGTGAAGTTCTTCTCTTCACAGACTTTTTGTTTATGGTGACATGAGGTGTGTGAATTGTGACTGCCTGTCGTAGTCAATGCTCTCCCCGTTGGCGTCGCCTATAATCCGCCTCGCCAGGATTTTGCAAGAGCGTCCGGCGCTGCTTCTCGCCCAGTCGTTCATACAACACTTCAACTCTAGTCAGCAGGACCAACGCTGCATCCAGATCATCAAGATAATTCCCCACCTCACGCTCTAAATTGGCCAATCTGTTATCTGCCTGGAGTGCTTTCTCCTGCCACTCAGCCCGCAGCTGGTCGTAGACTTCCTCACTGAGTTTACCGGTTGCATACAGCCGGGCGAGCCGGGTCTCCTCCTGGCGAAGCTGGGCGTCTACCCATCGGCTCACCCTATCTCTTGGTATGAAAGGTATTGAATTTTTGGAGTATGTTCTTAATCAACTTGGGACTTTACAACTACTTCCTGAGCCATCTTGATTTTTTACTCTATTGGCGACTATACCCCTTAATCGACTGCGCCTCCATTATTGCGCCTCTACCAACTATCCAGCTAATAAGTGATGTGAGGATAATTAGGGGTAACAATAAACCGGACAATATGATTTGAACAATAATCTTAATGGAGAGGTTATCTATTCCACTTAAGAATCGCGTCAGGTGATTCTTGCGAAAACCCACCCAATTCAAAATGCTTTGTACCCAACCGTAGGGGTCATGCTCGATTGAGATGGTTGAAAAGCTGAGTTGTTGAAATCCGCAGCTATTCAGCAAGCCACCAAGTGATGAGGGAGTATAGTGAAAAAGATGGCGGGGAACATCAAGGTGAAGCCACAATGGGCCAAACAACTTAGCTTGCCAGCTTGCGTTGTTGGGGACACCAATTACCAGCATCCCTCCAGGCTTGAGGAGCTTCTCGCAATAACTTAGAATCTCGAGTGGATTTTCTAGATGTTCCAAAACTTGATACATAATAATCAAATCAAATGTTTGCTGTGGAGGAAGCGCCTTGATGGTTCCTGCAAATACTGGCAAATCAAAAACGCTCACAGCATGTTTCAGCATCGTCGGTG